>JBDTDI010000141.1:0-4183 GCA_039923155.1 Mycobacteriaceae bacterium | reverse complement strand
GGTGCGCGGATCGATGTGGTCCGCGGTGCTGGTGTCGTCGAAGGGGACCTCGCGCCAGCTTCCGGAGGTCTCGATCTGCTGGCGGACCTCCGGCGTGCGGTAGCCGACCTGCTCGTCCGCCCCCAGCCCGGCGAGGACGGCCAGGGCGGTCTCGGCCACGTCCCCGAGCACGCCGAACCTCAGCTCCCGCTGGGCGCCCAGCGCGTCGGGGGTGTCGTCGACCTGCACCACGGTGGCGCCCGCAGCGATCAGTCGGCCGTGGCGCGTGGTCCACATGGTGAGCGCGCACCCCCACCCGACGATCAGGTCGGCGTCACCGATGAGCGACGCCGTGGTTGGGCAGGAGAAGCCGCCGGAGACGTCCAACGACCAGGGGTGGTCGTGGAACAGACCCTTCGCGACGGCCGAGGTGGCGAGCAGTGCTCCGCTGCGCGCGGCGAGCGCGGCGACCGCGTCCGCGCAGTCGGACCGCCGGGCTCCGCGACCGGCCACGAACACCGGCCGCTGTGCCGCGCGCAGGGCCTCGACCAGCCGGTCGACGTCGGGCTGATCGGGTGCCGCCGGTGGAGGTGGCGGCGGCAACGGGGGCGGGCTGGCTGAGGCGTGCGCGGGTGCCTCCAGGGCCTGCACGTCCAACGGCAGGTTCAGCAGCACCGTCCGCCGCTGGTGCAGGGCCGTCGCCAGGGCCGCGAGCGCCTCGTCCACCGCGGTCTCGGCGGAGGTGATCCGCGCCGGGATCGCGCCCACCGCCCGCGCGAGGGCGTCCTGGTCGACGAAGAAGTTGGACGACGCCACCGTGGCCTGCGCCGCGAGGACGAGCAGCGGGGTGCGGCTCTTGGCCGCCTCGGCGATGCCGGTCATGGCGTTGGTCAACCCGCAGCCCTGGTGCACGCTCAACGCCGCGACCCGGCCCGTCATCCGGGCGTGAGCGTCGGCCATCGTCGCGGCCCCGCCCTCTCCCCGGGCGGCCACGAACCGGGCTCCGCCGTCGACCAGGGCGCCGGTGACGTGGAAGTTGCCGGAGCCGACCACGCCGAAGACGTGGTCGATGCCGGCCCCGGCCAGGGCACGACCGACCGCCTGCGCGACGTTCACCGCTCGACGAGGGCGAGCACCCGGGCCGGCGACCCGGAGCCGGTGAGGATGGGCAGCGGACCCGCGACGACCACCGCGCCCGTGGGTGGGAGCCGGTCGAGGTTCTGCAGCTGGGTCAGGCCGTAGCGGTTGTTGCCCAGCAGGTGGGAGTGGCAGGGGAACGGCGGGTCGAAGGAGTGCGCCGCCCCGGCGTCGGTGCCCACCGTCTCCACCCCCATGCCGAGGACCCCGGTCTCCTGCGCCACCCAGCGGGCGCACTCCGCCGACAGACCGGGGCTGTGCGGACCGCTCTCGTCGGCGTTGATGGCGTCGGTCTGCGTGGTGCGGGCATCCCACCCGGTGCGCACCAGCAGCCAGCCACCCTCGGGCAGCGGGCCGTGCTCGGCCTCCCACGCACGGATGTCATCGACCTCGATGAGCAGGTCGGGGTTCTCGGCGGCCCGGTCGGCGAAGTCGAGGACGGCGGCGGGGGCGATGAGCCGGTCGACGGGCACCGAGGCGATGTCGCCACCGTCGCGGCCGGTGATCCAGTGGTTGGGTGCGTCGAAGTGGGTGCCGGTGTGCTCCCCGGTGCGAAAGTTGTTCCAGTACCAGGCCGGACCGCGGTCGTCGTAGCTGCTGATCTCCTCCAGGATGAAGCGCTGCGTCTGTCCGAGCTCGGGCGGCAGCTCCAGGATCGGGGTGTCGCTCGACAGGGGGGCGGTGAGGTCGATGACCTCGACCGCTCCCGAGCGGAGCGCCGTGGTCAGGTCGGTCAGGACGGACATCAGTCTCTCCTGGTGCTCTCGTGGGGTCGCCACCGTCGGTGTCGGGTGTGGTGCCCACCTTCCCTGATGAGCCCCCGGCGCGGGTGGCCTAGCGTCGCGCGTCTCGCCCACCGAATCGGTGTGAGCCTCGCAGGGGGCTCACCGTCGCCAGAGGTAGGGCGTCGTCGTTGACACCTTGCGCAGACCGGCCCGTTCCAGGATGGGGCGGGAGTACTCGGTCGAGTCGCTGTGGATCAGGGTCTTGCCCACCTCGAGCGCTGCGCGAGCGCGGGCCGCGGTCAGCGCCCGGTAGGTTCCACGACCCCGCCACTCCGATCGGGTCGACCCGCCCCAGATGCCCGCAAAGCTCGTCCCCTCGACGGGCTCGAGCCGACCTGCGCTCACGATCTCACCGTGGGACTCCGCCACCCACAGCTGCATCCCGTCGTGGCGGGAGAGCCGGTTCAGCAGCGCGTCCGCCAGGTCGGTGGAGACCGGATCGCCGAACACCTCGTCCTGCATGGCACTCATCGACCGGACCTCGGGCTCCTCGGTGATCGTCCGCAGCGTCACCCCGGCGGGCAGCGG
Organism: Mycobacteriaceae bacterium; assembly: GCA_039923155.1. Lineage (GTDB taxonomy): Bacteria > Actinomycetota > Actinomycetes > Mycobacteriales > Mycobacteriaceae > Rhodococcus_D. The sequence goes on along the minus strand of JBDTDI010000141.1, from coordinate 1,754 downwards.
AACGTCGACGGCGAGCAGCCGCGCATCGCCGATCATGATCGACTCCGGCTCCTGCGGCGTGAATCCGTTGTGCCGCAGAGCCTCGTGCAGACCCGGGGCGTGGTCGTGGCCCCGTGTCTTCCACTCGACCCGGTTGATCGCCGGGTCGGCGACGTAGTGCGCGAGGGCCTCCGGGACGAGCGTGGCGATCGTGTCGGCGTCGGCACCGGCCAGGTCCTGGTAGGTGATGAACCCCCGGCCACCGCGGAAGGTCACCAGGCGCAGGGGGCCGTACCTGGTGACCGAGGCGGCGCCCGGCGTCTCGGCGTCGGTCCGGAGCTGGAGGTCGTAGGCGGAGAGGAGGTCGGCGGGGCTCGTCATGAGGAACACGCTGCCGGGGTTGCCCATGGCGCGGCAAGCTCAACTCGTCGACGGTCGTCGGGCCCGGCCGGACGCGTCAGCCTTGCTCGAGCGCGTGCTCCACCGCAGTGCGGGCCTCGTCGCCCCTCGCCCCCAGCAGGCGGGCGCGACGCACGAACAGCTGCGCCTGCTCGAGCAGCGCCTGGTGACGCTCAGCGTCCGACCGTCGGGTCGTCTGGAGGCTGATTCGGGTACCGGCGCCCCGACGGGAGATCACGACCCCGGCCGCTTCCAGCTCCCGATAGGTGCGCGCCACCGTGCCCACGGCCAGCCCGAGGTCGGCGGCGAGCTGGCGGACCGGGGGAAGGCGCTCGCCGGGGCTGAGCACCCCCGAGGTGACCAGGTCCATCAGCTGGCGACGGAGCTGCTCGTACGGTGGCGTCGGGTCGGTGGTGGACACGGCCAGGGTGACCCCGTCGCTCATCGGGTGGGCAGGCTTGCTGCCCGCGCGCGAGCCAGACCCGAGATCGGGGGCAGCAGGCTTGCCGCGCACCACCCGAGCAGGATGACGAGGGCGACAGCAAGGAGCAGCAGCGACCACGCGAGCGTGTTCCACCACTCGGGTCGGCACGAGATCCTGAACAGCGCACCGGCGGCGGTCAGGCTGACCCCGATCAGAGGGACAGCGACCAGGACGCCGCTGGCGGCGACGACGGCGGACACCGCCCGGCAACGGGCCGCGTCGTCGTCCGCGCGGTCCCCGCCCGGACGAGGTCTGCGCACGATCACGCGCGAGGCAAGTGCGGCGCCCAGCAGCCCGAGCCCGACGGCGAGCGCGAGCGGGACGCTGTAGTACGAGCCGGGCCACGGTCCCGTGGCTTCGCCCATGATTGCGCTGCACTGTCGTGCCAGACTTCGCCCGGCACGCCCTTGGTCATCGGCCGAGCCCGCCAGCGTCGTGGCGACCAGGATCCCGCCCAGCAGCGCCGTGGTCGCAGTGACGACGGTGGTGAGCCTGCGGGGGAGGTAGTCGCGGATTCGCCGCACCTCCAGCGTGGCATGTCGGATCGGCCCCCCAGGAGCGGTGATCAGAAGCTCACCGACGATGACGCCCACCAGCACGCAGAGCCCGAAGGCGGGAGCGGCGAGCAGGGGACCACGGCCCAGCCCGCCGTCGTTGAGCATGAGCACGCCAGCGATCAGACCCATCGCCAGGCCGAGGGCCCGCCAGCGGGCGGGACCCAGGCCGACTGCGTCGGGCTGTCGTCCTCCTGCGTGTGTCGCCCGGTGGCGAACCACGACCACGACCACCATGACGATCAGGACCAGGGCAACGACCACCACACCGGACATCTCGGCCCCTCTTGTACCAAGTCACTGTGACAACAGTGAGACTGGCACTGGTCTCGACCTGG
>JBDTDI010000140.1:0-3972 GCA_039923155.1 Mycobacteriaceae bacterium | reverse complement strand
GAGTGCCGTTCCCTCCCCCAGAGGTCCCGCCCACGGGGATCGGGCGCCGCGATGATCACCGAGGTCACCCGCATCGACGGTCTCTGCACCCGCTGACGGTAGCGACAGAAGAACCCCCACAGCACGGGGCTGCGGGGGTTCTTCGGATCAGGACCAGCTCAGGCGCGAGCGACCTTGCCCGCCTTCAGGCAGGAGGTGCACACGTTCAGCCGCTTGCGGTTGCCGGGGGACACCTCGGCACGCACGGTCTGGATGTTGGGGTTCCAACGACGCTTGGTGCGTCGGTGCGAGTGGGAGACGGACATGCCGAAACCTGGTCCCTTTGCGCAGACGTCGCAGACGGCAGCCATGATTGGAGCTCCTCAGCAGTGGTGTACAGAGTCGGGCGCTGCGGGCAACGACCCACGCGCAACGAGCAAATACTAGCCGCCGACGCGTGACGAGGCCAAACCGCCACCGCCGAGCAGGCCCGCGTACCGCTGCAGGTCGACGTTGCCGCCGGTCAGCACGACTCCGACCCGCCGGCCCGAGAACGTCGACGCCACCCTCCGCAGCGCCGCGAGCCCCAGGCACCCGGTGGGTTCGACCACCTGCTTCAGCGTGGCGGCCATCACCCCCATGGCGGACACCAGCTCGGCGTCGGTGGCGGTGAGCACGTCGCTGACCCGCTCTCGAATGATCGCGAAGGTCAGCACACCCAGGTGCTGGGTCTGCGCACCGTCGGCCAGGGTGACCGGGGTGTCGATGTGCACCACCTCACCGCGCCGCAGCGACTGCCGCCCGTCGTCGCCCGCCTCGGGCTCCACCCCGAACACCTGGCACTCGGGGGCCAGCGCGCCGGCGGTCAGCAGGGAGCCCGACAGCAGGCCCCCGCCACCGAGCGGGACGAACAACGCGTCGAGCGGGCCGGTGTCGTGCAGCAGCTCGCGCACCGCGGTCCCCTGACCGGCAATGACGTCGGAGTGGTCGTAGGGCGGGATGAGGGTCAGTCCGCGCTCGGCCGCGAGCTGCGCCCCGATCTGTTCCCGGTCCGCGGTGTACCGGTCGTAGCTGATGACCTCGGCCCCGTAGCCGCGGGTGGCCGCAACCTTCATGGCGGGCGCGTCCTCGGGCATCACGATGGTCGCGGGGATGCCCAGCAGCTGGGCCGACAGCGCGACCGCCTGAGCGTGGTTGCCGGAGGAGAAGGTGACCACACCGGCCCGTCGCTGGCTCTCGTCGAAGCGGGACAGCGCGGTGAACGCGCCCCGAAACTTGAACGCCCCGGCCCGCTGCAGGTGCTCGGCCTTGAAGAAGACCTGGCAGCCGAGCTCTGCGTCCAGGCGTCGCGAGGTCAGCACCGGGGTGCGGTGCGCGTGGCCGTCGAGGACGATGGCGGCGGCTTCCACGTCGGCGTATGCAGGCAGCGTCACCGGCTGATCATCGCAGCACCAGGGTCGTGTCAGGACGCTCGGCTACCGTGCCCGACGTGGCCACCGTGAGCGATCCCTTGAGCTCGGTGCTCGAGGCAAAGACGGCAGCGGACCTGGCGAGCCACCTGGGTCTGGCTACCGTCGGAGACCTGCTGCGGCACTATCCCCGTCGCTACGCCGAGCGCGGCGCCATGACCTCGCTGCGGGGTCTGGAGGTCGGTGAGCACGTCACCGTGCTCGCCCGGGTCGCGAAGGTGAGCAGCCGGGAGATGAAGAACCGCCCCGGAACCCTGCAAGAGCTGATCATCACCGACGGGCACGGTGAGGTGCGGTGCACGTTCTTCTCCCAGCGCTGGTTGCCCAAGCGGATGCCGGTCGGCACCGTGGCCCTGTTCGCCGGGCAGGTCAGCGTCTTCAACAAGGTTCTGCAGCTGACGCACCCCGACTATCGGGCGCTCACCGGTGTCGAAGACACCGCCGACGCCGCTGAAGAGCTGGCCGACCTCGCCCGCCCGATGCTGCCCATCTACCCCGCCACCGCGAAGCTGGCGTCCTGGGACATCTCCAGCGCGGTGCGCAAGGTGCTGGCCGTGCTCGACCTGCAGGAGGATCCGCTTCCGGAGGCCCTGCGCAGCGAGCTCGGGCTGCTCGAGCTGGGTGAGGCGCTACGGCTCATCCACCGCCCTGACACCGCTGACGACGTCACCGCGGCCGAGGCTCGGCTGCGCTTCGACGAGGCGATGGCCCTGCAGCTGGTGCTCGCGGGTCGGCGCGTCGTCGACTCCGGGCGCACGGCTCCGGCCTGCCCCACCCGCGGCGACGGGGTGGCCGCTGCCTTCGACGCTCAGCTGCCGTTCACGCTGACCGAGGGCCAGAAACAGGTGGGTGCGGAGCTGGCCGCTGACCTGGCCCGCAGCCACCCGATGAGCAGGCTGCTGCAGGGCGAGGTCGGCTCCGGAAAGACGGTGGTGGCGCTGCGGGCGATGCTCGACGTGGTGGACAGCGGACGGCAGGCGGCGATGCTGGCCCCGACGGAGGTGCTCGCGGCCCAGCACGCGCGGTCGCTGAGCATGCTGCTGGGTCAGCTGGGCCGCGCCGGTGAGCTGGGCTCGCCCGAGCAGGCCACCCGCGTGAGGTTGCTGACCGGTTCCATGCCGACCGCGATCAAGCGTGCTGCGCTGCTCGACATCGTCACGGGCGAGGCAGGCATCGTCATCGGCACCCACGCCCTGATCCAGGACACGGTGAGCTTCTTCGACCTGGGTCTGGTGGTGGTCGACGAGCAGCACCGCTTCGGGGTGGAGCAGCGCGACCGGCTGCGGGACAAGGGCCGCGACGGCGCCACTCCCCACCTGCTGGTCATGACGGCCACGCCGATCCCGCGGACGGTGGCCCTGACCGTGTTCGGTGACCTGGCCGTGTCGACGCTGCGCGAGCTGCCGGCGGGCCGCGCTCCGATCACCACCTCCGTGGTGCCGGAGACGGAGAAGCCCACCTGGCTCGACCGGGCCTGGATCCGTGTTGTCGAGGAGGTGGCTGCCGGGCGACAGGCCTACGTGGTGTGCAGCCGGATCGGTGAGGACGACGCCGACCAGAACGCCGACCAGAACTACAACGGGTCGGCCCAGGGCGGTGGGGGCCAGGAGGAGGAGACCAAGGAGGAGAACCCGACCCGCCCGGTGCTCGAGCTGGCCGAGGAGCTCGCGGCGGGGCCGTTGGCCGGGGTGCGCCTGGAGGTGCTGCACGGACGGATGGCGGGCGAGGACAAGGACGCCGTCATGCGTGCCTTCGCCGCAGGGGAGATCGACGTCCTCGTTGCCACCACCGTCATCGAGGTGGGGGTGGACGTCGCCAACGCGACGACCATGGTGGTGATGGACGCCGAGCGGTTCGGGGTGAGCCAGCTGCACCAGCTGCGCGGCCGGGTCGGACGCGGCGGGCACCCGGGGTTGTGCCTGCTGCACACCACCGCACGTGACGGCGCCCCCAGCCGGCGGAGGCTGGACGCGGTCGCCCGCACCACCGACGGCTTCGAGCTGGCCCAGCTGGACCTGGAGCAGCGGCGGGAGGGCGACGTGCTCGGGGTGGCCCAGTCCGGGGTGCGCTCCACCCTGCGGAAGCTCAGCCTGCTGCGCGACGGTGACGTCATCGAGTCCGCCCGCCGGGCAGCCGGCGAGGTGATCGCGACCGATCCGACGCTCACCCGCCACCCCGGGCTCGCCGCGATGGTCAGCTCGGCGCTGGATCCGGGAAAGGTGGACTACCTGCAGAAGGCCTGAGCCGGGCGCTCACCACGACCCCGGCCCCGAGCGCCGCGAGCAGGGCGGTCACGACCCACAGGGCGGGTGCCGGGGCGTCCCCCGCGAGCAGGCCCACCGTCGAGGCGGCGCCGAGCAGACCAGCGGCAGCCCCCGTCATCCGGTCGACCGGCGCGTGTCGACCAGCCGCGGCAGCGCCTGCGGCTCCCAGCAACAGCACCGCGGCGAGCGCGAGCACGGCCGCCGAGCCCGGCGGGTACCCCGCGGGTGCCGGGTTGTCCTGCTCGAGTGCGAGCGGATCA
>JBDTDI010000139.1:0-13347 GCA_039923155.1 Mycobacteriaceae bacterium | reverse complement strand
CGTGGTGCAGCTGTGGCACGTGTACGCCCTGGCGTTCCTGCTCGGTCTGAACAACTGTTTCGAGAACCCCGCCCGACAGGCCTTCGTGCTGGAGATGGTGGGCCCGGCCGACCTGCGCAACGCGGTGAGCCTGAACTCGGTGATGGTCAACGTGGCGCGGGCCGTCGGACCCGCGATCGCCGGGATCATCATCGCCCTCGGCGGCACCGGCATCTGCTTCCTCGTCAACGCCGTCAGCTTTGCGGCGGTGGTGGTGTCGCTGTCCACGCTCGACGTCTCTCGACTGCAACCGTCCACGCCCGCGGCCCGGACCCGTGGTCAGCTGCGCGAGGGCTTCGCCTACGTTCGCCACACCCCGGCCCTGGCCGTGCCGCTGATGATGATGGCCCTCGTCGGGTGCCTGACCTACGAGTTCCAGGTCACGCTGCCCGTGCTGGCCGACCACACCTTCGGCGGCGGTTCGCAGACCTACGGGTTCATGACCGCATCGATGGGCGTCGGCGCGGTGCTGGGTGGGTTGCTGGTGGCCGCCAGGGGCCGCACGGGAATCCGCACGCTGGTGGTCACCGCCGGCCTGTTCGGGGTCGTGGTGCTGGCCGCCGCGTGGTCGCCGAACCTGGCCGTCGAGCTGGTGGCGCTCGCGCTGGTCGGCGCGGTGAGCGTCGCGTTCCTCGCCACCGGCAACAGCACCCTGCAGCTGCGAGCCGCCCCGCACATGCGCGGCCGGGTGATGGCCCTGTGGGCGGTGGCCTTCCTGGGCTCCACCCCGATCGGCGGCCCCGTGGCCGGCGCCGTCAGCGAGGCGTTCGGAGCGCGGGTGGGCCTGACGATGGGCGCCATCGCCTGCTTCGCCGCAGCGGCACTGGGCCTGCTGGTGCTGCGGCTGGCCCGCGACCGAGTGGTCAGCGACCCCCTGCCCGCCCAGGCCGCGCAGCCCGCCACCACCTGAGCCCCGCAACGCGCGGCGGCCGGGAGTGGCCGCCGCGCGCGGTGAGTGCCGATCAGGCCGCGATGGATCCGTGCGGGTCGATCACGTACTTCTTCGCCGCGCCGGAGTCGAACTCCGCGTAGCCCCGTGGCGCGTCGTCCAGGCTGATGACGATCGCGTTCACCGCCTTGGCGATGTGCACCTTCTCGGCCAGGATCGCCTTCATCAGACCCAGGTTGTAGCGCATCACCGGGCACTGGCCGGTGGTGAAGGACACCGACTTGGCCCACCCGGTGCCCAGGCTGAGCGACAGGGAACCCACCTTGGCTGCCTCGTCGACCCCACCGGGATCACCGGTGACGTAGAGCCCCGGGATGCCGATGGCGCCGCCCGCCGCGGTGACGTCCATCAACGAGTTGAGCACGGTGGCCGGCGCCTCGGTGGCGGTGTTCGCGCCGTGCCCCCGGGCCTCGAAGCCGACCGCGTCGACGGCCGCGTCGACCTCGGGCACGCCGAGCAGCTGTTCGAGCTGATCCTGCGGGGACCCCTGTGAGACGTCCACGGTTTCGCACCCGAAGCTGCGGGCCTGCGCGAGACGCTCGGGATTGAGGTCCGCCACGACCACGACCGACGCCCCGAGCAGCTGGGCCCCCACCGCGGCAGCCAGACCGACCGGGCCCGCCCCCGCGATGTAGACGGTGGACCCGGGCTTCACCCCGGCAGTGAACGCTCCGTGGAACCCGGTCGGGAAGATGTCCGAGAGCATGGTCAGGTCGAGGATCTTCTCCATGGCCTGCTCCTTGTCGGGGAAGCGCAGCAGGTTCCAGTCGGCGTAGGGGACGGTGACGTACTCGGCCTGCCCACCGACCCACCCGCCCATGTCGACGTAGCCGTACGCGGCCCCGGGGCGGGCAGGGTTGACGTTGAGGCAGATTCCCGTCTTGCCCTCCTTGCAGTTGCGGCAGCGCCCGCAGGCGATGTTGAACGGCACCGAGCAGACGTCGCCGACCTCGATGAACTCCACGTCCGGGCCGGCCTCGATCACCTCGCCGAGGATCTCGTGGCCGAGCACGAGGTTCGGCGGCGCGGTGGTGCGCCCGCGCACCATGTGCTGGTCGCTGCCGCAGATGTTGGTGCTCAAGACCTTGAGGATGACACCGTGGTTGAGCTTGCGGCCCACGTTCGCGGGGTTCACCCCAGGCCCGTCCTGCAGCTCGAGCTTCGGGTAGTCGATGCTCTGCACCTCGACCTTGCCTGGCGCGATGTACGCAACGCCTCGGTTGTCGGCCATGGGTCCTCCTGGGGTTGTTGTCCAGCTCGTGGAGCGCGAGCGACCGGGCACCACATGATGCCCGTCACACCACCTTGGGCCGATGATCACCCGTGCACAAGGGCGTGACGGCCCCGGAGCGGGAACACCCCTCGCTCGGGGGCCGTTGGAGCAGGAGTGACCGTGCCGATCTCTGTCCTGGACGTCTCCCCCGTGCCCACTGGTGCCACCCCGGGGGACGCGTTGCGCAACACCCTCGACCTGGCCCGGCACGTCGAGCACCTCGGCTACCACCGCTACTGGCTGGCTGAGCACCACTCCATGCCCGGGATCGCGAGCTCCGCCCCGTCGATCATGATCGGCCAGGTCGCCGCGGTGACCGGACGCATGCGGGTCGGCTCGGGCGGGGTGATGCTGCCCAACCACGCCCCGCTCGTGGTGGCCGAGCAGTTCGGCACCCTCGACGCGCTGTACCCCGGTCGCATCGACCTCGGCCTCGGCCGGGCACCGGGCACCGACCAGGTGACCGCACACGCCCTCCGGCGCAGCGCCGGCCAGCTCAGCGAGGAGGACTTTCCCCAGCAGCTGGCCCAGCTGCGGGCGTTCTTCGACGACGGCTACCCGGCTGACCACCCCTACGCGGCGATCACCGCCGTGCCCGGGCTCGGCGCGCAGGTGGCGGTGTGGCTGCTGGGGTCCTCCACCTACTCCGCGCAGGTGGCCGGCGCCCTGGGCCTGCCCTACGCCCACGCGCACCATTTCGCCTCAGGCTCCACCGATGCCGCGGCGGCCGCCTACCGCGAGCGTTTCACCCCCGGAGTCCTCGACGAGCCGTACCTGATGGTGACCGCGTCGGTCGTCGCGGCGGCCGACGACGAGCGGGCCGCCTGGCTCGCCGCCCCGATGGCGCTGACCATGGCCAGGCTGCGGGCGGGTAACCCCGGCACCTTCCCCACCCCCGAGGAGGCGGCGGCACACCCGCTCACCCCTGCTCAACGAGCGTCGCTCGGCGGCATGACGGCCAGCGCTGTCGTCGGCGGGCCGGAGACGGTGGGCGCGGGGTTGCGAGCGCTGCTCGCGCGCACCGGCGCCCAGGAGCTGATGATCTCCACGATGGTGCACGACCACGCCGACCGTCGGCACAGCTACGAGATCGTCGCCGAGCAGCTCGGGGCATCCGTGCCGGCCTGAGGTCGGGGGTGGGAATGGGGTCCTGGGCGCGGGGCGGCCCACCCGGTCGAGCCTCGTCGACGCGCCGTCCACTGCCGCCCGCCCGCTGGGCCCGTCAGACGCCCCAGTCCTCGAGCACCGTCGCGGTGTCGCCACCGGGCACGGCCGGGGGTGGCGGCATCGTTGCCGGGGTCCGGGAGAAGCGCGGGGCGGGCGCAGCCTGCACCACCCCTCCGTTCTCGGTGAACGTCCCCCGGGCCACGTTGTGCGGGTGCGCGGCCGCCTCGGCCATGCTGAGCACCGGCACCACGCAGGCGTCGGTGTCGGCGAACACCAAAGCCCACTCGTCGCGGGTTCGGGTGGCGAAGATTTCTGCGAAGCGCGCCCTCAGCTGCGGCCAACGGCGCAGGTCGTGCTGGGCGGGCACCGTGTCGTCGTTGGCGAGCCCGAGCCCGACGAGCAGCTCGGCGTAGAACTGGGGTTCGAGCGCCCCGACGGCGACGTGCTCGCCGTCGGCGCAGGCGTAGGTGTCGTAGAACGGCGCCGCGCCGTCGAGGAGGTTGGATGCCCGGGCGTCGTTCCACACCCCCGCGCCCCGATAGGCCCACTGCATCTGGGCGAGCACCCCGACCCCGTCGACAATCGCCGCGTCCACCACCTGCCCGAGGCCGGAGCGGGTGCGCTCGTGCAGGGCGGCCATGATTCCGAGCACCAGGAACATCGAGCCGCCCCCGAAGTCGCCGACCAGGTTCAGCGGCGGCACGGGCTTCTCGGCCGGTCCGATGGCGTGCAGCATCCCGGTCAGGGCGAGGTAGCCGATGTCGTGCCCGGCGCGCGACGCGAGCGGGCCGTCCTGGCCCCAGCCGGTCATCCGTGCGTACACCAGCCCGGGGTTGTCGGCCTGGCAGTCCTCGGGTCCGATCCCGAGACGTTCGGTGACCCCCGGCCGCAGACCCTCCACGAGCACGTCGGCCTTGGCGGCCAGGGCCAGCACCAGCTCGCGGCCGGCGTCGGTCTTGAGGTCGGCGAACACCGAGCGCCGCCCCCGCAGGGTGTGGTCGCGCTCGGGCGGGACCAGAGTCAGCCCGCCGCCGCCGGGGCGGTCGACCCGCACCACGTCAGCGCCGAGGTCGGCGAGCAGCATTGCGGCGTGCGGGCCGGGACCCAGGCCGGCCAGCTCGAGCACCTTCAGTCCGTCGAGCGGTCCGGGCACGGTTCCTCCTGCATCTGCACTGTTCGCGACTGTCTACCGCACTGTCCGCCCGTGCTCGCCGTCTCGGCACGCCTGATCACGAGGTCAGGAGGCGCTCCTGCAGCGCCACGAGCTCACCGTCGGTCAGCCCGTGCTCACCCAGCCACGCGGCTGTGCCGCCGGCGGAGTCGAGGTGGGCCAGGAATCCTTCCATGGTCTCCGGGAGGGCGGTGAGCACCCAGTCGGGCACCGAACCCAGCTGCTGGGTGGTGGCCGACGCGGTGAGCTGCGCCCGCACGCGCGGCATGTTGGCCGCGGTGGCGGCGTAGTCCTCGACGATCTCCGCACGGTGGACGTTCAGGGCGTCCAGCACCAGCGCCACCACCACGCCGGTGCGGTCCTTGCCCGCCGCGCAGTGCACCACTGCCGGAGCCTCGTCGAGCAGCAGCCGCAGCACCCCCACGATGGCGTCGGCGCCGGTCTGCAGATAGCTGACGTAGTGGTCGAGCAGGCTTCCCTGCAGGTCGGGCGCCTGGTCCAGGCGCACCGACCGGGCTCCGACGACCGGCACGTTGCGGTAGGCGACGTCGGTCGTCGCCAGCAGGCCCCGACCGTCGCGGTCGACCTCCGCCGCACCCCGCAGGTCGATGACCGTGCGCAGTCCCCAGCGCTGCAGGGTGGCCACGTCGTCACCGGTCAGCTCGGCCAGGCTCGCCGAGCGCAGCACCCGTCGCGGGCGCACCCGTCGTCCGTCGGTGGTGGGCAACCCGCCCAGGTCGCGCAGGTTCAGTCCGCCGTCGAGCACCAGGTCCCTGTTCGTCACGTGACCACCCTGCCCCACCGGTGCGCCGTCATGGCGCGATGACCGTGATTCCCGGCTCGTGGCCCACGTCGGCCAAGGCCTGCGCAGCGTCGTCGAGACCGATGCGGCGGGTGATCAGACGGTGCAGGTGCAGGTCGCCCAGGGCGGCGAGCAGCTCGGGGTAGGCGTGCGCGGGGGCACCGTGGCTGCCGAGGACGTCGAGCTCGCGGGCCACGACGACGTCGACGGGCAGGTGCGCACCGCCGGGCAGCAGCCCCACCTGGACGTGGCGTCCACGGGGGCGCAGACAGCGGATCGAGGCGGCGGCGGCGGCCGGCAGCCCGGCGCAGTCCAGCGAGAGGTGCGCGCCGTCCACGGCGTCGGCGCTGGTCAGGGTGGTGCTGGCGCCGCTTTTCTCTGCGAGCAGCCGTGCACCGGGGGCGGGGTCGACGGCGATGACGTGGGCGCCGGCGGCAGCGGCGATGGCCACCGCGGCCAACCCCAGCCCGCCGCAGCCGTGCACCACGACGGTCTGACCCGCGCGCACCCTCCCGCGGTGGTGCACCGCCCGCCACGCCGTCGCCACCCGGCAGCCGAGCAGCGCGCCAACCTCGAAGCTCACCTCGTCGCCGAGCTCGACCAGGTTGACCGCGGCGTGGCGCAGGGCCACCAGCTCGGCAAAGGAGCCGTCGTGGGTGAAGCCGGGCTGGGACTGGCGCACGCACACCTGCTGCTCCCCCGCCCGGCAGGCGGGGCAGGTGCCGCACGCACAGACGAACGGGGTGGTGACCCGTCGGCCCAGCCACCACGGGTCCACCTCGGTGCCCACCGACACCACCGTGCCCGCCAGCTCGTGGCCGGGCACGAAGGGCAGGGAAACCCCCGCGTCGTGTCCGGTGAAGGCGTGCCAGTCGCTGCGGCACACCCCGGTCGCGGCGACCTCGACCACAACGCCGTCGGCCGCCGGTGCGGGGTCGCGAACGGCCTCCACCTCCGGTGCGCACCCGAACCCGCGGACCACGAGAGCCCTCACCGCACCCTCCTCCCTCGTCCCACACCGGCAGATAGCGTGCTACCCGCACGATTTTGGGGCCAACGGCGTACAAGAAGCACGCTTTTTGCCCCGGGCTCGCTAGCCGCAGGTGCGCAGCGCCTCGACCAGGTCGTCCAGGCCCAGCGAGCCCTGCGACAACGCGGCCATGTGCCAGCGCTTGAGGTCGAAGGACTCACCCTGCTCGGCCCGGGCCGCGGCCCGCCCGGCCAGCCACGCGCGCTCCCCGAGCTTGTAGCTGATCGCCTGGCCCGGCATGCCGAGGTAGCGCACGATCTCCGAGTCCAGGAAGGCACTGTCGCGGCCGCAGTGCATGCCGAAGAACTCCCGGGCCAGCTCCGGGGTCCACCGCTCGCCCTCGTGGAACCCGGCCCCCGCCGGGATCTCCATCTCGCAGTGCATCCCGATGTCGATGATCACCCGCACGGCCCGCATCTGCTGCGCGTCGAGGTAGCCGATCCGCTCCCCCGGGGTGCGCAGGTAGCCGAGCTCGTCCATCAACCGCTCCGCGTACAGCGCCCAGCCCTCGACGTTGGCCCCCACCGATCCGATAGAGGTCTGGTACTTGCTCAGCTGCGGCGCGACGTAGCTCCACTGGGCCAGCTGCAGGTGGTGCCCGGGAACTCCCTCGTGGTACCAGGTGCTGGTCAGGTCCCACAGCGGAAACCGGGTGCGCCCCATGGCCGGCAGCCAGGTACGGCCCGGGCGCGAGAAGTCCAGCGACGGACGGGTGTAGTACGGAGCGGCCGCTCCGCCGGCCGGGGCGATCATGGCCTCGACGACCTTGACCGGCTCGGCCAGGTCGAAGTGGGTGCCGTCCAGCTCGGCGATGGCGGTGTCCATCATCTGCTGCAGCCGCTCCCGGATGGCCTCCTCCCCCTGCACCGCGTCACCGTCGGTGTTGAGCCAGGCCATGGCCTCCGACGGGGTTGCACCCGGACGCACCTTCTCCGCCTCCAGGCGCAGGTCGGCGTCGATGCGCGCGAGCTCGGTCCACGCCCACGCGTAGGCCTCGTCCAGGTCCACCTCGGAGCCGGTCCACTGCCGCGCGCAACGGGCGTAGCGCGACCGCCCGCAGATGTCGGGCTCACCCAGCACCGCGGGCAGGTACGTCACCTGCAGGAACTCCCGCAGCTGACGGCAACCCTCCTCCGCGGCGGCCACCGCCTCGTCGAGCCCGGGACGCAGCCCGGTCGGGGCGGCCGTGACCAGAGACGGGAAGTAGCCGTCGTCGAGCCAGCTGGTGATCTGCTCGATCGCGGTGCGGACCTGGATCGGACCGGACAGGATGCGGTCGCGCAGCCCGTCCCGGAGGGTGTCGGTCCAGCCCTCGTAGGCGGCCGGCACCGCGGCCAGCCGGGCGCGCACCCGCTCCCAGTCCTGCTCGCTCGCCCTCGGCATCATCGCGAACACGGTGCGGACGGAGTGCATGGGCGAGAACAGGTTCCGCACCGAACGCAGCGACTCGCCGTGCTCAATCTGGTCCAGCTCGGAGCTGAGCCGCTCTCGCAGCAGGGTTGCGCAGCGGGCTTCGGCGGCCTCGGCAGCGACCTCGGCGGGGACGGCGTCGAGCTCGTCCAGGGTGGCGCGGATCGCGTCGGCCTCGGCGGCGGTGCCGGCCGGGGAGAAGTCGTCGAGGGCGTCGGGGCGGTAGTCCAGGCCGAGGCCGGTGGCGCCGATGGGGCTCAGCCGGGCCACCGTGTCGAGGTAGGCGTCGGCGATCTGGCGGGGGGTGCGGGTCGGCATGCACCTGATCGTCGCACGGGTGTCGTTGCTCGCGCTAAGCATCACGTGGCTCGGCTTCACGCCCAACCTCGTGACTAGCCTGTCGGTCGTGGGTCAGCACGAGCGGCACGAGAGCTCCCCGACCGCAGAGACCAGCCGGCGAGGCCGAGACCTCGGGCGCGTCCTCACGTTCGTCGACGCGGTCGTGGCCATCGCCATGACCCTGTTGGTGCTCCCGCTGGTTGACGTCGCGAGCGCGTTGCAGGACGGGGATCCGGTCACGCAGCTGCTGCGCGACCACACCGCCCAGCTCGGGGGCTTCGCCCTCAGCTTCGGCATCATCGCCCGGTTCTGGTTCGCCCAGCACCGTGTGCTCCGCAACGTCGTCGTGCAGGACCCCGTCGTGACCGGGCTGCTGCTGATGTGGCTGATGCTCGTCGTGTTCCTCCCCTTCCCGACCGCACTGGCGGCCACCGCGGGCAGCCAGCCGGCGACGAAGGTTCTCTACATCGGCACGATGCTGCTGGCCTCCACCCTGCTTGCGCTGATGAGCATGCGGGTCGGTTCCACGCCCGCCATCCGCGACTCGGCGCACCGGCCTGATCCGACGCCGTCGTGGACGACCACCGCGATGTTGGCCCTGGCCCTGCTGCTCAGCCTCCTGGTTCCCGCCGCTGGGTACTACCCGGTCCTCCTGCTGCTCCTGTCGGCCCCGCTCGACCGCGCCTGGCACCGACTGCGCAGGTCCTGATCCCGACCGAGCACCGCACCTGGACGGTGCCCGGCGAGTCCTGCGTCACGTCCGGGGCCGTGCCCGGTGGCGCAGCACGGTCATGAAGGCGGACCATGAGGTGGTGTTGACCGCGACCCGCCCCACCGTGCTCCCCGTGCCCCTGCTGAGCACCCTGCTCGCCGGCCTCGTCGCGGCGACCGCACTGGCCTGGAGCGGACCCGCCGCGGCGTCGCCCACCCTGGTGGCACTGCTCGTCGAGCTCGCGGCCGCGGTCACCTTCGGCGCCCTGCTGATGCGGACGCTCACCACCGGTCCGGGCGCTCCCGGTCGCGCCCCCCGGTCGGTCCCGGTCGCCGCAGCGCTGTGGGTGCTGTCCGCGGCCACGGTCGCGGCCATGGAGCCGGGCACCCGCGGCTACTGGACCGCGAGCGCCGTGGCCGGAGCCGTCGTGGGCCTGGCGGGCCTGCGGTCCGTCTCCTGGAACACGGGCACGGTGCTCACCGGGCTGGCCGGGCTCGGCGTCGCCGTGGGCACCCTCGCGACCCCGGTGGCCAGCGGGACCAACGGTGACCTGGGGTCCAACGCGGTGGTCCTGTTCACCCTCGCGGGCGCCGCGTGGTTCGGGTCGCTGCTGGCCGTGGGCCCGGCCCGGCCCGGCAACGAGCACGCGCAACGCCGCTACCGCGTCGTCGCGTCAACCGCAGCCGCGGTGGGCGTCCTCGACGGCAGCGTGCTGCTCGCCACGCACAGCCCGGGCGTGACGACCCCCCTGCTCTGGGTGGCCGTCGTCGCCGGGGTGGTGAGCCTGGCCCACGTCCTGGCCCCGGTGCGCCTGCGCCCCGGGGCGGCCGTGACCCTGGTGGCCCTGGTCGTCGGCGCCGGCGCGGTGGCCGGCCTCGTGGGCGGTGTTCACGCCTCGCCCGCGGCGTCGTCGATGCTCAGGGTGCTGGGCTACCGCCTGTCCGGCGCACCGACGGTCGCGGCGCTGAGCACCACCTGGCGCTTCGACCTGGTCCTGGGGTCAGCGTCGATCCTGCTGGCCCTGGTCTACCTGCTCGGCGTGCGCACCCTGCGGCGTCGGGGTGACACGTGGGCCACCGGGCGGGTCGTGGCCTGGCTCGCGGGTTGCGTGGCCCTGCTGATCACCACCTCCTCGGGGGTGGGTGCCTACAGCCGGGGAATGTTCAGCGTCTACATGGTCGTGCACATGTCGCTGAACATGTTCATCCCCGTCCTGCTGGTGCTGGGCGGCCCGGTGACCCTGGCCCTTCGCACGATGCCCCACGGTGGGGGTACCGCCGGGCCGCGCGAGTGGCTGCTGGCGATGCTGCACTCCCGCGGATCACGGCTGCTCACCAACCCCCTGACCGCGATCCTGGTCTTCCTCGTCACCCTGTACGGGGTCTACTTCACCGACATCTTCACCGCGGCCCAGCAGCACCCCTGGGGCTACGAGCTGCTGAACATCCACTTCCTGATCACCGGATACCTGTTCTACTACGGGATCATCGGCATCGACCCGGGGCCGGCCCGGCCGCCGTTCCTGGCCCGGCTCGGGGTGCTGTTCGCAGTCATGCCGTTCCACGCCTTCTTCGGCATCGCGATCATGAGCATGTCGGCCGTCATCGGGGAGAGCTTCTACCGCGGTCTGGCCCTGCCGTGGGTGGGAGACCTGCTCAGCGACGAGCACACCGGTGGCGCCATCGCCTGGGTGTCCGGCGAGGTACCGCTGATCCTGGTGGCCATGTCGTTGCTGGCGCAGTGGTCGCGCCAGGACGAGCGCACGGCCACCCGCTCGGACCGGCACGCCGACTCCGACGGGGACTCCGAGCTGGAGGCCTACAACGCGATGCTGGCCGAGCTGGTGCGCAACCGCCGCTGAGCTGGAGCCAGCCGCTGGGGTCGGGCAGGTGGTGTCAAGCGCCGGGACGGAACCGGCGGAGCCGCAGGCTGTTCGACACCACGAACAGCGACGAGAACGCCATCGCCGCCCCGGCCAGCAGCGGGTCGAGGAAGCCCAGCGCGGCAACCGGGATCGCGGCCACGTTGTAGCCGAAGGCCCAGGCGATGTTGCCGCGGATGGTCCGCAGCGTGGCCCGGGCCAGCTCGACGGCGTCGGGTACCGAGCCCAGGTCGTCGCGGACCAGGATGATGTCGGCCGCCCCGATCGCGACGTCGGTGCCGGTGCCGATGGCCAGGCCGAGGTCGGCCGTGGCCAGCGCGGGGCCGTCGTTGATGCCGTCGCCGACCATGGCGACCCGCAACCCGGCGGCCTTCAGCTTGGCGATCTCGGTCACCTTGCCCCCGGGAAGCACCCCGGCGACGACGTCGGTGATGCCGACCTGCGCCGCGACCTGCTCGGCGGCGGCCCGGTTGTCACCGGTCAGCAGCATCGTGCGCAGGCCCAGCGCGTGCAGCCGGGCCACGGCCGCGGCCGCCGTCGGCTTCACGGTGTCCGCCAGGGCCGCCACCGCACACACCACCGAGTCCACGGCCACCAGCACCACGGTGCGACCGCGAGCCTCCTGGGCGACGACGTGGGCCGCGAGCTCCGCAGGCACGGTGAGGCCGCGGTCGGCAAACAGCGCCGGTCGGCCCACGAGGACGTGCCGCCCGGCGACGGTGCCGACCGCACCCAGACCGACCAGGGCCTCGAAGTCGGTGACCTCGGGCAGGACCGCGAGCTGGGCCCGGGCCGCGGCGGTCAGCGCACGGCCCACGGCGTGCTCGGAGGCGTTCTCCAGCCCACCGACCAGGGCCAGCAGCTCCTCGGTCTCGACCCCGGCGACGACGAGCTCAGCGACGGCCATCTGCCCGGTGGTGACGGTGCCGGTCTTGTCCAGCACGACGGTGTCGACGTGCCGGGTAGCCTCCAGCGCCTGGTGGCCCTTGAGGAAAATTCCCAGCTGCGCCCCGCGACCCGAGGCCACCATCAGGGCGGTCGGCGTGGCCAGTCCGAGCGCGCACGGGCAGGCGATGACCAGCACCCCCAGCCCGGCGCTGAGCGAGGAGTCGACCGAGCCTCCGACCAGCGTCCACACCACCGCCGTGGTCAGCGCGATCGCGAACACGACAGGCACGAACACGGCGGAGACCCGGTCGGCCAGGCGCTGCACCGATGCCTTGTCGGCCTGCGCGGCCTCCACCAGCCGCACCATTCCCGCCAGCTGGGTGTCCCCACCCACCGCGGTCACCTCGGCGACGAGGTGGCCGGAGGTGAGCAGCGTGCCGCCGGTGACGTCGCCCCCGACCTCGACCTCGACGGGCAGCGGTTCGCCGGTCATGGCGCTGCGGTCCACCGCACCCTGCCCACGACGCACCGTCGCGTCCGTGGGAATGGTCTCCCCGGGGCGCACCAACACCTGTTGGCCGACCTTCAGCTCGCGCACCGGGATGCGCAGCTCGCCACCGGCGCGGGTCAGCACGGTGGCGTCCCGCGCGGTCAGGGCGGCGAGGCTGCGCAGCGCCCCGAACGCGCGACGCTTGGCCTTGGCCTCGAAGTAGCGCCCGGCGAGCACGAACACGGTGATGCCCGCGGCGGTGTCGAGGTAGATCTCGCCGCTGGCCCGGATCGCCTCGAGCACCCCGGCGCCGTCCGGGATGGGCAGGGACCGGAAGAACATGGCGTAGACCGAGAACCCGGAGGCGACGATGATCCCGGTGGACACCAGGGTGTCCATCGTCGACGTGCCGTGTCGCGCGTTGCGCAGGGCGGCGGCGTGCAGCGGCCACGCCGAGTACACCACCACCGGGGCGGCCAGCACGACGAGCAGCCACTGCCAGTGCGCAAACCGGGTGCTCGGCACGGTCGCGAACATGATCGACAGGTCCGAGAGCGGGATGAACAACACCAGCGCCACGGCCAGGCGCCTCCACAGGTCGCGCGTGTGTGCGCCATCAGCGCTGGCCGCGACCTCGTCGGAGTCGTCCGCACGCGGCAGCGCGGAGTACCCGGCCCCGTCGACAACGGCCTGCAGGTCGGCCACCGTGAGGGTCCTCGGGGCGTCGATGGTGGCGATCTCGGTGGCGTAGTTGACCGAGGCGCTGACCCCGTCGACCTTGTTCAGCTTGCGCTCGACCCGACCCGCACACGCACCGCACGTCATGCCCCCGATGCGCAGCTCCACCCGCTCGAGGGCGGGTGCCGACGCTGAGGGGGCCGTGCTGACCTCCGCCGTCACGAGCGCGCTTCCTTCCGCCACGACCTCACGTCCGACACTCGGCTCACATCCCGCTCATGCCGCCGTGGTCGCCCAACCCGGCCGAGCCACCCATGGAGCCCGGGTCGAACACCATGGCCAAGAACATGTAGGCCATTCCGAGCGCCATCGCCCCGAGGGTGATCCGGATGCCCAGGTCGTAGCCCGACGTGCGCCAGACCGGCGCCGGGATGGTGCGGCGCAGCAGCCCCCCGCCCCACGGTCCGGTCGGCTGCGCGGTGGTGGCGTCGAGCGGTGCGACCGGGTGCCCCGCGAG
>JBDTDI010000138.1:0-4434 GCA_039923155.1 Mycobacteriaceae bacterium | reverse complement strand
CCTCGGTGCCGACCAGCGCGCGGGCCAGGTTGCTGTCCCCCCCGGTCCGGAGCTCGTCGAGGTTGTAGCCCGACACCCGTCGGGTGAGCTGCGGGAAGCCAGCGGCGACATCGGCGCCGTAGCGGTCTCGGACGAGGGCCAGCGCGTCCAGCACCCGGTGACCGCTCAGCGTGCTGCCCGCGGCGGCGGTGAGCCGCTCACCCCGGTAGGTGAGCACGTCGAGGCTGCGGACGTTGTCCACGGTCTTGCCCCAGGCCACCGAGTGCGAGCCGCAGGCGTTGTTGCCGATCATCCCGCCCAGCGTGGCGCGCCGGTGCGTGGAGGGGTCCGGACCGAAGCGCAGACCGTGCGGGGCCACCGCGCGCTGCAGGTCGTCCAGCACCACCCCGGGCTGGACCGTCGCCCGGTGGTGCACCGGGTCGACGCTGAGCACCGAGTGCATGTGCGGACGGAAGTCCAGCACCACGGCCGTGTTCACCGCCTGCCCGGCGATCGACGTGGCTGCGCCGCGGGGCAGCACCGGCGCGCCGTGCTCGCGGCACACCGCCAGCGTCGCGGCGACGTCGTCGGCGTCGACGGGGTGCACCACGGCCAGGGGGACGTGACGGTGGTTGGAGGCATCGGCGGCGTGGGTGGCCAGGGTCTGGGCGTCAGCGGCCACCCGGCCACGGACGGTGCGGTGCAGGGCCTGCTCCAGCTCGGTCACCCGTCCAGTGTGCGGCCCCACCGGGCGGAGCACGAACGGCCCCCGCGCCGACCTCGCCGGGAACCCGGTTTTGCGGCGCCGGCGCCGTGACCTATGCTCGTCCACGCTCCCAACGGACAGCCGTTGTGGTCGTCCTCGGGGTTGACCCGGGTGCGCCCCCTTCGTCTAGCGGCCCAGGACACCGCCCTTTCAAGGCGGCAGCGCGGGTTCGAATCCCGTAGGGGGTACGGTCTGCCCGGTAGCAGCAGATCGTCAGCTTGGCCCTGTAGCGCAGTTGGTTAGCGCGCCGCCCTGTCACGGCGGAGGTCGCGGGTTCGAGTCCCGTCAGGGTCGCCACGCCCGGTCGTTCACCGGCCGGAGTCCGGCCAGGTAGCTCAGTTGGTACGAGCGTCCGCCTGAAAAGCGGAAGGTCGCCGGTTCGACCCCGGCCCTGGCCACCCCTGCCGGCCCCCCACGGGCGCCGGACACCCACTAGCCGTGACCACGGCTCGCCCCCACCGCGACCGGCTGAACCGTCGCGGCGAGGACGGGCTCCGCCCCGGCCCGGTGGACCGGGTCGTCAGCTCCCACCCTCCGGGGCGCTCACCTCGCGCCGCAGGATCTTGCCGGTGGGGCCCTTGGGCAGCTCGCTGACGATCCACACGGTGCGGGGGTACTTGTACGCCGCCAACCGCTCCTTCGCGAAGGCCTGCAGCTCTGCCTCGCTGACCTCCGCGCCGGGCTTCAGCGCGACGGCCGCACCGATCTCCTCGCCCAGGCTGTCGTGGGGGATGCCGACGACGGCCACCTCGGCGACCGACTCGTGCTCGTAGAGCGCCTCCTCCACCTCGCGGGGATAGACGTTGTAGCCGCCGCGGATGATCAAGTCCTTCTTGCGGTCGACGATGAAGAAGTAGCCGTCCTCGTCGATCTTGGCCAGGTCACCGGTGTGGAACCAGCCGTCCTTGATCGCCTCGGCCGTGTCCTGCTCGCGCCCCCAGTACCCCTTCATCACGTTCTCGCCCCTGATGACGATCTCGCCGACCTCGCCCCGGGCGACGTCGGTGTCGTCGTCACCGACCACCTTCATCTCCACCCCCCGCACCTCGGTGCCGATGGAGCCCGGCTTGCGCTCCTGGCCGGGCTGGTTGAAGGACGCGACGGGGGAGGTCTCGGACAGGCCGTAGCCCTCGAGCACGACGCAGTCGAACTTCTTCTCGAAGTTCTTCATCACCTCGACCGGCATCGCCGACCCGCCGGAGATGCAGGTGCGCAGGCTGGACATGTCGGCGGAGTCGGCACTCTCCGCGTGCAGCATTCCGGCGTACATCGTCGGGACACCCTCGAAGACGGTGACGTGGTCCCGACTCACCATCTCCAGCGCCTTGTCCGCGTCGAAACGGGGGATCAGGGTCAGGCACGACCCCTTGAGGATCGAGGCGTTCAGCCCGCAGGTGAGGCCGAAGACGTGGAACAGGGGCAGGCACCCCATCACGACGTCGGTCTCGGTGAGCTCGACCAACGTCTCGGCGCTGAGAGCGGCGTTGGTGCTCATGCTGTGGTGGGTCAGCTCGGCACCCTTGGGGGCTCCGGTGGTGCCCGAGGTGTACAGGAGCACCACGGTGTCGTCGTCCTCGCGGTCCACGACCTCCTCGTGGGGGTCGTGCTGGGCGAGCACGTCGGCGAAGTCGAGACCGACCTCGACGCACTCGATCCCGACCTCGGAGGCGCCCTTGCCGGCTTCCGCCGCCATGTCCTTCCAGGCGAAGACGATCGAGGCGCCCGAGTCCTCGAGGTAGTACTTCACCTCGCGGCCCTTGAGCAGCGGGTTCATCGGCACGACCACGGCACCGATGGCCACGGCGCCGTAGAACAGCACCGGGAACGGCGGCACGTTCGGCAGCACCAGGCCGACCCGGTCCCCGGGCCCCACCCCCTTGGACCTCAGCAGGGCAGCGACCCGCCGGGCACCGTCCTGGAGCTCGGCGTAGGTGAGCACCCTGTCGTCGAGCTTGATCGCGGGGCGGTCCCCGTGCTGCTCGGCGGTCTGGGTCAGGTTGTGGGCCAGGTTGGTCACGATCTGCCTCCGGCGTGCGTCGTCGTGCGGGTCGTGCCCCGCGGGAGGACCCGCTGGGCGACACGGCGGCCTCGATCAGGTCGCGCGGTGCTCGATCACTGTCCACCACCCGGTCGTGCGAGCGCCACTGCGGCGACCGCAGGCTCAGTGCACCGTCCGCGCCGGGGCTGCCCCGGGGGTGTTGATGTGCAGCTGGACGCGAACGGCGATGCTCGGGTCGGGCAGGGCCGTGGCGAGCTCGTCGTGCACCCGCTCGACGGCGGAGATGACGTGGGGGACATCGGCGTCGGACTCGGCGGTCACGGTCAGCACGATGGTGCGACACCCCCGCTCGGACCGCACTGCACTCTTCGTGCCACTGACCCCGGGCTCCGCGTCCAGCTGCTTGGCCGCCGCCGCCGCGACCGCCCCGAGCTCGACGCTGAGCCGACCGGTGCGATCCGAACCGGCCAGGATGGCGCTGCCCACCCGGGCCCGGAACAGGTGGGCGAACAGCCAGCGCAGCGCGACGACCATCAGCACGGCGCCCACGGCGCCCACTGCCCACGCCCACCACGCGGTGGTGGTGGCGTCACCGAGGGGGCGGGTGGTGATGCGGGGCTGAAGCCAGCTGACCAGGTCACGCTGCCACAGGACGGCGAGGACGCCGACCGCGACCAGGACGAGGCCGACGACGGCGACCACGACCCGGTCGAGCCCGGCCAGGCGGCGACTCACTGCGGACCTCCTTCGTTCTGTGCTCGCACGGAGACGTCAGGCTCGGTGGTGAGCGGCGCCAGGCGCGCCTCGACGGCGGAACGGACCCGGGCCGTGAGCTCGGAGCTGTCCTGGTCGACGGTGTGCACGGTGACCGTGACCTTGCGCGCCGTGGCGGTGGAGCTGGCCCGCAGCACGTGGGCCTCGGTGCGGGCGGAATTGGTGGCCAGCCGCGCGACGTCGCCGGGACGGGTCCACATCGCCACCGAGCTGCGCACCTCGATGCCGGTCTTGCGGCGAGGCTTGACCGCGATGAACGCCAGCACCAGGCCGACCACGGCCGCGGCGATGCCGGCGGGGAACATCCACGTCTGCGCCGTGGTGCCGTCGAGGTTGCGGGCGGTGTCGGTGACCCAGTGCGGGCTGGCGAACACCTTGGTGGCGGTGAGGGCGTCGAGCAGCGCGACGAGCCCCAGCGCGAACAGGCCGAGGGCGAGCAGCACCGCGACCGGCGCAGCCGCGGGCGACGCCGTCGGCCGTTGCGCGCTCGCGAACGGGCGCGGCCGTTCTGCGTGCTTCGGGCTCACTGGACCCTCCTCCGGGGAACGTCGTCGTCGGTGTCGTGAGCGGTGGTCACCGTTGGCACCCGGACGTCGACGACGTCGACCTGGAGACCGCTCAGGGCGTCGAGACGGTCGATGACGTGGCTGCGCACCGCGGCCGCAACCTCGGCCAGGGGACGCGGCCACTCCACGGCGATGTCCAGCTCGGCGCGCACGCGCGTGCCCCGCACGTGCACCTGGACACGGGGCAGATCCCGTCCGGTGACCCGGTCGAGCCCGGACGCGTGACGACTGACCCCGGGAACCTCGAGGGCGGCGTGGGTGGCGATCGAGACGACGACCCGGTCCCTCACCACCAGCGCGCCGCGCTGCCCGGGGTCGTCGATCGCCCCGGACGCGGCGGTGGGTGCAGG
>JBDTDI010000137.1:0-5098 GCA_039923155.1 Mycobacteriaceae bacterium | reverse complement strand
CGGCGCGCAGATCGGCCTCGGTGACCCCATCGGCGAGTTCGACGATGCGCAGGCCACCGTCGACCACATCCAAGACGCCAAGGTTGGTGATGATGCGGTCCACCACGGCCTTGCCGGTCAGGGGCAGGGTGCACGTCGCGACGATCTTGGGCTCGCCGTCGCGGGAGACGTGCTCCATCATCGCGATGACGGTCCTCGCGCCGTGCACGAGGTCCATCGCCCCACCCATGCCCTTGACCATCTTGCCGGGGATCATCCAGTTGGCCAGGTCGCCGGTGGCACTGACCTGCATGGCCCCGAGGACCGCCACGTCGACGTGGCCGCCACGGATCATCCCGAAGCTCGCCGAGGACGGGAAGTAGCTCGCCCCCCGGCGCACGGTGATGGTCTGCTTGCCGGCGTTGATCAGGTCGGCGTCCACCTCGTCCTCGGTCGGGAACGGCCCGACCCCGAGGACGCCGTTCTCCGAGTGCAGCACCACGTCCACCCCGTCGGCGATGAAGCCGGGCACCAGGGTGGGCATGCCGATGCCGAGGTTGACGTACTGCCCGTCGTGCAGCTCGGCGGCCACCCGGGCGGCCAGCTCGTCCGGGGTCCGGGCGGCGGGGTGTTGCACAGTCCTCACGATCGCACCGTCCTCTGCTCGATCCGCTTGACTGCGTCGGGCACGTGCACGACGCGCTGGACGAAGATGCCGGGGGTGTGCACCTCCGCGGGGTCGATCTCACCGGGCTCGACGAGGTTCTCGACCTGGGCGATGGTGATCCGTCCCGCGGTGGCGGCGTCGTTGTTGAAGTTGTCGGCCGAGTGGCGGTAGACGAGGTTGCCGTGCCGGTCGCCCTTCCAGGCGTGGACCAGGGCGAAGTCCGTGCGGATCGCCCGCTCGAGCACGTAGGTGACGCCGTCGAAGACCCGTGTCTCCTTCGGCGGGCTGGCCACGGCCACCCCGCCCGAGCCGTCGTAGCGCCACGGCAGGCCACCGTCGGCGACCTGCGTGCCCACCCCGGCCGGGGTGTAGAACGCCGGGATGCCGGCCCCACCGGCCCGCATGCGCTCGGCCATGGTGCCCTGCGGGACCAGCTCGACCTCGATCTCGCCGCTGAGGTACTGCCGGGCGAACTCCTTGTTCTCCCCGACGTAGGAGCCGATGGTGCGCCGGATCCGGTGCTCCGACAGCAGGATCCCCAGCCCGAGACCGTCGGTGCCGCAGTTGTTGCTGACCGTCTGCAGGTCAGTTGCCCCCTGGACCAGCAACGCCTCGATCAGCCGCTCCGGCACCCCGCACAGCCCGAACCCGCCCACGGCCAGCGACGACCCGTCGACCACGTCGGCCACGGCCTGCTCGGCGGTGGCCACCACCTTGTCCATCACAGGGACGAACCTAGCGCCTCTGCAGCCCGGCCAGGGCCTTGCCCGCGGCGGCCAGCGCGGTGGGGCACAGCATCGCCGTGCCGGTGCCGTCGCCGCCTAGCACGCCGACCTCGAGGTTCGCGTCCTCGGCCACGTCCAGGTTGACGAAGCAGGCGTCGCCCGTGTCGGGCACGTTCCACCCGACGACCGCGGGGTAGCCGCCGACACCGACCGGGTAGCCGACGACCTTCGCGTTGTCGAGGTAGGACGCAGCGGCGCGGTCGTTGACGTCGACGACGATCTGTCGCGGCCCCAGCGGGATGGTGCAGCGGCCCTTGTCCGCCTTCGGCGCTCCGGTCGCGCCGAGCTGGGTGCGCTCGGGGTCGGTGAGCAGGGTGCACGAGTCGACGCCGACCAGCGGGAGCAGGGCGGGTCGCTGGGGCGGGGCCGGGCCGGTCGGTCGGGGGAAGGCCGGACCGGCGGCGGGAGCCCCGGTGGGCAGGGACGGGGACCGGGGTAGGGACGGGGCTGGGGTGGGACTCGCCGGGGCGGGGCTGGGTGCAGGCCCCTCCGCGGCCGTCGCGGTGCCCTCGACCCGGTGTGCGCACCCACTCAGCAGTCCGACGGCGGCCACCAGTGCGACCGCTGACCGGACCGCACGCGCCCTCGTGTTCGCCCCTGAGCTCGACACCCGGACAGACTGGCACGAACCGGGCTGCGCGCAGCACCGGCGCACCTCATCACGCCGTGATGCGGCCCCGGACCTCGCCGAGCTCCACCCGGCCCCCGCCGGCCGCCGGTGCAATCGCCGTGATGACCACCTCGTCGCCGTCGCGCAGGTAGTGCTGCCCCGTGCCCGCGACCGCCCGGCTTCCCCCCCACGACAGCTCCAGCAGCGAGCCGGGCGCGCCGTCACCGCTGACCGTTCCGGAGGCGAGCAGGTCCCCGGTGCGCATCCTGGCCCCGCCGGACAGGTGCGCCAGCTGCTGCGCCCAGGTCCAGTACAGCCCGGCGGCCGGGGGTTCGGCGAGCAGCTCACCGTTGAGGTGCACGCGCAGGGTCACGTCCAGGCCGTCGCGGCGCCCGGCGTCGTCGAGGTGTTCCGCCACCGGGTGCACCCGCGCCGGCGGGCTGACCCGGGCGGCGTCCAGCGCCGCCAGGGGCGTCACCCACGCCGAGACCGAGGTGGCGAACGCCTTGCCCAGCATCGGCCCCAGCGGCACCGTCTCGAAGGCTTGCACGTCCCGCGCGGACCAGTCGTTGACCACCACCACCCCGAACACGTGCTCGGCGGCGTCAGCCAGGCCCACGGGCCCGCTGCTGGGGGTGCCGACCACGAAACCCAGCTCGGCCTCGAGGTCCAGCCTCTCGCTCGGCCCCACCACCGCCCGCCCGTCCGCGTCGAGACCCAGAATGCCTCGGGGGCGGGCGATCTCGGTTCCAGAGACCACCACGGTCCCGGCCCGTCCGTGGTAGCCGATGGGCAGCTGGTGCCAGGCCGGCGGCAGGGTGGGGCGCTCCGGGCGCAGGATCTTCGAGACGTCGCGGGCGTGCACCTCGCTGGAGTAGAAGTCGACGTAGTCGGCCACGGTGAACGGCAGCAGCAGCTCCACCCCGTCCAGGTCCAGCAGCGGGGCGTCCATCTCGGCGACCCCCGCGTGCACCTGCGCCCAGACCTCGGGCCCGGCCGCGAGGAAGCTGTCCAGGCTGGGTTGGTCGAACAGGCCCACCCACTCCGGGGCGTGCTGCGCGCAGGCGGCGGCGAGGTCGAGCACCTGGCCACCCCGGCGGACCCCCACCCGCGGGGCCCGACCGGGTGCCGCGAACACCCCGTAGGGGTCGAACAGGGTGGTGCTCAACGGTTCCAGGACCACGCGTAGACCCCGTCGTCACACGCCGTGCCGGCCTCGCCGAGCTCCAGCGGACGGAAGGTGTCCACCATGATCGCCAGCTCGTCGGAGGCGGTGACCCCGATGCTGGCCTCCGCCGCCCCGGGCTGCGGGCCGTGCGGGTGCCCACCGGGGTGCAGGCTCACCGAACCCGGCCCGATGCCCGAGCCGGCGCGGGCGGCGTAGTTGCCGGACACGTAGAGCATGACCTCGTCGGAGTCGACGTTGGAGTGCGAGTAGGGCACCGGGATCGACTCCGGGTGGTAGTCGAGCTTGCGGGGGACGAAGGCGCACACCACGAACCCGGCCCCGGCGAACACCTGGTGCACCGGCGGCGGCTGGTGCACCCGTCCGGTGATGGGTTGGAAGTCGGCCACGTCCAGGGCGTAGGGGTAGAGGCAGCCGTCCCAGCCGGTGACGTCGAACGGGTGCGTGGTGGTGGTGAGCCGGCTGCCCACCACCTTTCCCCGCACCCGGTGCTTGAGCAGCACCTGGACCTCGGACCCCTCGGCCAGGTGGATGTCGGTGGGGGCACGCAGGTCCCGCTCGCAGTAGGGCGAGTGCTCCAGCAGCTGCCCGAAGCGCGACAGGTAGCGATCCGGGGGGGCGACGTGCCCACCGGCCTCGGCGCACCACAGCGTGAGCCCGCCCTCGGGCACCCAGCGGTGGGTGGTCCCCCGGGGGATGACCACCAGGTCGCCGGCGTGCACGGCCAAGATCCCGAACACCGTCTCCAGCGTGGCCGCACCGTTGAGGACGAACACGCACTCGTCGCCGATCCCGTTGCGGTACAACGGGCTCGGGGCGTCGGCGACGACGTGGGTGAGGCGGACGTCGTCGTTGCCCAGCACCAGGCGCCGCCCGGTGACGGCGTCGGCGCCGGGGGTCGCGCCCAGCTCGGGCAGGCGCAGGTGGCGCGGGGTGAGCGGGTGGTTCGGCCTCGTCGAGTAGTCGCCCACCTCCCACACCTCGGCCGCGGTGATCGCCGACGGGATCCCCCGGTGGTAGAGCAGCGAGGAGTCCGAGCTGAAACCTTCCTCGCCCATGAGCTCCTCGGTGTGCAGCTGCCCGTCAGGCTGACGGTGAACGGTGTGCCGCGTGCGAGGAACCTCGCCCACCTGGCGGTAGTGCGCCACGTCAGAGGTTCCCGCGGGCGGCCTGCTCGCGCTCGATCGAGGAGAACAAGGCCTGGAAGTTGCCGATGCCGAAGCCGAGGGAGCCGTGCCGCTCGATCAGCTCGAAGAACACGGTCGGGCGATCCTGCACGGGCTTGGTGAAGATCTGCAGGAGGTAGCCGTCCTCGTCCCGGTCGACCAGGATGCGACGCGCCTTCAGCTCCTCCACCGGGACCCTTACCTCACCGATGCGCTCGCGCAGCGACGGGTCGTCGTAGTACGAGTCCGGGGTCGCGAGGAACTCCACCCCGGCCGCGCACATCCGGTCGACGGTACCGATGATGTCGCCGGTGGCCAGCGCGACGTGCTGGACCCCCGGGCCACCGTAGAAGTCGAGGTACTCGTCGATCTGGCTGCGCTTCTTGGCCACAGCGGGCTCGTTGAGCGGGAACTTCACCTTGCGCGATCCGTCCGCGACCACCTTGCTCATCAGCGCGGAGTAATCCGTAGCGATGTCGTCGCCGACGAACTCGGCCATGTTCGTGAACCCCATGACGCGGTGGTAGAAGTCCACCCACTGGTCCATTCGCCCCAGCTCCACGTTGCCGACGCAGTGGTCGATCGCCTGGAAGAACCGGCCCGGGCCGCCGTCGCCTCCGACGGCGAAAGTCCGCGGGACGAAACCGGGAAGGTATGGCCCGTCGTAGCCCGACCGGTCGATCAGGGTGTGCCGGGTGTCGCCGT
>JBDTDI010000136.1:0-4160 GCA_039923155.1 Mycobacteriaceae bacterium | reverse complement strand
GATTCCCTCGACCCGGAACTTGGCCGAAACCTCGGTGAGGATGTCCTCGCCTGCGGTGAGGTCGACGTCGAGGTCGAGCGCGTCGAGACGGACGTGCATGTCCTGGCGGGCCCGCAGCCGCATCTCGATCCACTCGTCGTCGGCGTTCCAGCGGGCGACGTGGGTGAACGCTTCCGGGACGAAGTCGGCCCCCAGCTCGCGGTTCAGCACGTGCAGCACGTTGCGGTTGAACTGCGCGGTGACCCCGGCCGCGTCGTCGTAGGCCGGGACCATCACCTGCGGGTCGGTCACCAGGCCCACCCCGAGCAGCAGGTGCTCGCCGGTGACCAGCGTCGCTCGCGCTTCGGCCAGGAAGGCCGCGCGCTCGGTGGGCAGCAGGTTGCCCAGGGTGCCGCCCAGGAACGCCAGCAGACGGTGGTCGCCGCCGGGGAGGCGACCGAGGTGGCGGGTGAAGTCACCGACCACCCCGTGGACCTCGAGCTCGGGGTACTCCCTCGCCACCTCGGTCGCAGCCGACTCCAGCGCCGAGACCGACACGTCCTGGGGGACGTACCGGCGCAGCGTGCCGACCCGGGCCAGGGCGTCCAGCAACAGGCGGGTCTTCTCCGAGGATCCGGAGCCGAGCTCGACGAGGGTGTCGGCCCCGCTCGTCTGGGCGAGACAGTCGGCGTGCTGGCCCAGCAGCGCCCGTTCGGTCCGGGTGGGGTAGTACTCCTCGAGCGTGGTGATCTCCTCGAACAGCTCGCTGCCCCGTACGTCGTAGAACCACTTGGGAGCCAGCCATTTCGGGTGCGACGTCAGCCCAGCGCGGGCGTCGGCACGCAGCGCCGAGCCGGCATCGTCGGGTGAGAGGTGGACGTCCAGCGTCGGTGTGGTCATGGCTCCTCGTTCGTCTCGAGCGGGGGACGCGGCACGGTGGCACGACAGGGTGCTCACCAGGCTGCGGTCCAGGATCAGCGGCCCGGCTGGGTCGTCGTCGTGGTGCTGTGGGGCGAACCAGGTGCTGTTCTCGGTGCCCGATTCGGAAGCGCTGGACTCCACCGGAACCTCGACGGTGGACGGGCGCGCTTCCGCATCGGCTCGACGCTACACAGACACCCCGACCCGCACCGGGCGAGAGACGCTGCGTCTCACCGCACGCGGACATCACGGCGAACGATCACGCCGTCGGCAAACAACGGTCCCGCCTATGCTCGGTCGGTGCCGAAGGTCAGCCAGACCCACCTCGACGCGCGTCGTCGGCAGATCCTCGACGGCGCCCGGGTCTGCTTCGCCCGCTACGGCTACGAGGGGGCCACGGTGCGGCGGATGGAGGAGGCCACCGGGCTCTCGCGAGGGGCAATCTTTCACCACTTCGCCGACAAGGAAGGGGTCTTTCTCGCCCTGGCCGCCCAGGAGGCGCAGCGGATGGCCGACGTGGTCGCCGAGCAGGGGCTGGTGCAGGTGATGCGGGACCTGCTCGACCATCCTGAGCACCACGACTGGCTGGGCACCCGGTTGGAGGTTGCCCGCCGGCTGCGCACCGACGACGGCTTCCGCGCCGGGTGGGCGGAGCGCAGCGCCGAGCTGACCCAGGCCACCCGGGCCCGGCTGGAACGCCAGCGCGAGGCCGGCAAGCTGCGTGACGACGTCGACCCGGCCGTTTTGACCGCGTACCTGGAGCTGGTGCTCGACGGGCTGGTGGCGCACCTGGGCATGGGTCTTGCCTCGGAGCTGCTGGCCCCGGTGCTGGACCTGGTCGAGGACAGCGTTCGCCGCCGTTCCTGAGCGGGGGCCAGCCCGATCACTCCGTGCTGGTGAACACCCCTTCGAACAGCTCGGCGTAGCGCCCACGCCGCGCCAACAGCTCGGCGTGGTCACCTCGCTCGACGATGCGCCCGTCCTCGACCACGCAGATGACGTCGGCGTTGCGGATCGTGGTCAGCCGGTGCGCGATGACGATCGCGGTCCGACCTTGCAGGGCCGCGTTCAGCGCCTCCTGCACAGCGTGCTCGGACTCCGCGTCCAGGTGGGCGGTCGCCTCGTCGAGCACAACCACCCGAGGCTGGGCGAGCAGGAGTCGGGCGATGGTCAGGCGTTGCCGCTCCCCACCCGAGAGCCGGTAGCCACGCTCCCCCACCAGGGTGTCCAGGCCGTCGGGCATCGAGGCGACCACCTGCTCCAGGCGCGCCCGACGCACTGCGCTCCACAGCGCCTCGGTGCTCGCGTCGGGGTCGGCGTAGCGCAGGTTGGCGGCCAGGGTGTCGTGGAACAGGTGCCCGTCCTGGGTGACGACACCGATGGCGCCCCGCAGCGTGGCGAAGCTGAGGTCACGGACGTCGACCCCGCCCAGCAGCACCGCACCCGAGCTGGTGTCGTACAGGCGGGCCAGCAGGTTGGCCAGGGTGGACTTGCCCGCCCCGGAGGAGCCCACCAGCGCGACCATCTGCCCGGGCTCGGCGATCAGGGAAACCCCGTGCAGGACCTCCTCGCCGCCACGCGAGTCGAGGACGCTGACCTCCTCCAAGGAGGCCAGCGAGACCTCCGAGGCCGCTGGGTAGGCGAACCGGACCTCACGCAGCTCCACCCCCAGAGGCCCGGGCGGCAGATCCACCGGGTGTGCGCTCTCGGTGATCGACGGCGGCAGGTCCAGCACCTCGAACACCCGCTCGAAGCTGACCAGGGCCGTCATCACGTCGACGCGGGCGCTGGCCAGCGCGGTCAGCGGGCTGTAGAGCTGGGTGAGCAGCAGGGCCAGGCTCACCACGGCGCCGACGTCGATCTGCCCGGTGTAGGCCAGGTAACCGCCGAGTCCGTACACCAGCGCCTGGGCGAGAGCAGAGACCAGGGTCAGCGAGGTCAGGAAGACGCGGGTGACCATCGCGGTCCGCACCCCGATGTCGCGCACGCGCGCGGCGCGGTCGACGAACTCCTGCTCCTCCGAAGCGGGGCGCCCGAACAGCTTGACCAGGGTCGCTCCCGGTGCCGAGAACCGCTCGGTCATCTGGGTCACCATGCCGGCGTTGAGGTTGGCCGCCTCCCGCTGCAGGTCGGCCATCCGAGTTCCGACCCGCCGGGCGGGCACCACGAACACCGGTAGCAGCACCAGCGACAGCGTCGTGACCTGCCAGGAGAGGGTGAACATGACCCCGGCGGTGAGCACGAGCTGCACCACGTTGGTCACCAGGCCCGACAGGGTGGTGGTGAACGCCCGCTGGGCCCCGATGACGTCGTTGTTCAGGCGGGAGACCAGCGCCCCGGTGCGGGTGCGGGTGAAGAACGCCACGGGCATGCGCTGCACGTGGGTGAACACCGCACGGCGCAGGTCGAGGATCAGACCCTCCCCGATGCGGGAGGCCTGCCAGCGCTCCGCCAACGACAACCCGGCCCCGACGACGGCAAGCCCGGCGATGACCAGGGCGAGGACGACGATCGTGCGCAACCCCTCGCGCTTGGTGATCGCGTTGACCACCTGCCCGGCGAGCAACGGGGTCGCCACCGAGATCACCGCCGCCGCGACGGTCACCACGAGCAGGATCAGCAGCGCCCGCCGGTGCGGGGAGGCGAACTCCCAGACCCGCCGCACGGTGGCTCGACCAACCTTGCGTCGGGGCTCTCCGGAGAGCATCGCCCCTCGTACCAACATGTAGCCGTTGTCCACGACGAGTCAGTGTGCGCCCTTCGGCCGCACCCCGCGTCGGAGCACGGACCGATGGTGCTCAGGCGGACTTGGACGACTTCCGGGTGGCGCCGCCCCGGCCCCGCAGCGGGACGTCGGCCTCGCTGAGCACGCGGTGCACGAAGCCGTAGCTGCGCCCGGTGGCCTCGGCGAGCGCGCGGATGCTGGCCCCCTTCTCGTACTTGGTCCGCAGGTCGACGGCGAGCTTGTCACGGTGCTCACCGGTGATGCGGGTGCCCTTGCTCAAGGTTGTGGTCTGGGCCATGTCGATAACCTCCCGGTCGGTGTCGTCGACCGCCGGTGCGGTCGCGTCAGGAGTAGTTCGGACGACGAAGGTCACCCGGTTCGATCATGGCGCCAATTCCTCAGGCGAGTTGCACGATCTCCAGGTAGTCGGCCGACCAGTGGTCCTCGTTGCCGTCGGGTAGCAGGATCACCCGCTCCGGCTCCAGGGCCTCGACCGCTCCCGGGTCGTGCGTGACCAGCACCACTGCGCCGGCGT
>JBDTDI010000135.1:0-3629 GCA_039923155.1 Mycobacteriaceae bacterium | reverse complement strand
GGCGACCAGCGCATTCGCGGCCGCGACGGCTACCAGTACCAGAACCAGGACGGGCCGGCGGATGCCGCAGCGACGAACGAACCCGCGGCACCGCTCACCCCGCCGACTGGGCGACTGCACATCCTGGAGGTGCAGCGGCTGATCCGGTTCATGCCGAAACCGGTGATCGCCCTGGTCAACGGCTGGGCGGCCGGTGGCGGCCACAGCCTGCACGTGGTGTGCGACCTCACCCTGGCCAGCCGGGAGCACGCCCGGTTCAAGCAGACCGACGCCGACGTGGGCAGCTTCGACGGCGGCTACGGCAGCGCCTACCTGGCCAAGCTGGTGGGCCAGAAGTTCGCCCGCGAGATCTTCCACCTCGGGCGCACCTACTCCGCCGAGCAGATGCACGCGATGGGCGCGGTGAACGAGGTGGTCGACCACGCCGAGCTGGAGGCCACCGCCATTGCGTGGGGCGCGGAGATCAACGCCAAGTCCCCGCAGGCGCAGCGGATGCTGAAGTACGCGTTCAACCTCGCCGACGACGGCCTCGTCGGGCAGCAGCTGTTCGCCGGGGAGGCGACCCGGATGGCGTACATGACCGACGAGGCCGTCGAGGGCCGCGATGCGTTCCTACAGAAGCGTGACCCCGACTGGAGCCCGTACCCCCGCTACTTCTGACCCCACCCGACGGCGATTCGTGGGCCAACCGTCGCTCCACGCCCATCGTGGACGGCGAAAAGTGGGCGAATCGCGGGAGGGAGCGGCGAAGGGGGGTCAGGCGAGGGCCGAGTCGTCCTCGTGCTGGGTGACGCCGAGCTGGGTGGCGGCCTCGGTGAGCACGTCCATCACGGCCACGGTGTCGGCCAGCGGCATGCGGGGGCTCTCGGTCAGGCCCGCGCCGAGGCAGCGAGCGACCTCGGCGAACTGGTGGCTGTAGCCCCGCCCGGTCGGCGGGAGCTCCAGGGTCTGCGGGTCGTGGCCGTGGCGGTGCAGGACCAGGCGGCTCGGGTGGTGGAAGCGCGGCGGCACGTCGATCCACCCCGCGGTGCCGAACACCCGCGCCCCACCGGGCATGGGGCTGCGCAACGACATCGACAGCGTGGCGGCGCGCCCGTCGTCGTAGCCCAGCAGCAACGACGCCTCCCGCTCCACCCCGGTCTCCGCCCGCGACCCGTGGGCCACCACCCGGTCCGGGTCGCCGAGCACCAGCTGCGCGAACGACACCAGGTACACCCCGAGGTCCAGCAGCGCACCGCCGCCCTGCGCGGGATCCCAGAACCGGTCGGTGGGGTCCTCGGGGGCGAGCACACCGAGGTCGGCCTGCACGCCGGTGACCTCGCCGATCGCCCCGTCGGCCAGCAGCTCGCCCACCCGCAGCACCGCGGGCTGGAAGCGGGTCCACATCGCCTCCATGACGAACACCCCGGCTGAGCGGCTGCGGGCGACCACCTCCCGGGTCCCGGCGGCGGTCGCGGTGAACGACTTCTCCACCAGCACCGCCTTGCCCGCGTCGATCGCGGCCAGGGTCAGTTCCCGGTGCTGGGGGTGCGGGGTCGCGACGTACACCGCGTCGATGCCGTCGTCGGCGAGCAGGGCGCGGTAGGAGCCGTGGGCGCGGGCGATGCCGTGGCGCGCCGCGAAGGCGTCCGCACGCTGCTGCGAGCGGGACCCGACGGCCACCACCTCGCTGCCGGGCACCAGCGCGACGTCGGGCACCTCCTGGTCGGCGATCCGACCGGGGCCCAGGACGCCCCACCGCACCCTCGCGTGCTCGCTCACGTCCGACACCCTACGGTCGCAGGGTGTCTGACGAACGCCGGCTGGAGCTGCTCCGAGTCCCGCACGGATCGGCGGTGCTGGACCTGCTGCCCGCCCTCGACACCGCCTTGGCCGGCCGCGGACCCGCCTGGCTACCGGTGCCCGCCGACGACGCGGCCGAGACCCGTCGACGGGCCGACGCCCTGGGCGTGGGGCAACCCGTGGACGAGACGACGGCGCTGGTCGTGGCCACCTCCGGCTCTACCGGCACCTCCAAGGGTGCCCTTCTCGGCGCGGCCGCCCTGCGCGCGTCGGCGTCGGCCACCCACGCCCGCCTCGGGGGTCCCGGAACCTGGCTGCTGGCCCTGCCCGCCCATCACGTGGCCGGGCTCGCCGTGCTCACCCGCAGCGTGCTCGCCGGCACCACGCCGTCGGTGCTGGACCCCGGCGCCGACGCCGACGCGCTGGCCGCGGCGCTGACCGCGCTGACCGGCACCCGCCGCTACACCTCTCTCGTCCCCACCCAGCTCACCCGCGCGCTGGCCCACCCCGGCGCCACGGCGGCGCTCGCGGAGCTCGACGCGGTCCTGATCGGCGGGGCCGCCACCCCACCGCCGCTGCTCGCACAGTCGATGGACGCGGGGATACCCGTGGTGCGCACCTACGGGATGAGCGAGACCTGCGGGGGCTGCGTGTACGACGGCGTGGCCCTGGACGGGGTGCGCGTGCAGGTGCAGGACGGGCGGGTGCTGCTCGGCGGGGCGACGCTGGCGTCGGGCTACCGAGGTCAGCCGGACCACCCGGCCTTCTCGCCGCCGGGGTGGTTCCGCACCGACGACGCCGGGGAGCTGAACGGCGAGGTGCTTCGGGTGACCGGTCGCCTGGACGACGCGATCACCACCGGGGGGCTCACCGTGATGCCCGCGGTGGTGGAGGCCGCACTCGGGACCCACCCGGGAGTGCAGGAGGTGACCGTGCTGGGAGTCCCGGACGACACCTGGGGCGAGCGGGTGGTGGCCTTCGTCGTCCCCACCGGGGACGAACCCACCCTGGAGCAGCTGCGGGAGCACGTCAGCGCCTCGCTGGACCGCTCCGCCGCCCCGCGCGAAGTTCACCTCCTCGATGCGCTGCCGCTGCGCGGACCGGGCAAGGTCGACCGCCGCGCGCTGCGGGCGATGATCACCCCACCCGGCTGAACCGACGGGCTGCCCCTGACCAGCAGCAACCACCTCGCCCGACGACAATGGACCCATGGCCACCACCGCACAGTGGGTGGAGGGCGCCCGCCCCCGCACCCTGCCCAACGCGATCGCCCCCGTCCTGGCCGGCAGCGGCGCAGCCGCGGCGCTGGGCGCGTTCTCCCCGGGCAAGGCGCTGCTGGCCCTGGTCGTCGCCCTGGCCCTGATCATCGGGGTCAACTACGCCAACGACTACTCCGACGGCATCCGCGGCACCGACGACGAGCGGGTCGGACCGCTGCGCCTGGTCGGCTCGCGGGTGGCCGCACCGACGCAGGTGAAGACCGCCGCGCTGGTCTGCTTCGCGGTGGCCGCAGCAGCGGGGCTGGTGCTGGCGCTGACCACGGCATGGTGGCTGGTGGCGGTCGGCGCCCTCTGCGTCGCGGGCGCGTGGTTCTACACCGGCGGCTCGAAGCCGTACGGCTACAGCGGGTTCGGTGAGGTTGCCGTGTTCGTGTTCTTCGGGCTGATTGCCGTCGGCGGAACGCTCTACGTGCAGGCGGGGCGGCTGAGCTGGGCGGGTCTGGCCGCCGCGGTGGCGGTGGGCGCGTTCTCCAGCGCCGTCCTGGTGGCGAACAACCTGCGCGACATCGGCTCCGACACGGCCACGCACAAGCGCACCCTGGCCGTCGTCCTCGGCGACGCCCGCAC
>JBDTDI010000134.1:0-8895 GCA_039923155.1 Mycobacteriaceae bacterium | reverse complement strand
GAACGGCAGTGGCCTCAAACGACTCGGTGGAACGTGGGGGGAGGTCCTGGCGGAGTTCTTCGGAACCTTCGTCTTGATCGCCTTCGGTAACGGCGTCGTGGCCATGACGGTCGTCGCGCTTCCCGGCTCGGGCCGTACCTCAGGACCCACGACCTTCTTCGTGGGCGCGAGCGACTGGCTGCTCATCGCGTGGGGTTGGGCATTCGCGGTGGCGTTCGGCGTGTACGTGGCCGGTGGTGTGAGCGGGGCGCACATCAATCCTGCCGTGACGCTGGCTTTCGCGGTGAGGCGCAAGTTCCCCTGGAAGAAAGTTCTCCCGTATGTCGCGGCCCAGACGGTCGGCGCGTTCGCAGGTGCCGCGCTCGTCTACGCCGTGTACTGGCAGGCCATTGACGCGTTCAACACGGCGTCGAAGACAACTCGAGATGCGGCGGGAGGTTTGGCCACATATTCCATCTTCGCTACATTCCCTGCACCGTACTATCATGGCAATAACTGGGGACCCTTGTTTGATCAGGTTGTCGGAACTGCGTTCCTGGTAATCTTCGTGGTCGCCATCATCGACATGCGCAACACTGCGGTGAAGGCAAATCTTGGCCCTCTCATGATCGGTTTCGCCGTCGCCGCGATCGGCATGTCGTTTGGCGCCAACGCCGGGTACGCGATCAACCCGGCACGTGACTTCGGACCGCGGCTGTGGGCGTGGATCGAAGGGTGGGGCCAAACGGCGCTACCCGGCACGGTCAACGGCTCGTTCAGCTGGTACTTCTGGGTCCCGATCGTTGGTCCGCTCGTCGGCGGTGTCATTGGCGTCCTCTTGTACGACCTGTTCATCGGCGATGTGCTGCACGCCCGCACCAGGGGCGAGGACGAGCCGGGCCCGGCCACGCCGAGCCCGTCAGACGAGGAGTAGTTACTGAACACGCCATCACGTACTCGGGCCCTGGCGATGAGGCATCGACACAGCCGCGGAACCGCTGCGGCGGCCATTGGTGGGGCGGGCCAGCGCAGCGCTCCTCGGGCCCGAGGCGCCGGTGGTGGAGTGGTGATCAACTTCGGCAGGCCAGGGGGCCCGGTGCACCACGCCGAGCAGACCGAGCCGGGCCGTGTGGAAGACCATCACGACGGGAAGGCCGACAGGTCTGAAGATTTGGACAGAATACCGAAGCTCACTCAACGTCGAGGAGACATCCATGAGCACCCAGTACATCGCCGCCATCGACCAGGGCACCACCTCCACCCGCTGCATGATCTTCGACCACGACGGGCTCGTTGTCGCCGTCGACCAGAAGGAGCACGAGCAGATCTTCCCGAAGTCGGGGTGGGTCGAGCACAACGCCGTCGAGATCTGGGACAACACCCGCTCGGTGGTGGCCGGTGCGCTCGCCAACGCCGACCTCAAGCCCACCGACATCGCCGCCGTGGGCATCACCAACCAGCGCGAGACCGCCCTGGTGTGGGACCGCAAGACCGGTGAGCCGGTCTACAACGCCATCGTCTGGCAGGATACCCGCACCGACCGCATCGCCGTGGCCCTCGGCGGGGACGAGGGGCCCACCAGGTACACGGCCAAGACGGGGCTGCCGCTGGCCACCTACTTCGCCGGCCCCAAGGTGAAGTGGATCCTGGACAACGTCGACGGCGCCCGGGAGCGCGCGGAGGCCGGCGACCTGGTGATGGGCACCATGGACACCTGGGTGCTGTGGAACATGACCGGTGGGCCGGACGGCGGCCTGCATTACACCGACGCCACCAACGCCAGCCGCACCCTGCTGATGGATCTTGACACACTGGCCTGGGACG
The DNA here is from genome assembly GCA_039923155.1 of Mycobacteriaceae bacterium. Classification (GTDB taxonomy): domain Bacteria; phylum Actinomycetota; class Actinomycetes; order Mycobacteriales; family Mycobacteriaceae; genus Rhodococcus_D. Next base: position 7,092 of record JBDTDI010000134.1, on the reverse strand, counting down.
AGGGCATCTGTGCCGACATGACCATCCCGATGTCCATGCTGCCGGAGATCAAGAGCTGCTCGGAGGTCTACGGAAAGGTCCGCGACAAGGGCGTGCTGAGCGGGGTACCCATCTCCGGCATCCTCGGTGACCAGCAGGCGGCGACCTTCGGCCAGGCGTGCCTGAGCCCCGGAGAGGCCAAGAACACCTACGGCACGGGCAACTTCGTCCTGCTCAACACCGGCGAGGAGAAGGTGATGAGCCGCAACGGCCTGCTGACCACGGTGTGCTACAAGATCGGTGACCAGCCGACCATCTTTGCGTTGGAGGGTTCCATCGCGGTCACCGGCTCGCTCATCCAGTGGTTGCGTGACAACCTCAAGTTGATCTCCAACGCGGCCGAGGTCGAGGCGGTGGCCAGGGAGGTCGAGGACAACGGCGACACTTACTTCGTGCCCGCGTTCTCGGGCCTGTTCGCCCCGCACTGGCGCAGCGACGCCCGCGGCGCGATAGTCGGGCTCACCCGGTTCAACGACCGGGGACACATCGCCCGCGCCGCCCTTGAGGCCACGGCCTACCAGACCCGTGAGGTCATCGAGGCCATGAACGCAGACTCCGGCGTGGCGCTGACCGAGCTCAAGGTCGACGGCGGGATGGTCGTCAACGAGCTCCTCATGCAGTTCCAGGCCGACATCCTGGGCGTCGACGTGATCCGGCCGAAGGTCGCCGAGACGACGGCCCTGGGCGCGGCGTACGCGGCCGGGCTCGCCGTGGGGTTCTGGGAGAGCGAGGACGACATCCGCAACAACTGGGCCGAGGACAAGCGCTGGCACCCGAACATGGACGAGGACAAGCGGGAGAAGTACTACGCGGGCTGGAAGAAGGCCGTGACCCGCACCCTGGACTGGGTGGACGCCGGGGACTGATCCCGCCCCCCACCCGGCGATTCGCCCACTTTTCGCTGCCCCTGAGCCACGGGGACAGCGAAGAGTGGGCGAATCGCGCTGGGTGGGGACGGTTGGGTTGGCGGGTGGGGTGGGGCAACTCAGTCCAGGTCGTCGTGGCGCATCAGCTGGCGGCCCGCCTCGGTGATGGAACCGGACAGCGACGGGTAGACCGAGAGGGTGTTGGCGAGGTCTTTGACAGTGAGGTTGTTCTGCACCGCGAGTGCGATCGGCAGGATGAGCTCCGACGCCACCGGCGCGACGACCACCCCGCCGATCACCACGCCCGTGGCCGGGCGGCAGAACAGCTTCACGAAGCCTCGGCGCAAGCCCTGCATCTTCGCGCGGGGGTTCGTGGCCAGCGGCAGCACGACCGTGCGCGCGGGCACGGTGCCTGCGTCGATCGCGGCCTGGCTGATGCCCACCGTCGCCAGCTCGGGTCGGGTGAACACCGCCGAGGTCACGGTCTTGAGGCGGATCGGGTTCACCCCCTCGCCCATCGCGTGCCACATGGCGATCCGCCCCTGCATGGACGCCACCGAGGCGAGCAGCAACAACCCGGTGCAGTCCCCGGCGGCGTACACCCCCGGAGCGCTGGTGCGCGAGACCCGGTCGACGGGGATGTACCCGCCTCGGTCGAGCTCGATCCCGATGCGGTCCAGCCCGAGCCCGCTGGTGTTCGGTACCGATCCCACCGTCATCAGCGCGTGGCTGCCGGTGACGGTCCGCCCGTCCGCGAGGTGCACCGTCACTCCGTCCCCGGTGTTGATGACCTTCTCGGCCCGGGCCTGCTTGATCACGGTCACCCCCCGCTCGTGGAGCACGTCCTCGAGCACGGCGGCCGCGTCGGCGTCCTCACCCGGCAGCACCCGGTCGCGGCTGGAGACCAGGGTGACCGGCACCCCCATCTCGGTGTAGGCGGACACGAACTCGGCCCCGGTCACCCCCGAGCCCACCACCACCAGGTGGCTGGGCAGCTCGGCGAGGTCGTAGATCTGGCGCCAGGTGAGGATCCGCTGGCCATCCGGCTGGGCGGCGGGCAGGATCCGCGGCGTCGCCCCGGTGGCCACCAGGACCACGTCGGCGTCGAGAACGACGTCCGGGACGACGTCCGGGGTGTCGCCGCTCGCGGTCACCGCGACCCGGTGCACGGCCATGCCGGGAACGTCGTCGACGATCTGCCCGTGTCCGGGGACCAACCGAACCCCCTCCCGCTGGAGCCTGGTCCGGATGTCCGACGACTGGGCCAGCGCCAGGCCCTTGACCCGCCCGTGCACTACGTCCAGCTTCACCGCCGCCTGGTCGGGGTCGATGTCGACCCCGAGGTCGCTGGCCCGCCGCAGGTCGGTGCGCACCCCCGCGGAGGAGATGAAGGTCTTCGAGGGGACGCAGTCGTACAGGACGCACGACCCGCCGGCCCCCTCGGCCTCGACCACCGTCACGCTGGCTCCGTGCTGGGCGGCCACCAGGGCCGCCTCGTAGCCGGCGGGGCCGCCACCGATGATGACGATGCGGGTCACAGTTCTCCTCCAGGGGATGGGATCAGGAGCGGGTCGCGTGGAGCCCGACCACGGTACCGACCCGTGATCGTCCGTCCGCCCTGCCACTAGGGTGGACGACCGTGCCGATCTACGCCGCGTACGGCTCCAACATGGACCCGGAGCAGATGCTCGAGCGGGCCCCCCACTCCCCGGTGGCGGGTACCGGGTGGCTGATGGGTTGGCGGCTCACCTTCGCCGGGGAGGACCTCGGCTGGGAGGGTGCGCTGGCCACGGTCGTCGAGGACGCCGACGCCCAGGTGTTCGTGGTCCTGTACGACGTGAGCCCGGAGGACGAGCGCAGCCTGGACCGCTGGGAGGGTGCGGAGCTGGGCATTCACCGCAAGCTGCGGCTGCGTGTGCAGACGCTGGAGGGCTCCACCCTGACCTGGCTCTACGTGATGGACGCCTGGGAGGGCGGTCTTCCCTCGGCCCGGTACCTCGGGGTGATGGCTGACGCCGCGTACGCCGCAGGCGCGCCCGAGGACTACGTGTACGACCTGCGGGTCAGACCGGCCCGCAACGTGGGACCGGGTACGCGCGAGCAGTAGCGCTCCCTACCGCCCCGCGACCCGGCCCGCCACGGGGTGGGGGGCGGGCCCGCTCACGACCACGGGTGGTCCGGGGCGTCGGAGTGATCGGCCCAGCTCTGCAGGGCACAGTGCACCAGCGTGCGCACGCCGACCTCGAGCGCGCGCTCGTCGAGGTCGAACGTCGGCTGGTGCAGGTCGAGCATCGGTCCGTGGCCGGGCCACACGCCCAGTCGCCCCATCGCGCCCGGGACGTGCTCCAGGAACCACGCGAAGTCCTCTCCGCCGCTGGACTGGGCCGTGCCCACGACGGCGCGGTCCCCCACCCCGGCGGCGACGGCGTCCGCCAACAGCGCCGCGCACGCCGGGTCGTTGATCACCGGGGGGACCCCGGGGGTGTAGATCAGCTCGTAGCCGACGCCCGTGGGCGCCAGCAGCGCGGCCACGGCCTCGGTCACCAGGGGCTCGAGCAACGCCCACGTCTCCCGGTCGGCCGTGCGCAACGTCCCCCGCAGCGTCCCTGAACGTGGGATCGCGTTCGGGGCCACGCCGGCGGCGACCGCACCCCACACGAGCACGGTGCCCGCTCGCGGGTCCAGGCGGCGGCCCAGGACGGCGGGCAGGCCGATGATCACCGTCCCCAGGGCGTGCACCAGGTCCGCGGTGAGGTGGGGCCGGGACGTGTGCCCGCCCGGTGAGGTCAGCACCAGCTCGACGATGTCGGCGGCGGAGGTGAGCGGCCCGGGCCGGACCCCGACCTGGCCGGCGGGCAGGTGTGGGTCGCAGTGCAGCCCGAAGATCCGGGTGACGCCCTCGAGCGCGCCTGCGTCCACGAGCTGACGGGCCCCGGCCATCTGCTCCTCCGCGGGCTGGAACAGCAACCGGGCCCGGCCGGGCAGCTCCGGCGCCCCGGCGAGGGCCGCCGCCACTCCGAGCAGGACGGCGGTGTGCGCGTCGTGCCCGCACGCGTGTGACACCCCCGGGATCGTCGACGAGTAGCTCGTTCCCGTGCCGTCGTCCAGGGGTAGCGCGTCCATGTCGGCCCGCAGCGCCACCAACGGTCCCTGCCTCGACCCGACGTCGCAGGTCAGGCCCGCGCCCCCGGCAAGCAGGACCGGGTTCAGACCCCACTCCGTGAGGCGGTCGACGACGAAGGCGGTGGTTGCCGTCTCGACCCGGGAGAGCTCGGGATGCGCGTGCAGGTAGCGACGCCACGACACCAGCTCGTCGCGCCCGCTGCTCCCGCCGTCACCGTCGAGCCAGCGCTCCAACCAGTCCGGGCCCGTCACCGCCGCCGCTCCCCTGCTGTCTGCGCCGCCACCCGGTGCGCGGCGCCCTCGAGCAGCCGCGCGCGCTGGTCGGGATCGCTCGCGGCCGCGATCGCGGTGTGCGCCAGGGCTCTGGCGCCGTCGAGCACGGCGGCGTCGGCCGACGCGCTGATGCACGCCGCGGCGAACTCCGGCTGGTGGTTGACCGCGTCGCCGCACTCGATCGCGAGGGTCGGGTGGATCCCGGGCAGTGCCCGCGTGACGTTGCCCATGTCCGTGCTGCCGACCTGCCGGGCGGCCTCAGCCGCCGGGCTCAGTGGGCTGCGCCCCAGCGCGGTCACCGCGCCCCGGTAGGCCTGCGCGAGCCACGCGTCCGGTGCGAGCTCGGTGTAGGTCGGTGAGAGCTCGACCACCTCGTAGTCGCAACCGGTGGCCAGCGCACCCGCGGCGAAGCAGTCCTGGACGCGGCACGTGATGCGGCTCAACGATTCCAGGTCGCGACCGCGCAGGTAGTACACCGCCTCCGTGTGTGCCGGCACGACGTTGGGCGCGGCCCCCCCGTAGGTGGTGATGCCGTGCACCATCTGACCCCCTTCGAAGTGCTGGCGCAGCAGGCCTATCCCCACCTGCGCCACGGTGATGGCGTCGGCAGCGTTGCGTCCCAGCTGCGGGGCCGAGGCGGCGTGGCTCTCCTTGCCGGTGTAGCGCACCGCGACGTCGGCGATCGCGAGCGACGGCGCGGCCACGGTCTCGACGGAGCTGGGGTGCACCATCATCGCGGCCGCCACGTCGTCGAAGACCCCCGCACGCAGCATGAGAACCTTGCCGCCGCCGGTCTCCTCCGCGGGGGTGCCGATCACCCGCACCGTGATTCCGAGGGCGTCCGCGACCGCGGCCAGACCCAGTCCGGCCCCGAGCGCGGCGGCCGCGATCACGTTGTGCCCGCACGCGTGTCCCACCTCGGGCAGCGCGTCGTACTCGGCGCAGAAAGCGATCACCAGCTCCCCGCTGCCGTAGGTGGCGTCGAAGGCGGTGGGCAGCCCCGCCGCCCCCCGCTGCACCTCGAACCCGTGCCGCTCCAACGACTCCACCAGTCGGGCGGCGCTGCGGTGCTCCGCGAAGGCAACCTCGGGCTCGGCGTGCAGGGCGTGCGACAGGTCGACGAGCTCGGCGGCCGAGCCTTTGACGGCGTCCGACGCCACACCGTTCGCCGTCGAGGTGGCGGTCTCAGCCACCGAGGCCAGCCCCGTCGCCCAGGGTGGGGACCGCGTCGGTCAGGGCGCGTAGTGCGGGTGAGTACATCGTGGTCTTGATCGCCGCGAGCGTGTCACCGCGCTTGTCGGCGAGCGCACCCGCCCGGGCCACCGCTCGGGCCAGCACCTCGTCCTCACCCACCGCCTCGTCGACGATGCCTGCGGCCAGCGCGTCGGTACCCCCGTACCGGCGGCCGGTGGTCATCGCCTCGTGCGCGGCGGACGGGCTCAGCCGGGCCTGGATCAGCGCCGCCATGCCCGGGGTGAACGGGATGTGGATGTTGACCTCCGGCAGGCAGAAGAACCCCCGGTCAGCGCGCATCACCCGCACGTCGTGGGCCAGGGCCAGCATCCCGCCTGCGGCGAAGGTGTGCCCGTTCAGCGACGCCACGGTGGCCATGCCCATGGTGAGCACACGGGCGAGCAAGGCCTGGGTGCGGCCCACGTAGGTCGCGGTCTCCTCCAGGTGCTCCGAGAGCCAGTCCAGGTCCAGGCCGTTGGAGTAGAACTTCCCCCGGCCCGTGGTGACCAGCGCTGCGGGGCCGCTGCTCGCCTCGACCTCGTCCAGCAGGGCGTCGAGCTCGGTGAGCCAGCCCGGGGAGAACCGGTTCTCGGTATTTTCCCCGCCATCCCGCCCGGTAATCTCCCCACCATCCCGCCCGGTGCTCTGCTCCTCACCGGGGCTGAGGTCGAGAACGAACACGTCACCGTCGCGGCTGAGCTGCGGCATGGGGTGGCACTCCTTGCTCGGAATGGGGAACCCTGACTCTATGACCTCCCACCCACCACCCCTGACCTCCTCCCCACCACCCCTGACCACCGACGAGCTGCTCACCACCACCCGCACGGTCCGACGGCGCCTGGACCTCGATCGCCCGGTACCGCTGGAGCTGGTGCACGCCTGCGTGGAGATCGCGCTGCAGGCCCCCAGCGGGGGCAACGCCCAGGGCTGGCACTGGATCGTGGTGACCGATGCGGGCCAGCGCGCCGCGATCGGCGAGGTCTACCGGGAGTGCTTCGCCGCCTACGAGGCCTCGAAGGGCTTCGCGGGCAAGCTGCACGCCGAGGACACGACCCGCTCGGCCACGCAGCAGCGGGTGGCGGGCAGCGCCTCGTGGCTCGGTCAGCACATGGGCGAGGTGCCGGTGCTGGTGCTGCCGTGCCTGCAGACCCACCGGCCGCTGCCGTCGGGCAACCAGGCAGGCCTCTGGGGCTCGCTGCTCCCGGCGGCCTGGAGCTATGCCCTCGCGGCCCGCGACCGCGGCCTCGGCACCGCGTGGACCACGGTGCACCTGGCTCGGGAGGCCGAGGTCGCGACGATCCTGGCGCTCCCCGAAGGAGTGCACCAGGGCGCTCTCATCCCGACGGCCTTCTACACCGGGACCACCTTCAAACCCGCTCCGCGCCAACCGCTGGCCGAGGTGCTGCACACCGACCGGTGGTGATCCCAGGAGGGCTGGTCCGGCTGCGTCAGGACCACCACTGGGTCCACAGCAGCACCGCGGTGACCGCGAGCACCACGGTCGAACCGGCCAACATCCCCGTCGGACGGCGCTGACGGTCGCTGAGCAGCTGCGCGG
>JBDTDI010000133.1:0-4940 GCA_039923155.1 Mycobacteriaceae bacterium | reverse complement strand
CCACGAGACGCGGATGGACGACACCTACCGCTCGCGCCAGGACCCGGCGGTCACCGTGGCCATGCCGCTGGTGGCCCCAGGCTCCGCGCTGGACGGGGCCAGCGCGCTGATCTGGACGACCACGCCGTGGACCATGCCGTCCAACCTCGCCATGGCCGTGCACCCGGACATCGACTACGTGCAGGTGCGCGTCGCGAACAGCCAGGGTGACGGCACCCGCTACGTGCTGGCCGCCGCCCGCCTGGGCCACTACGCCCGCGAGCTGGGCGACGAACCCGAGGTGCTCAGCCACCACACCGGCACCGAGCTGCTGGGCCTGACCTACGTCCCGCCGTTCGACTTCTTCACCGGTGCGGTCAACGCCCACCGGGTGCTCTCCGCCGACTACGTCACCACCACCGACGGCACCGGCATCGTGCACATCGCCCCCGCGTTCGGCGAGGAGGACAAGGTGGTCACCGACGCCGCCGGGATCACCCCGGTGGTGCCGGTCGACGCGGGCGGCTGCTTCACCGCGGAGGTGCCCCCCTACGCCGGGGTGCAGGTGTTCGACGCGAACGCCCTCATCATCGACGACCTCAAGTCCTCGGGGCGGCTGTTTAGGCGAGAGACCTACGACCACCCCTATCCCCACTGCTGGCGGTGCGGCAACCCGCTGATCTACAAGGCGGTGAGCAGCTGGTTCGTCGAGGTGACCGCCGTGCGCGACCGCATGGTGGAGCTCAACCAGCAGATCACCTGGGTGCCCGAGCACGTCCGGGACGGGCAGTTCGGCCGCTGGCTCGAAGGGGCCCGCGACTGGTCGATCAGCCGCAACCGCTACTGGGGCTCACCCATCCCCGTGTGGGTCTCCGACGATCCGGCCCACCCGCGGGTGGACGTCTACGGCTCCCTCGACGAGCTGGAGGCCGACTTCGGGGTGCGCCCGAGCGACCTGCACCGTCCCTTCGTGGACGAGCTCACCCGTCCCAACCCCGACGACCCGACCGGTGCGGCGACGATGCGCCGCGTGCCGGAGGTGCTCGACTGCTGGTTCGAGTCGGGGTCGATGCCCTACGCGCAGGTGCACTACCCGTTCGAGAACCGGGAGTGGTTCGAGAGCCACTACCCGGGTGACTTCATCGTGGAGTACAACGGCCAGACCCGGGGCTGGTTCTACACCCTGCACGTGCTGGCCACGGCGCTGTTCGACCGCCCCAGCTTCCGGACCGTGGTCGCCCACGGCATCGTGCTCGGCGACGACGGCACCAAGATGAGCAAGTCGCTGCGCAACTACCCCGACGTCAACGAGGTGTTCGACCGGGACGGCTCCGACGCGATGCGGTGGTTCCTGATGTCCTCGCCCATCCTGCGGGGCGGCAACCTGGTGGTCACCGAGCGGGGCATCCGCGAGGGGGTCCGACAGGCTCTGCTGCCGATCTGGAACGCCTGGAGCTTCCTGCAGCTGTACGCCGAGGTGCCAGGCACCTGGCGCACCGACTCGGTGCACGTGCTGGACCGCTACGTGCTGGCCAAGCTCGCCAGCTGCCGCACCCGGATGACCCAGGCGTTGGGAGACAACGACATCGCCGGAGCGTGCGACGAGCTACGCAGCTTCGCCGACGCGCTGACCAACTGGTACGTGCGCCGCTCCCGCAGCCGCTTCTGGGCCGGCGAGCGCGACGCGGTCGACACCCTGCACACCGTGCTGGAGACGCTCTGTCGGCTCGCGGCACCGCTGCTGCCGCTGATCACCGAGGTGGTCTGGCGCGGGCTGACCGGCGGGCGCTCGGTGCACCTGACCGACTGGCCGACGGCGGACGAGCTGCCGGCAGACCCGCAGCTCGTGGCCGCGATGGACGAGGTGCGCACGGTGTGCTCGACGGTGCTCGGCGTGCGCAAGGCCAGGGACCTGCGGGTCCGGCTGCCGCTGACGTCGGTCACGGTGGCCGGTTCTCCGGAGCTGCTGGCTCGGCTGCAACCGTTCACCGGTCTCATCGCCGACGAGGTCAACGTCAAGGCGGTGCACCTGAGCGGCGACGTCGACACCTTTGGCCGTTTCGAGCTCGCGGTGAACGCCCGCGCGCTCGGGCCGCGGCTGGGGTCGCGCGTGCAGGAGGTGATCAAGGCCGTCAAGACGCAGCAGTGGTCTCCGGGCGCCGACGACACGATCGTCGCGGCGGGGGAGGTGCTGGGCGACGGGGAGTTCACCCGCCGGCTGGTCGCGCAGGACCCGGAGTCGACCGCGGCCCTGCCCGGGGGCGGGGGACTGGTGGTGCTGGACCTGACGGTCACCGAGGCGCTGGAGGCAGAGGGCTGGGCTCGTGACGTCATCCGCAAGCTGCAGGAGCTGCGCCGAACGATGGACCTCCCGGTCAGCACGCGGATCGCCGTCGTCCTGCAGGTCCCCGACGGGCTCCGCACGTGGGCGCAGACCCACCGCGCGCTGATCGCCGGTGAGGTGCTCGCCGTCGAGATGGAGCTGGCGCACGAGCGGGCCGACTCCGCCGGCCTGGAGTGGGTGTCGCTCAGCGACGACGTGGATGCGGTGGTCGTACCCGTGTGAGGGTCCAGAAGTGGATCAGTGCAGGTCAGGAATGATCTTTCTGGTGAGATGCTGTCGCTCTTGCGGCTAAATTGCAGTTATGGGAGTTGTTGAGGATTCCTTTGACGTGAGCCACGAGTGACGTAGGTTCTGCCCTGCCTCCTCAGGAAATCCTCAGGGGGCGGCGGCTCGGCGCTCGCGCACCGCCTTCTGCCTCGTTGCGTGAACGGAAGGGCCCACCAGGATGCCGTCAGCACCCCGCACCACCAGGAGCACGAGCAGGAGGGCGGTCGCCCTGCTCGCCTCCAGCGCCACGCTCCTGGCCGTCGCCGTCGTGGGCTTCGCCCCCGGCACGGCGGTGGCCTCCAGCCACCGCGAGGCCCCGCTCACCGCCGGCGACCCGAAGGCCGACAACACCGACGTCTACGCCTTCGTCAGCCCCGACGACCCGAACAGCGTCACGCTCATCGCGAACTGGATCCCCTTCGAGGAGCCCAACGGCGGACCGAACTTCTACCCGTTCGGCACCGGTGCGGAGGGGTACACCTACGACGTCAAGATCGACAGCAACGGTGACGCGAAGCCCGACCTGACCTACCGGTGGACCTTCTCCACCCAGGACACCCGGGGCGCCAAGACCTTCCTCTACAACAACGGGCCGGTCACGTCGCTGACCGATGAGAACCTGCTGTTCCGCCAGACCTACAACCTGGACGTCATCGACGCGGCGGGCAAGAGCACCAACCTGCTGACCAACGCCCCCGTGGCGCCGTCGGACGTGGGCAAGGCGTCCATGCCCAGCTACAAGACCGACCTGTTCGACAAGGCCATCACCAAGGTGACCACGCCCCAGGGCGCGGGTCAGTCCTTCGCGGGCCAGGCCGACGACCCGTTCTTCCTGGACCTGCGGATCTTCGACCTGCTCTACGGGGCCAACCTGTCCGAGGTCGGTCAGGACACGCTGGCGGGCTACAACGTCAACACGGTCGCCCTGAAGCTGCCGAAGAACGCTCTGGCCCTCAACAACAACGCCGGCAACGGCACCCCGGGCAACGGCAACCCCGTCATCGGCGTGTGGTCAACGACCAACCGTCAGTCGGTCAACCTGGCCGACGGCTCCGTGTCCGGTGACCCGGTGCAGGTCTCCCGCCTGGGTCAGCCGCTGGTGAACGAGGTCGTCGTCCCTGCGGCACTCAAGGACGCCTTCAACAGCCTGCCCCCGACGGCGGATGCCACCGCGGCGAAGGGCGCGATCGTCGACCGCGTGCTGCGCCCGGAGGTGCCCGCCCTGGTGGCGTCCATCTACGGAGCCAAGGCCCCGACCGGCGACCCCGGCCCCGGGCAGACCACCAACCGCACCGACATCGCCGAGATCTTCCTCACCGGTGTCACCACCAAGCTCGACGGTGGCAACTTCTACAAGGGCACCCTGGGGGCCGGCACCGACAAGGCCCCGATCCCGCTGGACCTGAACTCCCAGCTGCTCAACGCCGACAGCAGCAACCCGAAGGCCTTCCAGCCCTCGGAGATGCTGCGGCTGAACATGAGCGTTCCCCCCGCCGCCAAGCCGAGCCGTCTCGGTGTCGCCGGTGGAGACAACGCGGGCTTCCCCAACGGTCGCCGTCTGGCTGACGACGTCGTCGACATCGAGCTGGCCGGCCTCGGCGGGTTCTTCCTGAAGGGCCAGTCCGCTCAGTCGGACACGCTGCTCGCGGCCGGCATGGACGGGGTCAACGTCAACGACCACGCGTTCCTGCCCTCCTTCCCCTACGTCGCGGTTCCCAACGACAAGTCGGTGAACAAGGCCACGGGTGGGGTAGAAACGGTCAAGGTGCCCGTTCCCGGACCCACCACAGTCATCACGGCGCCGGCCGCTCCCAGTGCAACCACGCCGGCTGCCCCCGGCAAGCAGACCAACGGCAACGCCGGTGGCACCAACGCCGGTGGCACCAACGCCGGCGGGAACAACGCCGGCGGGAACAACGCCGGCGGTGACAACGGCGTGATCGTCACCCCGGTCGGTGGGGTCGACACCGGTGCCGGCGGTCAGGTGGACGGTGGGTCGTCCGCGGTGCCGCTGGTCAGCGGGGCGGTGGCCCTGCTTCTGCTGGGCGCCGGCAGTGCCGCGCTCTACCGGGGTCGTCGGCGCGCGCACCAGACCGACGAGGACCAGGCGTCCTAGTCTCGTCACCGTAATGCGCACGTAGGTCTGCTGCGGGGTGTGAGGATCTGTCCTCACACCCCGCAGCGCCGTCACCACCTCGAAGGAGCTCCCCCCGTGACCGAGCAGGGCCCGTTTCCCGGTGGCTTCTCGACCGAGGAGGCCGCGCCGGGGCAGCCCGGCCGATCCGCGGGGCGCTCCATCGTCCGGTTCGGTGTCGCGGTGGCCGTCGTCGCGACGCTCGGCGCCGGGTAC
>JBDTDI010000132.1:0-3516 GCA_039923155.1 Mycobacteriaceae bacterium | reverse complement strand
GGCTTCACCGAGGCGATGGGGGGCACGGTGGCGGCCGAGGACACCCCCGGTGGGGGGCTCACGATGGTCGTGGAGCTGCCGAGCGCACCCCCGGCCCCGCTCTCGGAAGCTCAGTCCCTCCACCAGGTGTCGGCGTGACCAGGGTTCTGGTCGTGGACGACGAGCCGCAGATCCTGCGCGCCCTGCGGATCAACCTCTCCGCCCGGGGGTACGAGGTGACGACAGCAGTCGACGGGGCCACGGCGCTCCGCGCGGCCGCCGAGCGCAACCCGGAGGTCGTGGTGCTGGACCTCGGGCTGCCCGACATGGACGGCACGGAGGTGCTTGCCGGCATCCGGGGTTGGAGCAAGGTGCCGGTCATCGTGCTCAGTGCCCGGACCGACTCGGCGGACAAGGTCGACGCGCTGGACGCCGGTGCGGACGACTACGTCACCAAGCCCTTCGGGATGGACGAGCTGCTGGCCCGGCTGCGAGCCGCGGTCCGTCGGGGTGCGGCGGCCACCGAGGAGGACCAGCCGGTGGTGGAGACCGCGTCGTTCACGGTGGACCTGGCGGCGAAGATCGTGGTCCGTGACGGGGCCGAGGTGCACCTCACCCCCACGGAGTGGGGGATGCTCGAGGTGCTCGTGCGCCACCGCGGCAAGCTCGTCGGTCAGAAGGCGCTGCTCCAAGAAGTCTGGGGACCGGCCTACGCCGCGGAGACGCACTACCTGCGGGTCTACCTCGCGCAGCTGCGGCGCAAGCTCGAGCCCGAACCTGCCCGACCGCGGCACCTGCTGACCGAGGCCGGGATGGGTTACCGCTTCCAGGTCTGAGCCGCTACCGACTTCCCGCGGCCAGGCGTTGCGCGGCGCGGTCGGACCGGCTGCCCACCGCCTCGCTGCCGGTGGCGGCGGCCAGACCCATCACCGGGGTGTCGACGTACATCGTCTCTGCGGCGCTGACCTGGTAGGTCTCGTGCCAGATCCCCACGGCGCCGGGCTTCTTGCGGGCTCGGGCGTTGAAGGCGGTCCAGGCCGGGCGGTGCCGGGAGCTGGTGTCGCTGGCGTAGCGGTAGAGGTCGGTGGTGCTGCGCCAGTACTGCAGCACCGTCGGGCCTCGCCAGCCGAGCAGCGTGCGCGCACCGAGGAAACCGGACCCCGGGTCGCGAGAGAGCTCGGCGATCATCGGGCCCATCGCCGCCAAGGTGGGCAGCCACGCGTCCGGCCGGAAGAGGGTGTTCACCCGCATGCCGATGGCGAAGATGGTGAGCGTGTCGGTGGGGGTGTGGGTGCGGCGTCCGGTGACGACGGTCATGGCGTTCTCCTCATTAGGAAGTGTGACTCTCCAATAATGGAGAGTGATAGTGTCTAATGTCAAGGAGGTGGATGTGCGGATCTCAGAGCTGGCCCGTCGCGGCGGCGTCCCGGTGGGAACGGTGAAGTACTACCTGCGGGAAGGTCTGCTCCCGCCCGGTGAGGCCACCTCGGCGACGCAGGCCAGCTACGACGAGGGCCACGTCGAGCGCCTGACGCTGGTGCGGGCGCTTCTCGGCCCCGGGGGTCTGTCCATCGCCCGTGCGCGCGAGGTGCTCGCCGCCGTGGACGACCCGTCGATCTCGGTTCACGACGCCCTGGGTGCCGCGTGCGCGGCCACCTCGGAACCCTCGCCCCAGACAACGGACCTCGCGGCGGCGATGGCCCACGTCGGGCGTTGGGGTTGGTGGGTGACCGAGGACTCGCCGGCACTACAGGATCTCGCCCGGGCGCTGGCCGCGGCGCAGGAGGTCGACCTCGACGTGACCGAGGCGCACCTGGACGCGTACGCCGAGGCCGCGGCGCGGGTGGGTCGCGCCGACGTCGCCGCGGTGCCCACCTCGTCGCAGGCCGACGCCGTGCGCTACGTGGTGCTGGGCACGGTGCTGATGGATCCGGTGCTGCTGGCGCTACGGCGCCTGGCCCAGGAGGACGCGTCCGGGCGCAGGTTCGGTGCTCAGGATCTGTCGGGCCTAATGGTGCCCTTGGCGGCCGACCGCACGGCGGCGGGCACGTGACCGTCGGCGTTCATGGGTGTCCACCCCGCGCCCGGCTGCCACCCCGAGCCGCAGCCCCGGCACGTGAACAGCTGCGCCCCGGCCCGGCTGGGAAGCCACCGGCACCGAGATCGGCACGGGTTGACCACGAGGTCGACGGGAGGCACGAGGATTGATGATGCCTGACGTCGACCTCGTCGGCTCGGTCGCCGTTTGTGTCAGACCCGCACGCTAGTTTTCGTTCATGAGTTCGAGCCTGGGTCTGGATGCGGCAGCAGCGGCGCTGCTCGGCGTCTCGTTCACGGCCCTGGATGACGATGAGGTGCTCGGTGTGGTGCGGGAGGTGGAGTCGGCGCGGCGCCGGTTGGCGGCGGTGGATCACCGGTTGATCGCCGAGCTGGACGTGCGTGGTGTGGCGGGGGCGCGGCTGCAGAAGGGCACGGCGGGGTTGTTGTCTGCGGTGCTGCACCTGGACCGGGGCGAGACGGCCCGCCGGGTGAAAGCGGCCCTGGTCCTGGGTCCGCGGGTCACCACCGGTGGTGAGGTGCTGGATCCGGTGCTGCCGTGCACCGCCGCTGGTCAGGCCCGGGGTGAGCTCTCGGCGGAGCACGCCCGGGTCGTCGAACGCACCATGGGTGCGCTGCCCTCCATGCTGGATCCTGAGCTGCGGGAGCGGGCGGAGGCGCAGCTCGCCGGGCTGGCCACCCACATGCTGCCGGCGGAGCTGGTCCTGGCTGGGGAGCGGATCCGGGCGCACCTGGACCCCGACGGCTCCCTCACCGACGATGACGATCGGGAACGGCGGCGGGCGTTCACCATCGGAAAGCAGGGCGACGACGGGATGAGCCCCGTTCGTGGGGTCCTGAACCCGCAGTGCCGGGCCGTGCTGGATGCGGCGATGACCCCGCTGACCCGGCCGGCACCCACCGAGGACGGCGCGGTGTCTGATCCGCGGACCCCGGCCCAACGTGGCCACGACGCCCTGCGCAGCCTCGCCCGCCGGGCGATGGCCGCCGCCACGGTGGGCACCAGCGGGGGTGCGACGACCACCGTGGTCATCAGCATGGGCATCGAGGACCTCGACGCCCGCGCCGGGCAGGCCACCACCGCCACCGGCGCAACCCTGCCCATCGCTGACGCCCTGAACCTGGCCGCCGACGCCTGCTGGATCCTCGGGGTGCTCGACCGCCGGGGCCAACCGCTGTGGCTCTCGCGCACCCAACGCCTGGCCACCGGGCCGCAACGCAAGGCCCTGTTCCTGCGCGACGGCGGCTGCACCCGCCCCGGCTGCAGTGCCCCCGCCGCCTGGTGCGAAGCCCACCACCTCATCTCCTGGCTGGACGGCGGACCCACCGACCTACCCAACCTCGCCCTCGTCTGCAGCTTTGATCACCACCTCATCACCCACGACGGCTACACCGTCACGATGGGCGAACACGGGCGGATCACCTGGACCACCCCCGCCTGGCTCGACCCCACCCGAACCCCCAGAGTCAACGGAACCC
>JBDTDI010000131.1:0-33044 GCA_039923155.1 Mycobacteriaceae bacterium | reverse complement strand
GCTCGAAGATGTCGGAGATGATCCGCATGCTCGGCTCGGGCGGGTAGATGTAGGTGTTGCGGACCATGAACTCCTTGAGGATGTCGTTCTGGATGGTGCCGGTGAGCTGCTCGGGCGCAACCCCCTGCTCCTCCGCAGCCACCACGTACAAAGCCAGCACCGGCAGCACGGCGCCGTTCATGGTCATCGACACCGAGACCGAGCCCAGGTCGATGCCGTCGAACAGCTCACGCATGTCCAGGATCGAGTCGATGGCAACCCCGGCCATGCCCACGTCGCCGGCCACCCGGGGGTGGTCGGAGTCGTAGCCGCGGTGGGTGGGCAGGTCGAAGGCCACCGACAGGCCCTTCTGCCCGGCAGCGAGGTTGCGGCGGTAGAAGGCGTTGGACTCCGCGGCGGTGGAGAAGCCCGCGTACTGGCGGATGGTCCAGGGCTGGGTCACGTACATCGCCGGGTAGGGCCCCCGCAGGAACGGGGCGGTGCCCGGAACGGTGTCCAGCGGGTACGGGTGCTCGCCCGACTCCAGCGCATCACGCTCGGCCCCGACCTGCACGGGCGCGACGTCGATGCCCTCGGGGGTGGCCCACACCAGGTCGGCGGGGTCCCACCCGGTGGCGGCGGCGAGCCGGTCGGTGAACGCCGTGACGTCCGCCGTTGTCGGGGGGGTTCCCACGGTGGCCTGCGGGTCGCACAGCGGGACGTCGGCGAAGCTCTCGATCACGGTGCGACCTCCAGGACGTCGAGCAGCGTGGACAGGGCGAGCACGGCGTCGTCACCGGCGGCCAGCGCCGCGTCGGGGGCGGGGCCGCCGCTGGGCCAGGCCTTCGACGGGCCGGCCAGCAGGACGTGGTCGGCACCGTCCGCGCGCAGCCCGGCCAGCGCCTCGTCACCCTCGCCGGCGTAGCGGCGGTCGCTGCCGCACAGCACCACCACCGGGGCGGGACCCTCCGTGGGCGTCGTGCTGATGCCGCCGGCAGCGAGCAGGGTGCGCACCCAGTCGGCCCGCGCGGCGTGCTCGGCGAGAGGGCCGATGGTGCGCAGCGCGACGGTGGGCCGGACCCCGGTCGCGAGGAGATGGGCGTCGGAGCGGTTGCGCAGCGCCTCGAACGACGCCGAGTAGCGGACGACGGGCAGCAGGCCCGCGACGACGGGCTCGGACGTGCTCGTCGGAGGTGTCTCGTCGAGGTCGGGGAAGGCGCTGACACCGGTGAGCAGGATTCTGCGGTGGTCCACGTCGGCGGCCCGAGCGTCACGGGTGCGGGCCAGGACGTCGCCGAGGCGCCCGGAGGCCAGGGCCGCCCGGAAGCCCCCGTCCGCCTCCAGCCCGGCGAACACCCCCCACGCGGCTTCCGCGAGGTCCACGGTGAGCGCCTCCACGGCCCAGGACCCGCCGGCGGGGTCGAGCACCCGCCCCAGGTGACTCTCCTCCAGCAGCAGCAGCTGGGTGTTGCGGGCCAGGCGGGCGGCGAAGTGCTCGGACACCCCGGCCACCCCGTCGGGCAGGGCAGCGTCGAACGGCAGCACGGTGATCGCGTCGGCACCCCCGACGCCGGCGGCGAACACGGCCACGGTGGTGCGCAGGACGTTCACCCAGGGGTCGCGCTGGGTCATCATCGCCGCGGAGGTCACCGCGTGCTGGGGCATGGCCGCAGCCAGGTCAGCCCCACCGCAGACCTGTGCGACCCGTGACCACGCCAGGCGCCAGGCGCGCATCTTGGCGATGGTCAGCAGCTGGGAGTCGGTGGCGGCCAGGCGCACCTCCAGCTGGGCGAGGGCGTCGTCGACGCTCAGGCCGGCGTCGGTGAGTGCCCGCAGGTGCTCGACGCCGGCGGCCAGCGTGGCGCCCAGCTCGTCGGCGTCAGAGCCGCCCGCGTCGTGGAAGACAGTGCCGTCGAGGGTGATCGCGCGCAGGTCGGCGGCGTGCTCGTGGGCGCGCACGGCCAGCGCCGTCGCCTCGGCCATCCGGTCGGTTCCGCCGCGCACCAGCAGAGTCAGGGGGTCGGCACCCAGCCCGGCGCTGACCTCGTCGAGGTTGACGTCGGCGCGCTCAGCCAGGTCCAGGAACGCCTGAGCCGCCTCGGTGAACGCCTCCCCGGCGTCCAGCACCACCGGCGCGAGGTCCAGGAACACCCCGCTCAGCACGGTCTCCAGCGCCTCGATCGGCAGGTCGCCACCACCGAGGGCGAGCCACACGGACGTGGCGCCGTTCTCCAGGTCGTCGAGCACTGCCTTGTTGACCGCGGCTGCATCGGCGCCGGAACCCAGCCCGAGGCCGTGTCGCACCCGGATCCCCCACCCGGTGGTGGTGTCGCGCAGTGCGGTCCGGCCTCGGGTGAACGGGGCGCTTCCGGGCAGCGGGGCCTCGGGCCGACCGTCGGCGGGGGTGTACAGCGCGGCCACGGTGACGCCGTCATAGGTGGTGGTGTCGAGCAGACGCTCCGGATTCTCGCCGAGCGCGGCGACATCCACCTTGCGGGTCTTGGCCAGGGCGGCAGCGACCCCGGCACGCCACGTCGACACCAGCTCCTGGCCGGTGGCATCGGCGCGCCCGCCGGCGCTCGGGTGCTCTGCGGTGCCCATCTGCGCATGCTATCGGCGAGGCGGAGCTGGCCGCCGGAGCGCCCGCGCACCAGGACCGCGCCGTTAGGGTCGTCGGGTGAGCCGACACAGCAGCGCCGACCCTGCCACCGCGCCGCAGGACACCGCCCAGGCCGCCGCCGCCGCCATCGCCACGGCGACCGGGTGCGCCACCCACGACGCCGCGGTCGTGCTCGGGTCGGGCTGGCGTCCGGCGGCCGACCTGCTGGGTACACCTGACTCCGAGATCGCGATGGCCGACCTGCCGGGCTTCACCGCACCCCGCGCGCAGGGTCACGGTGGGACCGTCCGCTCGCTGCAGGTCGGGACCAGCCGGGTGCTGGTGCTGCTGGGTCGCACCCACGCCTACGAGGGCGGGGAGCTCGCGACGGTGGTGCACCCCGTCCGAGCCGCGTGCGCGGCTGGAGCACGGACGGTGGTGCTGACCAACGCCGCCGGTGGGCTGCGCGAGGGGATGGCCGTGGGCCAGCCGGTGCTGATCAGCGACCACCTCAACCTGACCGCCCGGTCCCCGCTGGTCGGCGCGCAGTTCGTCGACCTCACCGACGCCTACTCCCCCGCGCTGCGCGCGGCGGCCCGCTCGTTGGACCCCACCCTGACCGAGGGCGTCTACGCCGGGCTGCCCGGGCCCCACTACGAGACCCCCGCCGAGATCCGGATGCTGCGCACCCTCGGTGCCGACCTGGTCGGCATGTCCACGGTGCACGAGACCATCGCCGCCCGCGCCGCGGGTGCGGCGGTGCTGGGACTCTCGCTGGTGACCAACCTGGCGGCGGGGATGAGCGGTCAGCCGTTGGACCACGCCGAGGTGCTGGCCGCGGGACAGGCCGCGGCCGAGCGGATGGGCGGGCTGCTGCACGGGCTGCTGGCGGGGCTGTGAGCCTGGGCGTGGAACGCGCCGTCCGAGCGTGGATCGCCGGTGACCCGGACCCGGTCACCCGCGCCGAGCTGCAGGTGCTGCTGGACGCAGGTGCGGACGCCGAGCTGACGGAGCGGTTCGCCTCGCCCCTCGCGTTCGGCACCGCGGGCCTTCGGGGTCCGGTCCGGGCCGGACCGAACGGGATGAACGTCGCCGTCGTCGTGCGGACCACCGCGGGGGTCGCCCGCTGGTTGGTGGACAAGGGGTTCACCGGCGGCGTGGTCGTGATCGGGCGGGACGCCCGGTTCGGGTCCGAGGAGTTTTGCCGCGCCGCCGCGCAGGTCCTCGCGGCAGCGGGATTCGACGTCCGGGTGCTGCCGAGTCCCCTGCCCACCCCGGTCCTCGCCTACGCCGTCCGCGCTCTCGACGCGGTCGCCGGCATCCAGGTCACCGCCTCGCACAACCCACCCGCCGACAACGGCTACAAGCTGTACTCCCGCGGCGGGGCGCAGATCGTCCCGCCGGATGACGAGGAGATCGAGTCGGCGATCGAGATGGTGGGCGCGGCCGCCTCGGTGCCCCGCAGCCCCGCCGTGTCGGTGCTCGACGCGGCGCTGCTCCAGAGCTACCTCGACCGAGTGGCTGCGCTGCCCCGTGGGACCGCCAAGAACCTGCGCATAGCGCTCACCCCGATGCACGGCGTCGGCGGCGAGGTGTGTGTGGAAGCCCTGCGCCGCGCGGGCTTTGACGACGTCCATGTGGTGGCGAGCCAAGCCCAGCCGGACCCGAGCTTTCCCACCGTGGCGTTTCCGAACCCGGAGGAGCCCGGTGCTGCGGACGCGGTGCTCGCACTGGCCGCCGAGGTGGGGGCTGACCTGGCCGTGGCCCTGGACCCCGACGCCGACCGGTGCGCCCTCGGCGTGCCTGGCCCCCACGGCTGGCGGATGCTGCGTGGCGACGAGACCGGGGTGCTGCTCGGGGTGCACGTGCTCGACGGGTGCCCACCTGCCGCCCCGCCCGCCAACCCGCCCGCCAACCCGCCCGCCGCCCCGGCCGGTGCTCCGCTGGTGGCGAGCACGATCGTCAGCTCCCAGCTGTTGGGTGCCGTTGCCGCCGCCCGCGGGGTGCGGCACGCCGAGACCCTCACCGGCTTCAAGTGGTTGGTGCGCGCCGGGGACGGCCTGGTCTACGCCTACGAGGAAGCCATCGGGCACTGCGTCGACCCCGACGCGGTGCGGGACAAGGACGGGATCTCCGCAGCCGTGCTCGCTGCGGACCTGACCGCCACCCTCGCCAGCTCCGGCCGCACCCTGCTCGACGTGCTGGACGAGCTCGCGGTGGCCCACGGGATGCACGCCGGTGACCAGCTCGCGGTGCGGGTGAGCGAGGTGGGTGAGATCGCGACGATGATGGCCCGGCTGCGCGCAGAGCTTCCGACCGATCTCGGCGGGGTGGCGGTCACCGCCGAGGACCTGCGCCCGCGCACCGACGCGGTGGTGCTGCGCGGTGACGGCGTGCGCGTGGTGGTGCGCCCGTCGGGGACCGAGCCCAAGCTGAAGTGCTACCTCGAGGTGGTGGTCGACGTCGGTTCGCCCGCTGAGCTCGAGAACGCACGATCGGTGGGCGACGCTCGGCTGCGGCAGATCCGTGAGCAGCTGCGCATCGCCCTCGGCGCCTGAGCTGGGGCCGGTCTCCGGACCGGCCCATCGTGCAACCCCATCATGCAACTATGGCCCCGTGTCTCGTCGCGACGGCCCCAGCGAGCGGGTGCGGGACCCGCAGCCGCTGCTGAGGCGACTACTGCCGTCGGGCCGCGGCGCGACCGAGCAGCCCAACGTCACCAGCGACGGTGACACGCGCCTGTCACCCCGGTTCTGGGTCGCAGTGGTGCTGACCGGGGTGGCCACCGGCCTCGCGGGCATCGCCATGATGGTGGTGCTGACCACCGCGGAGCACCTCGCCTTCGGCTACCACGACGACGGCGTCGCCCAGACGTTGCAGCGCATCGGCGGCAGCCTCGACTTCCAGGCCGCCGTCGAGGCATCCAGCGGCACGCGCCGAGTGGTGGTCCTGCTGCTCGCCGGGCTCATCGGCGGCCTGGCGTGGTACCTGCTGCGGCGATGGACCACCGGGTGTTCAGAGGTCGACGAGGCACTCTGGAACGGCGACGGCCGCCTGGCCGTGAGGCGCAGCCTCGGGACGTCGGTCATCTCCGAGGTCGTCATCGGCATGGGCGCGTCGATCGGTCGTGAGGCCGCGCCGAAGCTGCTCGGCGGGGTGTCGGGCAGCGTCCTCGCCCAGCAGCTGGGCCTCACCACGGCCCAGCGCAAGCTTTTGGTGGCCTGCGGCGCCGGAGCGGGACTGGCCGCGGTGTACAACGTCCCCCTCGGGGGGGCGCTGTTCACCGCCGAGATCCTCCTCGGCAGCCTCGCCCTGCCGGTGGTGCTGCCCGCC
Source organism: Mycobacteriaceae bacterium (assembly GCA_039923155.1). Taxonomy (GTDB): domain Bacteria; phylum Actinomycetota; class Actinomycetes; order Mycobacteriales; family Mycobacteriaceae; genus Rhodococcus_D. The sequence continues at coordinate 27,133 of JBDTDI010000131.1, read as the reverse complement.
CTGGTCTGCGCGTTCATCGCGACGGCCGTGGGCTGGCTTTACCTGCCCGCCGTCGCGACGTACCTCGACGTCCCCAGCTTCGCGTTCAGTGCCACGATCGGTGTCTGGTCCCTGTTCGCCGGCCTCGTCATCGGGGTGCTGTCCGCGGGATACGTCCGCCTCATCGGCTGGGTGGCGCACCACCGTGCTCGGGGCCTGTGGGGCCTGGGGGCGCCACTGGTCGCTCTCGGGGCGCTGGGGGTGCTCTCGCTCGCCTACCCGCAGCTGCTGGGCAACGGCAAGGACATGGCGCACATGGTGTTCGTCGGCAACGGAACGATCGGGCTGCTGCTGGTTCTGGGCCTGCTCAAGCCGCTGGCCACCGCGGCGTGTCTCGGCTCGGGCGCCTCCGGCGGGTTGTTCACCCCCACGATGAGCACCGGCGCCGTACTGGGCGGGGGTCTCGGGCTGGCGTGGAGCGAGCTCTGGCCCGGATCCCCCGTCGGCGCGTACGCCATGATCGGCGCCGCGGCCATGATCGGCGCCTCCATGCAGGCCCCGCTGGCCGCGCTCGTGCTGGTTCTCGAGCTGACCCACAACGGATTTGAGCTCATGGTCCCCATGATCGCCGCCACCGCGGTGGCGACCGTCGTCGTGCGCTACATCGACGGATACTCGATCTACTCCGCCCGACTGCCCTCCCGGGCGCTCGACGAAAGCTGATCGGCACCACGGCACGCCGTGACGTCGGACGGCCCACCTAGACCAGGCCCTGCGCCTGCATCGCGTCGGCCACCCGGATGAAACCCACCGCGTTCGCACCGAGAACGAGGTTGCCCGGCTCGCCATAGTTCTCGGCGGCCTCGAAGCAGCTGGCGTGGATCGCCCGCATGATGTCGTGCAGGCGTCGCTCGGTGTGGCCGAAGGTCCAGCTGTCCCGAGAGGCGTTCTGCTGCATCTCCAGGGCGGAGGTGGCCACGCCACCCGCGTTGGCGGCCTTGCCGGGCCCGAAGGCGATGCCCGCCTCCGCGAACACCTTCACCGCCTCCCGGGTGCTCGGCATGTTCGCGCCCTCGGCCACCGCGATGCACCCGTTGCTGACCAGCGTCGCAGCGGCCGGACCGTCGAGCTCGTTCTCGGTCGACGACGGGATGGCGACGGTGCAGGCGACGTCCCACACCGAACCCCCCGACACGTGGTGGGCGTGGGTGATCCGGTCGGCGTAGTCGCTGACCCGGCCGCGCTCGACCTCCTTGATCTGCTTGAGCACCTCGAGGTTGATGCCCTTCTCGTCGACCACGTACCCGCCGGAGTCCGAGCAGGCGATCACCCTGGCCCCCATCTGCGCGAGCTTCTCGATGGCGTAGATGGCGACGTTGCCGGACCCGGAGACGATGGCCGTCTGCCCGTCCATCGACTCCCCGCGCGAAGTCAACATCTCCTCGGTGAAGTAGGCCGCGCCGTACCCGGTGGCCTCGGTCCGCACCCGCGCCCCACCCCAGCCCAGGCCCTTGCCGGTGAGCACGCCCGACTCGTGACGGTTGGTGATCCGCTTGTACTGGCCGAAGAGGTAGCCGATCTCGCGTCCGCCCACGCCGATGTCCCCGGCCGGAACATCGGTGTACTCGCCGATGTGACGGAACAGCTCGGTCATGAACGACTGGCAGAACCGCATCACCTCGTCGTCGCTGCGGCCCTTGGGGTCGAAGTCCGCACCGCCCTTGCCGCCCCCGATGGGCATGCCGGTGAGAGCGTTCTTGAAGATCTGCTCGAAGCCGAGGAACTTCACGATCCCCAGGTACAGGGACGGGTGGAAGCGCAGACCCCCCTTGAAGGGGCCCAGCGCCGAGTTGAACTCCACCCGGAAGCCCCGGTTGACGTGCCAGGCTCCCGCGTCGTCCTGCCACGGCACCCGGAAGATGATCTGGCGCTCCGGCTCGCAGATGCGCGCGAAGGTGTTGGGGTCGGTGTGCTCGGGGTGGCGTGCGAGCACCGGAGCAAGGGAGTCCACCACCTCGCGGACGGCCTGGTGGAACTCGATCTCACCGGGGTTGCGCCGCAGCACCTCGGCGTAGATCCCCTCGATCATCGTGTGCACGTCCGACATGATGAGCGGACTCCTTCCAGTCGTCAGCCGTGCGAATTGTGCCCGACACTCCGCTTCGTCCCCACACTGGCCGTGCGCAGCCCGGCAGCCGGCGACGGCCCCCGACCGACGCTGGCACTCCGACCCTCTTGTGTGCCAACGGGGTTGAGGCTCAGGCTGGAGGTCATCAGAAGGAGGCCCGTCGTGCGCGAACCAGCCGTGGGCGCGGTGGAGGTGGCGCCGCTGCTGGCGAGCGGCGTCCTGCGGGGGTTCGTCATCTGCGGTCGGTGGCCGGACTCGACCCGGGAGTGGGCGAGCTTCTTGCTGCTCGCCGTCCAGGTGGCCGGCACTCCAGGCATGCTCACCACCACCACCGTGTTCGGCGCACGGGAGGAGCTCCCCGAGGACCCCCGGCCCGGGATGGTGGGCCTGGTCATGAGTGAAGGACCCGTGCTCGGTGAGGGCGCCGTGGCGCCGGGCCGGTTCGCCGACCGACAACCGCCGGCCCTGCTGCTGCTGCACCCGCCGTCGGAGACCCGCCCGTCGCTGCCCGAGTGCGCCGGGGTGGCCTCGGGGTGTGTCCTGCTGCCCGGTCTGCCGCACCTCGGCCTCGAGCACCGGGCAGCGTGGGTCGAGGCCGAGCCCGGCGGCGGAATCACCGGCCTCGTCAGCCGCACCGGGATCGAGCCCTCCCACGATCCGGACACCGCAGTGCTGGCCATGCTGCTGGCCGCCTGACCCGCCCCAACGGTCCGCTCGGCCCGCACCGTCGCCCCCGTCATGATGAACAGGACCGCAGCACACCCCACGATGTCGGGCAGCACCCTGAGATCCTGTTGATCATGCGATCCTGGTCGCGGCGAGCTGACCACGAAGGCAGCCCGGCGACGCGCACCCGCAGTACCCTGACCGGCATGGGGCTCGGCGGGGAAGACCTGTTCGCGCTGGCCGGTTCGGTGGCCGAGCTGCTCGGCGCGCCGGTCACCATCGAGGACAACGACACGGTCGTGCTCGCCTACTCCGCCGGGGCGCAGTCCGTCGACGAGGTCCGCATCGGGACCATCCTGGGTCGGCGGGTTCCCCTCCACTACCGCGAGCTGCTCCGCGAGGCCGGGGTGTTCGAGCAGATGCGGTCACAGCCGGGGGTGGTCTACGTCGACCTGGGCGCGGCCGGGATGACCCCTCGCGCAGCCATCGCCGTTCGCGACGGTGACGAGATGATCGGGGCGATCTGGGCCGCTGTGGCCGGCGCCCCCAGCCCGGCACAACAGGCGGTCCTGCGCACCGCCGCACCCCTCGTGGCCCGACAGATCGTGCGCGAACGGGCCCGCGCCGACGCGACCCACCAGGCCAGCGCACGCCGCGTCGCCGAGCTGCTGAGCGGTGGTCCGACGGCGGGCCGCGCCGCCGAGGCGCTGCGCCTGCCGGGTCCGGTGACCGTGGCCGCCATCGGGGCCGCGGAGACGAACGTGGCCCTGCCGGGACGCATCCTCGGCTCGGTGGGGCTGCACCTGGACGCGCTTGCCGCCCACACGGTCGTCGCGCAGCTCGACGAGGTGGCGTACGCGGTCATCGGGGCGCCGGAGGTTGCTGCGCGCCGGGTCCTGCAGGACTACACCTCGCGAACCCGGGCGCCGATCGTCATCGGGGTTGGACGCACCGCCGAGAAGGCTGCGCTCGCCCACTCCTCCCGCGCCGACGCCGATCGGGTGCTCGCCGCGCTGCAGCACGCGGGACGGCCTGGCGTCGTCGCCGGTCTGGCCGAGTCGCTCGCCACCGTGCTGGCCCTCCAGGTGGCCGACACCTTCGAGGAGCTCGGCGAGCTGAGTCCGCTGAGCATCCTGGCCGAGCAGGACCGTCGGCACGGCAGCGAGCTGGTGGCCAGCGTGCAGGCCCACCTCCTCCACGGCGGGGACGTCACCGCCGCGGCCACCGCGTTGCACGTGCACCCGAACACCCTGCGCAACCGGCTGCGTCGCGCCGCCGAGTGCGGGGTGCACGTCGAGGACCCGGACACTCGTCTGGTGCTGCTGCTGCACCTGAAGCTGACGCGGTAGCGAACCTGGCCGATCGCACATCCCCCGTCCAGCAACGCTGGCCGAACCACCACTGCGTCATCAGCGCGGCTCGTCCACCATGGATTCATGAAGGCACCTGAGCACGTCATCGTCGTCGGCGCGGGCATGGTCGGGCTGTCCACCGCGTGGTACCTGCAGCAGCGCGGCGTCGCGGTCACGGTCCTGGACCGTGACGGGGTCGCGGCCGACTCCTCGTGGGGCAACGCCGGATGGTTGGCGCCTGCGCTGACCCTGCCGCTGGCCGAGCCCGCCGTGCTGCGGTACGGCGTCAAGGCGATGCTGAGCTCGTCGTCCCCGGTCTACGTCCCGTTCACCACCGACCGGAACCTGCTGCGCTTCCTGGCCTCCTTCGCCCGCCACTGCACCGCCAGCAAGTGGCAGTCCGCGATGGAGGTCTACGCCGAGGTCAACCGGCTGGCGCTGGGGGCCTTTGACGAGCTCAACGACGGCGGGGTGTCCGAGCAGACCCGCCTCGCGGACCCGTTCCTGCTCGCGTTCGCCTCGACAGCGGATCGTGAAGCAATGGTCCAGGAGTTCGCTCACGTCGTGGAGGCCGGTGGCGACGTGGACTACGAGCTGCTCGACTCCGACGCGATCCACTCCCTGGAGCCGGCCCTGGGGGAGGGTGTGGTTGCCGGGATGAGCTTGAGCAACCAGCGCTTCATCAACCCGCCGAAGTTCGTGGGCGCGCTCGCCGACGCCGTCCGGGCGGGGGGCGGCGAGATCGTCGAGGGCGCCGAGGTGCGCGAGGTGCGCGACTCCCCGACGGGCGTGGAGATCTCGACCGCGTCGGGGCCGTCGTACCGCGGCGACGCGGTCGTGCTGGCGACGGGTGCCCGCCTCAACGCCCTGGCCCGTCCGTTCGGGGTGCGCACGCTGGTGCAGGCCGGCCGTGGGTACAGCTTCACGGTCCGACCGAGCTCGGTGCCGAAGAACCCGGTGTACTTCCCCAACCAGCGGGTGGCCTGCACCCCGCTGGACGGTGAGCGGTTCCGGGTGGCCGGAATGATGGAGTTCCGCAGCCCGGACGCGCCACTGGACCCCCGGCGGATCCAGGCCATCGTCGAGGCCGGCCGGCCCATGCTCACCGGGATCGACTGGAACGCACGCCAGGAGGAGTGGGTGGGCTCACGGCCCTGCACCGCCGACGGTCTCCCCCTCATCGGCGCCACCCGCTCACCGCGGGTGCACGTCGCCGGCGGTCACGGGATGTGGGGGATCGCGCTGGGACCGCTGACCGGACGGATGCTCGCCGCCTCGATGACCGGTGACACCGCTCCCGCCGTGATGCGTCATTTCAACCCGCTGCGCTGACGCCACCGGCCTCAGATGCCGATGCCCCCCATGGCGGCCTCCGCGTAGCGGGTGCCGGTGAACGCCTCTGCCGGGGCGGCACCCTGGATGCGTTCCAGGTCGTCGGTGGTCAGCTCGACGGCGGTCGCCGTGACGTTCTCCTCGAGCCGCCCCGCGTTGCGGGTGCCGGGGATCGGGACCACGTCCTCGCCCCGCGAGAGCACCCACGCCAGTGCGAGCTGTGCCGCGGTGACGCCCTTCTCCGCCGCGATCTGCTGCAACGCTCGAACCACTGCCATGTTGGCCTCGAACGCATCCCCGGTGAAGCGCGGGTTGTTCCTTCGGAAGTCGTCGTCGGCCAGGTCCCCAGGCGTGGTGATCGCCCCGGTGAGGAAGCCTCGGCCCAGCGGTGAGTAGGCCACGATGCCGACGCCCAGCTCGCGCGCGGTGGGCACGATGTCGGCCTCGATGTCGCGGCTCCACAGTGACCACTCGCTCTGCAGCGCGGCGATGGGATGAACGGCGGCGGCCCGTCGCAACGTCTGCGGGCCGGCCTCCGACATCCCCAGGTGACGCACCTTGCCCGCCGTGACCAGCTCGGCCATCGCGCCGATGGTCTCCTCGATCGCCGTACCGGGGTCGACCCGGTGCTGGTAGTAGAGGTCGATGTGGTCAACGCCCAAGCGCTGCAGGGACCCGTCACACGCGTGGCGCACGTACTCCGGCGTGCCGTTCACCGAGCGGGAACCGTCCGCGTTGACCACGTTGCCGAACTTGGTGGCCAGCACCACCTCGTCACGGCGGCTAGCCAGGACCCCGGCGAGCAACCGCTCGTTGGTGTGCGGTCCGTACATGTCCGCGGTGTCGAGCAACGTGACCCCCAGGTCCAGCGCACGGTGCAGGGTGGCGGTCGACTCCGTGTCGTCGCGGTCTCCGTAGAACGCGCTCATGCCCATGCAGCCCAGGCCCTCGGCGCTGACCTCGAGGGCGCCGAGACGGCGGGTGGGGATGCTCATGTGGGACCTTCCTGATCGGGGTGGACAACGACCTGGAGCGTACGAGCCCAGAACTACCGGGGGCCGAACTGCCGATCCCCGGCGTCGCCCAGGCCGGGGACGATGAACGCCGAGTCGTTGAGGCGCTCGTCGATGCTCGCCGTGACCACCCGCACCGGCAGCCCGGACGACTCCAACCGGGCCAGGCCCTCGGGGGCGGCCAGCACGCAGATGCAGGTGACGTCGGTGGCGCCGCGCGTGGTCAGCAGCTCCACCGTGTTCACCATTGAACCCCCGGTGGCCAGCATGGGGTCCAGCACGAACACCGGGCGGTCGGTCAGGTCGTCGGGCAGGCTCTCCATGTAGGGCACCGGCTCGTGCGTGTGCTCGTCTCGGGCCATCCCGACGAAGCCCATCTGGGCCTCGGGGATGAACGTGTGGGCCTGGTCGGCCATGCCCAGCCCGGCACGCAGCACCGGCACCAGCAGCGGCGGACTCGCCAGTCGCACACCGACCGTCGTCGCTACCGGCGTCTGGATCTTCTGCTGGACGGTCGGTGCGTCGCGGGTGGCCTCGTAGATCAGCATCAGGGTCAGCTCGCGCAGCGCAGCCCGGAAGGAGGCGTTGTCGGTCTGGGCCTCCCGCATGGTGCTGAGCCGGGCAGCGGCGAGCGGGTGGTCGACGACGTGGACGTCCATGGCGCACAGCCTAGGAGCACCCGCTACCCCGACCCGAGCGCCCTCGGGCACCCGCTACCCCGACCCGAGCGCCCTCGGGCACGATGGGACCCGTGGAGGTTGCCGGAGCCGTTGCGCGCACCGACGCCGCCGGCGGGTTGTTGGATCCTCTGCTGCGCCAGGTGCTCGACGGAGCTCTCGTCGAGGGCAGCGGCGACGAGGTCGTCATCGTCGACCCCACCACGAGCGAGGTCCTGGCGCGGGGTCCCGTCGCAGGGGTGCGGGAGGTCGACCTGGCCGTGAAGACCGCCCGTAGGGCTCAGGACCGGTTGTGGGGCAGGGTTGCTGGGCTAGTTCGAACCAGGCACATGCTGGCCCTCGCCCGCCTGGTCGCCGACCACGCCGACGAGATGGCCGCGCTGGAGGCCCTGGACACGGGAACCCCGTTGCGCCAGGTCCACGAGCGCGGCATCTCCACCGCGCAGGCGCACCTGCTGCACCACGCGGGGTGGGCCGACAAGCTCGTGCACGCCGGTCTCGGCGCCCCGACCGACGGGGGCAACCCGCGGCCGGCAGGGGTCTCGCTGCACCTGTTCGGCCGTGCTGCCAGCCTGTCCGACGTCGTCCGGACCGTCGCACCCGCGCTGGGCACCGGGTGCACCGTCGTCGTCGCCGCACCGGAGACGACCCCGCTGGCGACCCTGGCGCTGGGCCGACTCGCCCTGCAGGCGGGGCTGCCGCCGGGGGTGCTGACCGTGCTGGCGGTGAACAGCTCGACCTGGCCGCGGCTGATCGGCCGCGACGCATTCGACGTCGTCACGTCCACCGGGTCGGCATCGGCGGCGGCCACCGCGCAGAGAGCACTGGTGGGCACCGCGACGCGGCTGCACACCGACGTGCGGGGTGATCAGGTGGTGATCGCCCTGGGTGAGGACGACCCCACCCGCAACGCCGCCGTGGCGCACGCGGTCTCCGGTCTGTGCACCCACGGCCGCCGCCTCGCCGGGGCGCTGCGCCTGCTCGTGCCGGCGCCCGACCTCGACGCGACGCTGGACCAGCTGCGGACCCGGCTGGCTGCCCTGGTGGTGGGTGACCCGCTGGCCCCCACCACCGACGTCGGCCCGCTGGCCGACCTCGCCCTGCTCGACGATGCTGCGCTCACCGCCGCGCCCCGGTCGTGGACCGCCGTCACACCGATCCCCTCCACCGGCTCGTTCCTCGCCCCCTCGTTCGTCGCCCCCTGCCTCGTCGCCGACGCGGACGGGACAACCACCGGGCGAGCACCCGGACCGGTCCTGCTGGTGGACGGCTACGTCGACCTCGAGCACCTGCGCCGGCTGGTGGGTGGCGATCGCCACGCCACGCTGCGCCTGATGAGCGCCGACCCCGCCTCCGCGCAGGCCCTCGGCACCTCGCTGCGCGGCCGCACGACCGTCGGCACAGACCACTGCCCCGAACCAGGACTCATCCGTCCCACCGGGTATCTCGGTGGCTGATCCCGCCGCCCCGGGTAGGCACCAGCTGCTGATCAACGGAACCCACCGGCCGTCGGAGTCCGGCCGGACCCACCCCGTTCGGGATCATCGCGGCACGCTCATCGGCGAGGTGGCCCTGGGGTCCCGACGCGACGTCAGGGACGCGGTCGCCGCCGCCCGGGCCGCCGTCCCCGGCTGGCTCAGGACTGCGCCGACCACCCGCGCCGGGATGCTCTTCGACGTCGAGCACGGCATGGCCCGGCGTCACGAGGAGCTCCGCGCGCTGGTCGAGGCGAGCGAGGGCGTGGGGGTCAAGCGGGCCGCGCAGCTGGTGGCGGCCGCCGCTGATCGGTGGCTGCACCATGCCGGGTGGGCCGACAAGCTCACCGAACCCGCGCTCGGCGTGGTGGCCGTGCTGGCTCCCGCAAGCTCCAGCCTGCTCGGGCTGGTCTCCGTGCTGGCCCCCGCCCTCGCGACCGGCAACACGGTGGTGGTGGTGGCCGCGCAGGACCGACCGTTACCTGCCCTGCTGGTGGGCGAGGCAGCCTCGGGGCTCCCAGCCGGCGTGCTCGGCGTGCTGACCGGGCGCACCGCGGAGCTCGCTCCGTGGCTCGCCGCCCACCCGGACGTCGACGGGATCGACCTCGTCGGCGCCCCCGCCGCGCAGCGCCAGGACCTGGAGCTGGGGGCCGCCGGCACGCTCACCCGCATCATCGGGGCGGGCACGGAACCCGACTGGACCCGGACTCCGGAGGCCTCGTCCTTGCGGGCGTTGCTGCGCACGGGGTGAGGGGGTAACGCGGCTGCGCCAGGCGCAGCCGGAGCACTACGCTCGCTCGCATGGCACAGGACATCGTTCCCGTTGAGCTCGGCCTCACGGAAGGTGACCTCATCACCTTGTGGGCCCCGCGGTGGCGGGAGGACGGTGAGGAGTGGGAGGCGTTCCTGGGCCACGGCGAGCACCTGTACTGCTTCGACGACGCCGCCGAGCTGACGGCGTTCATCCGCACGGTCACCACCCACGACCTGACCGACCACCCGGCCTGGAGCACGGTCACCGGCCTCGCCGCACCCGAGCTCGAGCCCGACGACAACCACTGCTTCGACATCGTCGGGGTCCCCGAGCTGGCCGCGGGCGACCCGGAGGCGTGGACCCTGAGCGAGCTGTCAGAAACCCTGGACATGGTGCGGACCCTCGCCGACGTCTGCGAGCTCGACAAGGTCACCGAGGTCCTCGACTCCACCCCGGGCTTCGCGCTCCTCGCGGGCGGGCCCAACCAGTTCGTGGGCAAGGAGGGCGCTCGCCGGTGGAGCGAGATCGGCTCGGTGCTCGCCGCGCGCTGGGACGAGGTGCTCGACGCCCTGGACTCGGTCGTGTTCGTTCCCGAGGTGGACCCGGAGGCGCTGGAGCAGGCCCAGGCCGAGCTGGAGGAGGCCCGCGTCGCCGAGCCGGGGGAGACCGACTCCGACGCGGACACCGCCGAGGACATCGACGATGACACCGACGATGACGCGGACTTGATCGGGCTCGGAACGGACGAGAGCGACGCGGACGAGGAGGAAGCCGCGTCCGAGCTGGGGTTCTGGGGTGAGGTCGGCATCGATCCCATCAAGGTGATCACCTCGACCGAGGAGCTCTGGACGCTGCGCTGCTACGTCGACGACTCCGCGCTCTTCCTCGGCACGGACGGCAAGATCGACGTCTTCACCTCCCCCCGGGCCCTGGCCCGGCACCTGGTCGACGCCGAGGACCACGAACTCGCCGGCCTCGCCACCTGGCAGCAGGTGCAGGACGCCGCGGTCGGCGGCGAGCTGGACCTGGAGGTGACCCAGGACAACACCTACGTGCTGCCCGGTATCGCCGACGACATCGAGGCCGGCCCCGAGGCGGTCGACGCCACCCAGCTGGAGCTGGCGGTGGAGCTGCTGACCGACGCCGCAGACTTTGCCGACGACGACGCCACCGAGGCCGACCTGGCCAGCTCGTCGCCGCTGGGGTGGTTCGTCAGCTTCGTCGTTGAGCCCGACCCCAACCGCTTGGCCCCGAGCCCTCCGTACGAGGCCGAGGCCGAGACGTGGCGGCGCCTCGAGCGTGAGCTCGAGGACCGCCTCCGCAAGCCCTGACCGGGCCGGCCCCGGTCAGACCAACGAGTCGAGCTTGGCCTTCATCCCGTCGACCGCCGGCTGGGCGAGGCCCTGAAAGGTGTTCTTCAGGAGGGGCTCGGCGATCCGCTTCCACCCCTTGACGGTGAACTCCGCGCGGTAGCGAACGCTCGCGCCCTCGCGCAGACCGGCGACGGTGATGGTGTCCACGCTGACGATGCTGGCGTTCTCCCCCCGCAGGGTGATGCTGTTCTCGCTGAGCTCGGTGACGACGTAGTCGATCGGCTGCCTCTTGCCCCGGAACTGCGCCTCGGCGTGGAACTTCGAGCCGACGGCCACCGGGCCCGTCGAGCGCTTCTCGGTGACCGGTGTGCCCGGGTCCCACTCGCAGGTGTGCTCGAACTCCTTCAGGTAGTTGAACGCCGCCTCGGGGCCGAGGGCGGTGCGGACGGTCTCGTCGACGGTGATCACACGCCCAGCGTAGGGCGGCTCAGCCGATGAGCACGGCGTAGCCGGGCTTGACTACGTCGTCGATGATCGTCAGCCGCTCGTCGAAGTGCAGGAACGAGCTCTTCATCGCGTTGATGGTGAACCGCTGCAGGTCCGACCAGCCGTAGCCGAAGGCGTTCACGAGGGCGGCCATCTCGCTGCTCATGGTGCAGTCGCTCATGAGCCGGTTGTCGGTGTTGACGGTGACGCGGAAGCGTAGCGCCGCCAGCAGTCCGAACGGGTGTGCGGCGATCGAGTCCACCGCGCCGGTCTGCACGTTGGAGGAAGGACACAGCTCCAGCGGGATGCGCTTGTCCCGGACGTAGGCGGCGAGGCGTCCGAGGGTCGCGGTGCCGTCGTCGGCCACGGTGATGTCGTCGACGATGCGTACCCCGTGGCCCAGCCGCTCGGCCCCGCACCACTGCAGGGCCTCGTGGATGGACGGTAGCCCGAAGGCTTCGCCGGCGTGGATGGTGAAGTGCGCGTTGGCCTGTCGCAGGTACTCGAAGGCATCCAGGTGCCGGGTCGGCGGGTAGCCGGCCTCGGCACCGGCGATGTCGAAGCCGACCACCCCGGCGTCACGGAAGGTGACGGCCAGCTCGGCGATCTCCCGGGAGCGGGCGGCGTGGCGCATCGCGGTGACCAGCACTCCTACCCGGATGGTGCGACCGGCCGCCGCCGCGGCGGAGCAGCCCTGCGCAAAGCCCTCCAGCACCGCCTCGACCACCTCCTCCAGGCTCAGCCCGGCGCCGGTGTGCTGCTCCGGGGCGAAGCGCGACTCGGCGTAGACGACCCCGTCGGCAGCAAGGTCCTGCGCGCACTCGCTGGCCACCCGGACCAACGCGTCGCGGGTCTGCATCACGCCCACGGTGTGGGCGAAGGTCTCCAGGTAGCGCTCCAGGGAACCGGAGTCGGCCGACTCCCGGAACCAGCGGGCCAGGCCCGCCTCGTCGTGGGCGGGCAGCGCGTCATATCCACTCTCCCGGGCCAGCTCGAGCACCGTCGCCGGCCGCAACCCACCGTCGAGGTGGTCGTGCAGCAACACCTTGGGTGCGCGGCGGATCGAGCTCAGGTCCAGAGGCGCGGAGGTCATCGCTGCACGTTATCGCGCGGTCCATCCGGCGCCGGTGCAGGTGCGCCCCGGAGCAGGGGCTGGCCGGGAGTGCCGGCCCCGACGGTCGGGCCCACCCGGGCCGGCCGGAAGCCGTTGCCCATCTAGGGTGAAAGTCATGTCCCACCAGCGCTCGAGCCGCCGGTGACGCAGAACTGGCTGGTCATCGTCCTCAGCCTGGGCGCAGCCCTGGCGTTTGCAACCTCCTCGACGCTCAAGCACGTCAGCGCGGCCCAGGTCCCGGACGCCCAGGACCTGGCCCCCCGCTCGGTCGGGCGCCTGGTGCGGGCCACCGTCGCGCACCCCCTGTGGCTGGCTGGGGCCGTCGCCGACGTTGTGGGCCTGACGCTGCAGGTGCTGGCCCTGCGCCTGGGTGCGCTGGGCGTGGTCCAGCCGCTGCTGGTCACCGGCTTGCTGTTCGCCCTCATCCTGCGGCGCCGCACCGGACGACGGTCGAGTCGCCGGGAGATCTTCTGGGGTGTGGTGCTCACCGCGACGCTGGTCGGCTTCCTGACCCTGTCGGGTACCGCCCACCACGCCACCGTTGCCCACGCGGTGGACCGCAGCGCGGCGGTCGTCGCGGCCGTCGTCGGGGTGGTGCTGGCGACGACGTGCGTCGCGCTGGGCCGCGGCCAACGGCCAGGCGGCCGGTCCGCGGCCCTGCTGGGGGTGGCGGTGGGCGCGATCTACGCCACGACGGCCGCGTTGCTGAAGGCGCTGACCGCGATCTTCTCCGACGGGCCGATCGCCGTCCTCACCAGCTGGCAGCTGTATGCCGTCCTGGTCGTCGGGGCCGGCGGCCTGGTGCTCAACCAGCTGGCCTTCCAGGCCGGTCCGCTGGCTGCGAGCCTGCCCGCCATCGCGACCGTCGACCCGCTGGCCAGCATCGCCATCGGGGTGCTGGTGTACGACGAGCGGATCCGGCACACCCTGGGTGCGGGCTTCGGCCTCGCCGCGCTGCTGCTCCTGCTCGGCGTGTCGGTGATCCGGCTGTCCCGGTTGGGGGCGCCAGGACCAGAACCGTCAGACGGTGGAGCAGCTGCGGAGGCCCCCGCCCGCGTGACGCACCGTCAGCCCCTCAGCCGCCGACCCGGTCGATGACCAGGGGCAGGGTGACCACCTCGCCGCCGATCGCCCAGCCCCCCTTCAACGCCTCCAGCGCGGCGGGGATGCGCTCCGGCGTGTCGGTGTGCAGGTCCAGCAGGGGCTGCCCAGCCAGCACCGTCTCCCCTGGCCGCGCGTGCCAGATCACCCCGGCCGTGGCCTGCACCGGGTCCTCCTTGCGGGCGCGCCCCGCCCCGAGGCGCCACGCGGCCACGCCCACGGCGTAGGCGTCGAGGCGGGACAAGACCCCCGTGGTGGGGGCAACCACGGTGTGCACCTCGCGGGCGCGGGGCAGCGGGGCGTCGGGATCGCCGCCCTGCGCGGTGATCATCGCCCGCCACACGTCCATCGCCCGCCCGTCGGCCAGCGCGTCGGCGGGGTCGGTGTCCTCGCGTCCCACGGCGGAGAGCATCTCCCGCGCGAGGGTGAGGGTCAGCTCCACCACGTCGTCGGGACCGTCACCGGCCAGCACCTCCACCGCCTCGGCCACCTCCAGCGCGTTGCCCGCCGAACGTCCGAGCGGGACGTCCATGGCGGTCAGCAGCGCCACCGTGCGCAGCCCGTGCTCGGTCCCGATGTCGACCATGGCCCGGGCCAGCTCACGCGCGTCGTCGGTGGTCTTCATGAACGCCCCGGAGCCCACCTTGACGTCGAGCACCAGCCCGTCGGTACCCTCCGCGATCTTCTTGCTCATGATCGAGCTCGCGATGAGCGACACTGCCTCCACCGTGCCCGTCACGTCGCGCAGCGCGTACAGCTTGCGGTCGGCCGGCGCCAGGCGGGGCGTGGTGGCACAGATGACCGCACCCACGTCGCGCAGCTGGGCGACGATCTCCGCCGTGTCCAGGCCGGCCCGCCAGCCGGGGACGGCCTCCAGCTTGTCCAGGGTGCCCCCGGTGTGGCCGAGCCCGCGACCGGACAGCTGCGGCACCGCCACCCCGCAGGCCGCGACCAGCGGGGCCAGCGGCAGGGTGATCTTGTCACCCACGCCCCCCGTGGAGTGCTTGTCCGCCAGGGGCCGACCGACCCCCGACAGGTCCAGGCGCTCCCCCGAGCCGATCATCGCCCGGGTCCACTGCGCGGTCTCCCGCGCACCCATTCCGTTGAGCAGGATGGCCATGGCCAGCGCCGCCATCTGCTCGTCGGCGACCTCACCGCGGGTGTAGGCATCCACCACCCAGTCGATGGCGGCGTCGCTGAGCTCACCGCGGTCACGCTTGGTGCGGATGACGTCCACCGCCGAGAAGGAGCTCACTTCTCCGCCTGCAGGTTCTGCGGTCCGAACGCCTGCGGGAGCACGTCGTCCAGCGTCAGCACCCCGCGCGGGGTGTCGACGAGCAGCCCCGGACCCCCGAACTCGTACAGCAGCTGCCGGCACCGTCCGCACGGCATCAACAGCTCCCCCGCACCGTCGGTACAGGTGAACGCGACCAGGCGCCCGCCCCCGCTGAGCTGCAGGGCCGACACCAGTCCACACTCGGCGCACAGCCCCACCCCGTAGGAGGCGTTCTCGACGTTGGCGCCGCTCACCGTGCGTCCGTCGTCGACCAGCGCAGCAGCGCCAACGGGGTACTGGGAGTACGGCGCGTAGGCGTGGGTCATGGCCGCCCGGGCCACCTCCCGCAGCATCGACCAGTCGACCTCGTCGGTGTTCTTCGGTTCGTTCTCCGGTTTGTTACCCGACTTGCTCATCGGCCTTCTCCCTTCGCGTAGCGCAATCCGTCCGCGGCTGGCATCCGCAGCCGCTGCGAGGCCAGCCCCAGGACCAGCAGCGTGGCGACGTAGGGGGTCGCGGAGGTGAACTGGGGCGGAATCGCGCCGATGAGGAAGTAGCTCCCGCCCACGAGCACCCCGACGACGAGCATGACCACCGCCCGGGTGCGTGAGGCGGAGCGCACCGCCCGGACGGCCAGGACGAGCAGCAGCACACCGAGCACGATCAGCAGGGGCTTGACCTGGGTGTTGCGCAGCTGCACCGCGTCGGTGTAGCCGAACAGCAGCGCCCCGCCCGCGAGACCCCCGGGGCGCCAGTTGCCGAAGATCATCGCCGCGAGACCGATGTAGCCGCGCCCGCCGGTCTGTCCCTCGCGGTAGATCCCGGCCGCCACGATCGCGAGGAAGGCACCTCCGAGGCCGGCGAACGCACCCGAGGCCACGACCGCGATGTACTTCATCCGGTAGACCGGTACCCCCAGGGTCTCGGCGGCGGTCGGGTTCTCCCCGCACATCCGCAGCCGCAGCCCGAACGAGGTGCGCCACAGCACCAGGTAGGAACCCACGACCAGCACCACGGCGATGACGGTCAGGGCCGAGACGCCGACGAAGGCACCACGCAGCAGGCCGGCCAGGTCGGCCAGCAGGAACCAGCCGGTCCCCTCGAGCCGGGACAGGGGACCGTCGATGCCCGGGATGCTCCACGCGGGCAACCCTCGGACCGGGGGCGACTGGGTGCTGCCCCCGCCCGGCACCCCGGTGAAGGCCACGTTGGACAGGAACTGGGTGGTGCCGAGCCCGAGGATGTTGATCGCCACCCCGGACACGATGTGGTCGACCCGGAAGGTCACGGTGGCCACTGCGTGCACCAGTCCGCCAAGGGCGCCGAAGACCACCGCGGCGAGCACCCCTGACCACGGTCCGTACTGGTAGCCCGCCCACCCCGCGCCCCAGGTGCCGAGGATCATCATCCCTTCCAGGCCGATGTTGACCACCCCGGCGCGCTCGGACCACAGGCCGCCGAGACCGGCCATGCCGATGGGTACCGCCAGGCCCACGGCGGCGTTGATGACGCCGGTCGAGGTCAGCCCGGGCACTCCGGTGAAGAAGCGGACCGCGGAGAACAGCACGAGCCCGGCGGCGACCACCAGGTACACCCGGTAGCGGTCGGCCCGTGCGGACGCGCTGGGCGCGACGGCGCGCGGCGGGGCGACCGTGCGCGGGGCGTCCTCGGCCAGCACGGCGTCCTTGGGGGCATCCGGCTCGGTCATGCGCCGGCCTCCGCCTGCTGGTTCATGCGCCGGCCTCCGCCTGCTGGACGGCCGCACCGGGGATGGTGGCCGCCACCTTGCCCACCTCACGCTGCTGGAGCACCAGCTTGTAGCGGCGCACCAGCTCGTAGGCGACGACCACGCTGATGACGATGACCCCCTGCACGATGGTCACGATCTCGGTGGAGATGCCGACGGCCTGCAGCCCGTTGGAGGTGCGCTCCAGGAAGCTCCACAGCAACGCCCCGAACACCATCCCCACCGGGTGGTTCCGGCCCAGCAGCGCGACCGCGATCCCGGTGAAGCCGATCCCCGTGGGGAAGTCCAGCCCGTAGCTGTAGCTCGAACCCAGCAGCACCGGCAGCCCGACCAGTCCGGCCACGCCCCCGGAGATGAGCATGGACACCACCACCATCCGGCGGACGCTGACCCCGGAGGCCACCGCGGCGCTGGCCGAACTGCCGGTGGCGCGGAGGTCGAACCCGAAGCGGGTGAAGCCGAGCAGGAACCAGTAACCGAGCCCGACCACGGCAGCGAGCAGGATGAGTCCGTAGATCCCTTGCGAGCTGCCCGGGCCGGGGATCGGGGGGAACGACGGCACCCGGCCGGACGTGCCGATGGGCGTGGTCGTGAGGTCGTTGCTGCCCTTGGTCCGCAGCCCGAACTGGGCGGGCAGGATCAGCCACGCCACCAGGGCGGTCGCGATCGCGTTCAGCATGATGGTGGAGATGACCTCGCTGACACCGCGGGTGACCTTCAGCAGCGCGGCGATGCCGGACCACGCGGCGCCGGCCGCCACCGCGACGGCGATGATGACCACCTGGTGCACCACCGGCGGCAGCGCCCACGCCGCACCCGCTGCGGCGGCCAGCATGGCCGCCACCCGGTACTGGCCGTCCACCCCGATGTTGAACAGGTTCATCCGGAACCCGACGGCCACCGCCACCGCCGACAGGTAGTAGGTGATGGCGGTGTTGACCGTGGCGGTCTGGATCCGGGCCAGGCCGGCGCTGCGGGCCACGGCGTCGACAGCGTCGAACGGGGACGAACCCGAGACGACGACGACGACGGTCGCGACGACCAGGGCCAGCAGCAGGGCCAGCGCTGGGGCGGCCAGACCGAGCAGCACCGAGCGCACCCGCAGGCGGGTCACACCTGCACCCCGGTCATCGCCGCACCGAGCTGCTCCGGCGTCACCGTCGCCGGGTCGACCTCCGCGACGAGCCTGCCGCGCAGCACCACCTGGATGCGGTCGGACATGCCGATCAGCTCGTCGAGGTCGGCGGAGATGAGCAGCACCCCCATGCCCGACTCCTGGGCCCGACGCACGTGGCCCCAGATGGCGGCCTGCGCACCCACGTCGACCCCGCGGGTGGGGTGGGAGGCGATCAGCACCACCGGCGCGTGGCTCATCTCGCGCCCCACGATCAGCTTCTGCTGGTTGCCCCCGGACAGGGCCGAGGCGCTGACGTCGATCCCCGGGGTGCGCACGTCGAACTCGGCCACGATCCGCCGGGTGTCCGCCTTGGCCCCGCGGGTGTCCAGCAGGCCGCCCCTGCTGTTGGGGGCCTGGGTCTGGTGGCCCAGCATCCGGTTCTCCCACAACGGGGCGTCGAGCAGCAGGCCCTGGCGGTGCCGGTCCTCGGGGATGAAGCCCAGCCCGGCCTCGCGCCGGCGGCGGGTGCTCCAGGTGCTGACGTCGACCAGGTCACCGTCGGGGCCGGCCAGCGACACCCGGCCGGTGGAGCTGCGCAGCCCGAGCACGGCGTCGACCAGCTCGGCCTGGCCGTTGCCCTCGACCCCGGCGATGCCCAGCACCTCTCCCGCGTGCACCACGAACGACGCGTCGTCGACCACGCTCCGGTCGCTGCCGTCACCGGCGAGCACGGTGAGGGAGCGCACCGAGAGGACCTCCGCCTCGGTCACGGTGGAGCTGCGCTCACCCGGGCTGGGAAGCTCACTGCCCACCATGAGCTCGGCAAGCTCGCGGCTGCTCACCTCGCGGGGTGACACGGTGGCGACCGTCGTGCCGCGCCGCATCACGGTGATGGTGTCCGCCACCGCCCGCACCTCGTCGAGCTTGTGGCTGATGAAGACCACGGTGAGCCCCTCCGCCGTGAGCTCACGCAGGTTGGCGAACAGCTCGTCGACCTCCTGGGGCACGAGCACGGCGGTGGGCTCGTCGAGGATGATCATGGTGGCACCGCGGTAGAGCACCTTGATGATCTCGACCCGCTGCCGATCGCCCACCCCGAGGGACTCCACCAGCTCCTCGGGGTCCAGCCGCAGCCCGTAGCGCGCGCCGAGGGCGGCGATGCGGGCCCGGGCACCGGCGCCGATCCCGGCCACCTTCTCCGCCCCGATCACCACGTTCTCGGCCACCGTCATGTTGTCCGCGAGCATGAAGTGCTGGTGCACCATTCCGATGCCGGCCGCGATCGCCGCCGCCGGTGACGCCAGCTCGACCTCGTGCCCGTCCAGCAAGATCGTGCCCTCGTCCGGGCGCTGCATGCCGTAGAGAATCTTCATCAGCGTGGACTTGCCCGCACCGTTCTCGCCCACCAGGGCGTGCACGGTGCGGGCTACGACCTTCAGGTTCACGTCGGAGTTCGCCACCACGCCGGGAAAGCGCTTGGTGATGCCGCGCAGCTCGATCACCGGGCGATCGTGAACGTCGGCGGCCGCGGGACCCGGCTCGGTGGGGGGCGTGATGGCGGGCTCCTCGTGCTCCGGTGGGTGGCTACGGCGTGGTCGGGACCTTGATGGAGCCGTCGATGATCTTGGCCTTGAGGGCGTCCAGCTGCGGCTCGAGGTCGGCGATCTTGGGGTTCGCGGTGGAGTAGCCGACCCCGCCGTTCTTGAGGTCGTACTCCACCGTGCCCGCCTTCACCGTGCCGTCCTTGACGCTGGAGAGGAAGTTGAACACCCCGACGTTCACGTTCTTCAGCGCCGAGGTCAGGATGATGTCCTTCACCGCGGGGGCGGCGCTCTGGTACTGGTCGGAGTCGACGCCGATGGCCAGGGCCCCCGGCTTGCCGGCCACCGCCTCGAACACTCCCGAACCCGACCCGCCTGCGGCCTGGTAGATGACGTCCGCGCCCTGGTCGAGCAGCCCGCCGGCTGCAGTCTTGCCCTTGGCCGGGTCGGAGAACCCGGTGAAGTCCGGGGGCTGGGTCAGGTACTGCACCGACACCTTCGTGCCCGGCTTGGCCGCCTCGACGCCCGCGGCGTAGCCGGCCTGGAACTCCTGGATCAGCGGGGTCTGCACGCCGCCGATGAACCCGACCGTGCCCGACTTGGTCTTCAGCGCCGCTGCCGCGCCGACCAGGAACGAGCTCTGGTTCGCGGCGAAGATGATGTTGGTGACGTTGTCGGCCTTCTTCGAGTCGTCGTCAACGATGGCGAAGTGCACCTCCGGGTAGTCCGGTGCGACCTTGGCCAGCGGCCCCGCGTAGGCGAACCCGACGGCGATGACGGCCTTGGCTCCCGCGTCGGCCAGCGTGCGCAGCCGCTCCTCCTTGTCGGCGTCGGTCTCGTTGGGCTGCGCCTCGGACTCCTGCGCGTCCTGCTTCGAGATCCCGAGGTCCTTCCTGGCCTTGTCCAGGCCCAGGGCTGCGGAGTCGTTGAAGGACTTGTCGCCGCGGCCACCGATGTCGTAGGCGAGCCCCACCTTCAGGCCGCCGGACGCGGCCGAGCTGCCGCCGGCAGCGCTGCTGGTGGAACCGCCGGCGGTGTCGTTCGAGCTGCTGCCACCACAGGCGGTCAGCACCATCGCCGCGGCGGCCAGGCCCGCGACGACTGCCGATGCACGCAGACGCTTCATCCAGATGCTCCTCTCGTTCACCACCAACCGGTGCGGAGCCGGAGACCGGGAGGAAAGCCGCGCGAGCGTCTCGCCTCCGCAGTGTTCTCCGGCTCCGGCAGGCCGGTCGCACGGTGGGCGAAGTGGTGTCCGTGCTCGCCAGGGGGCAGGCGGGCGGGAAACGGACACCGGGTCACGGGACCGTACTGCGCGCACCGTGGGTGCAGGCAAGGGTGTAGCGGACTCCGTGACCGGATCGTGGCTTTCGTGCGCCCAGTCGGAGCGCCCCCGCCGGCGCGCCCAGGCACCAGCCGTCCGGGTGTCTGCGTGTCTGCTCGCTCACTCCGTGACGCCGAGCGCTGCCGGGGGTCGGTGGGCGGTTTACGATCCAGCCACCAGGACGGACGACCGGCCGGTCCACCACTGTTGTTGGAGGCACAACCCCACATGGCGAGCACAACAGCGTCTCCGCCCCGCTTGGGCGCCACCAGATCGGTGTACCGCGGCGACCCCGGAATGTGGTCGTGGGTCGCGCACCGGATCACCGGGGTGGCCACCTTCTTCTTCCTGTTCGTCCACGTGCTGGACACCGCCCTCGTCCGCGTCTCGCCGCAGGCCTACGACGCGGTGATCGAGACCTACAAGAACCCAATCGTCAACCTGTTGGAGCTCGGTCTCGTCGGAGCGGTGCTGTACCACGCGCTCAACGGGATTCGCATCATGACGGTCGACTTCTGGATCAAGGGGCCCCGGTACCAGCGCCTGATGCTGTGGGTGATCCTCGCCATCTGGGTCGTCGTCATGGTGCCGGGCACCTACTTCATCATGGAGCGCACCGTGTCCAACCTGTTCGGAGGGAGCTGACCAGTGGCCACCATCGACCGACCACACCACCTGGCCCCGCCCCGCGCACCCCACAAGGTGGGCGGCCGGCGCACCGGTGGGCGCAGCAACTTCGAGCTCTACGCATGGCTGTTCATGCGCCTGTCCGGGCTCGCCCTCGTCGTCCTGGTGCTCGGCCACCTGTTCATCATGAACATCCTCGACGGCGGTGTGCACCGCATCAACTTCGCGTTCGTCGCGGGTCGCTGGTCCAGCCCGTTCTGGCAGTTCTGGGACCTGTCGATGCTGTGGCTGGCCCAGCTGCACGGCGGCAACGGCCTGCGCACGGTCATCAACGACTACTCGCGCAAGGACTCGACCCGCTTCTGGCTGACGATGCTGCTCTACACCTCCATGGTCCTCATCGTCGGACTCGGGACCTACGTCATCTTCACCTTCGACCCCAACATCGGGAGCTGAGCAAGCATGCAGGAGCACAAGTACGACGTGGTCATCGTCGGCGCCGGCGGGGCGGGCATGCGCGCGGCCATCGAGTCCGGTTCCCGCGCCCGCACCGCGGTGCTGACCAAGCTGTACCCCACCCGCTCGCACACCGGCGCCGCACAGGGCGGCATGTGCGCCGCCCTCGCCAACGTCGAGGAGGACAACTGGGAGTGGCACACCTTCGACACCGTCAAGGGTGGTGACTACCTCGTCGACCAGGACGCCGCCGAGATCATGGCCAAGGAGGCCATCGACGCGGTGCTCGACCTGGAGAAGATGGGCCTGCCCTTCAACCGCACCCCCGAGGGCAAGATCGACCAGCGCCGCTTCGGTGGGCACACCCGCAACCACGGCGAGGCCGCCGTGCGCCGGGCCTGCTACGCCGCCGACCGCACCGGGCACATGATCCTGCAGACCCTCTACCAGAACTGCGTGAAGCAGGGCATCGAGTTCTACAACGAGTTCTACGTCCTGGACGTGTGCCTGACCGACACCGACGAGGGTCAGGTGTGCACCGGGGTGGTGGCCTACGAGCTGGCTACCGGAGAGCTGCACGTGTTCAGCGCCAAGTCCGTGGTCTTCGCCACGGGCGGGGCCGGAAAGATGTTCAAGACCACCTCGAACGCGCACACCCTCACCGGTGACGGCCTGGGCATCATCTTCCGCAAGGGCCTGCCGCTGGAGGACATGGAGTTCTTCCAGTTCCACCCCACGGGCCTGGCCGGGCTCGGCATCCTCATCTCCGAGGCGGTGCGCGGCGAGGGCGGCGTGCTCCGCAACTCCGAGGGTGAGCGGTTCATGGAGCGCTACGCCCCCACGATCAAGGACCTCGCGCCCCGCGACATCGTGGCCCGCGCGATGGTGCAGGAGGTGCGGGAGGGTCGCGGTGCGGGTCCGGACAAGGACTACGTCTACATCGACGTCACGCACCTCGGGGCGGAGCTCCTCGAGTCCAAGCTGCCCGACATCACCGAGTTCTCCCGCACGTACCTCGGCGTCGACCCGGTCACCGAGCTCGTCCCGGTCTTCCCCACCTGCCACTACCTGATGGGCGGCATTCCCACCAACATCCACGGTGAGGTGCTGCGGGACAACGAGACCGTGGTGAAGGGTCTGTTCGCCGCCGGTGAGTGCGCGTGCGTCTCGGTGCACGGGTCCAACCGCCTGGGCACCAACTCCCTGCTCGACATCAACGTGTTCGGTCGTCGCGCCGGGATCGCCGCCGCCGAGCACGCCAACGCCGTCGAGCACACCCCCCTGCCGCCGCAGCCGGAGGAGATGGTCACCAGCTGGCTCGAGCTGGTGCTGAGCGAGCACGGCAACGAGCGCGTCGCCGACATCCGGATCACGCTGCAGAACACCATGGACGCCAACGCGTCGGTCTTCCGGACCGAGGAGTCGCTGAAGCAGGCGCTCACCGACGTGCAGTCACTCAAGGAGCGTTACGGTCGGATCACCGTGCAGGATAAGGGACGGCGCTACAACACGGACATGCTCGAGGCGCTGGAGCTCGGCTTCCTGCTCGAGCTGGCCGAGACCACGATCGTCGGGGCCATCGCCCGCAAGGAGTCTCGTGGTGGACACTCCCGTGAGGACTACACCTCTCGTGACGACGTCAACTTCATGCGGCACACCATGGCCTACAAGCAGGGCCACGACCTGCTCAGCGACATCCGCCTGGACTACAAGCCCGTGGTGCAGACCCGCTACGAGCCGATGGAGCGCAAGTACTGATGACTCAGGTTGTGCACGACGAGCGAAACCCCAGCGGCGGCCCCGCAGCACCACCGGTGCCCGAAGGATCGACCATGGTGACCCTGCGGATCCGGCGCTTCGACGCCGATGCTCCGGACGATGCCCGCTGGGACTCGTTCTCGGTGCCCGCGCTGAGGACCGACCGGGTGCTGAACCTGCTGCACTACGTCAAGTGGTACCTCGACGGGTCGCTGACCTTTCGACGCAGCTGTGCGCACGGGGTGTGCGGGTCCGACGCGGTGCGCATCAACGGCGTCAACCGCCTGGCCTGCAAGGTGCTGCTGAAGGACCTGCTGGCCGGTGAGGGCAAGGAGACCACCATCTCCGTCGAGCCGATCCGCGGGCTGCCCGTGGAGAAGGACCTCGTCGTGGACATGGAGCCGTTCTTCGACGCGTACCGGGCGGTCAAGCCGTTCCTGATGACGTCGGGCAACGAGCCGACCAGGGAGCGCTACCAGTCCGCCGCCGACCGCGCCCGCTTCGACGACACCACCAAGTGCATCCTGTGCGCGGCGTGCACCACCTCGTGCCCGGTGTACTGGAGCGACGGCAGCTACTTCGGTCCCGCGGCCATCGTCAACGCTCACCGATTCATCTTCGACAGCCGCGACGAGGGCGCCGCCGAGCGCCTGGACATCCTGAACGACGTCGATGGCGTGTGGCGCTGTCGGACGACGTTCAACTGCACCGACGCGTGCCCCCGGGGCATCCAGGTGACCAAGGCGATCTCGGAGGTCAAGCGGGCATTGTTGTTCGCCCGCTGATCCTCTCCCCCGGTGGCGACACGTCGGTGTGCCGCGGCGGCTGAGGCCCTCGTGACCGCTAGCCTCCACCCGGTGCGACACAGGAGTCTGGGTGCGCTGCTGGGCTCGCTCGTGCTCGTCGTCGCGGTGGCCTTCGCCCCCGCGGCCGCGGCGCAGTCGGTGACCCCGAGCCCACCGTTCACCACCCCTGACACCAGCTCGTGCCCCTACCGGGAGGCGCCGCCGCCGGCGCGGGACGCCTCCGAGGTCCCCGCACCCGGCGTTCGCGCCCCCGCACGCCTGTCTCGGCCCGCCGTGCCGGTGGGGGGTGCGCAGCTGGGTCGGTGCGGGGTGGTGGTGCCCGTCGGCGCGCCTGCGGTGCCCGGAGGAATCTCGGCGGCCAGCTGGGTGCTGGCCGACCTCGACTCCGGTGAGGTGCTCGCGGCCAAGGACCCGCACGGGTTGTACCGGCCCGCCAGCACCCTGAAGGTGCTCACGTCGCTGCTGGTGCTGCGCACCCTGCCGCTGGATCGTGTCCTCGTCGGGACCCAGGCCGACGCCGAGGCGGAGGGCAGTGCGGTCGGGGTCGGCCCGGGCGGGCGCTACACGGTGAAGACGCTGATGACCGGGCTGCTGCTGCAGTCCGGCAACGACGCCGCCCACGCGCTGGCCGTCGCGATGGGTGGGGTCGACACGACGGTCGCGGCGATGAACACCCTGGCTACCTCGCTGGGCGCGCAGGACACCCGGGCCGCCACGCCGTCGGGGCTCGACGGGCCGGGCCAGAGCACGTCGGCCTACGACCTGGCCCTGCTGTTCCGCGCCGCCCTGGCCAAGCCGGCGTTCGCGGCCCTGGTGTCCACGACCCGCGCCACGTTCCCCGGCTACGGCACCCGGCCGGCCTTCGTGATCGCCAACGACGACCAGCTGCTCTACAGCTACCCGGGAGCCCTCGGTGGGAAACCGGGCTTCACCGACGACGCGCGCCAGACCTTCGTGGGGGCCGCCGAGCGCGGCGGGCGGCGGCTGGTGGTCGCCCTGATGGACGGCGAACGAACCCCCCTCATCCCCGTGGCCCAGGCTGGGGCGCTGCTCAGCTGGGGCTTCGCCCTGAACGACGGCGTGGCGCCGGTGGGCAGGCTCGTCACCGGCCCGCCCAGCGTCGCGAGCCCCTCCACCGCAGCCACTCCCACGCCCGCCGCGACACCGACACAGTCGCCCGCACCCGTTGTTCTCGCCCAGGCCCACGTCGTGTCGACCGGCCGCTCGGCCGCCGGGATGCTGGGCCTCGCCGCCCTGGTCCTGGCCGCGGCGCTGACGGTCGTCCTGGTCGCCCTGGTCGTCGTCACCGCCCTCGACTCCCGTCGGTACCGCAGGCGCTAGCTCAGCGCCTGCGCCAGCGGGTCAGCCCCAGCGCTGCGACCATCCCGATACCCACCCCCGCGAGCACCCCGCGGGCGTTCGGGACCGACGAGATCTGGACCTGGGTGCTCACCACGGCCGGACCCGGAACCTCCACCACCGCTACGGAGTCTGCGGCGGTGGCCGCCCACGCGGTGGAGAACAACAGCACCCGGGAGGTGAAGAACACGAAGACCAGGATGCCCAGCACCGGCCCGAAGATCGATCCCGCGGGTCCGCCAACCACGCTGGGCAGGTAGAAGGCCATGATCTGCTTGAGCACCTCGAAGGCCACCGCCGCGAGCAGTGCCGCACGAATGCCGCTGCGCGCGCTCACCGCCTCCCGCGGCAGCCGCGCGATGACCCAGGTGAACACCGCCCACGTCGCCGCGATGGACAGCACGATGGCCAGGAGCCGGGTGACGAGGAACGCCCCGGGAACGGTGTCCAGGTGCACCAGGTCGAGGACGAATCCGGTCGCGGTGCTGCCCAGGGCCGAGAGCAGCACCGACGCCACCAGGGCCACGAACAACCCGAGCAGCGCCCCGAGGTCGACGATCTTCTTCTTCAGGAAGCTCGGTCCGGAGTGCTCCTGCTCCCACTGCGCGGTGAGCGCGGTGCGGATGTTGTTCATCCACCCCAGGCCCGCGTAGAGCGCGCCCACCAGGCCGACGACGCCGACGCTCGTCCGGGAGTCGATCGCGTTCTGCACGAGGTCCTTCACCGTGCCCTGCAGCTTGTCGGGCACGCTGGAGGTGATGTTCTCCTGCACGCTCATCAACCGGTCCGCGTCGCCGGCCAGGGCGAAGCCGAGGGCGGCGAAGGCGACCATGATGATCGGGACCAGCGCCAGGACGGTGTAGTAGGTGATGCCGGCCGCGTAGAAGTCGCCCTTCTGCGTGCTGTAGCGGGTCGCGGCCCGCAGCAGGTGGTCGAGCCAGTGCCGCTTGGCCCGCTGACGCTCCAGCAGGCTGGGCTTCTTCTTCTCCTCGATCGCCTCCGCCTCGGTCGCGGTCTGCGTCCGCAGACCGGTGCGCTGACGCTCGGCGTCCGGGCGGGGGGTGGTCACCGTCGCACCCGGGGCAGGAAGCCGATCCGGTCGTACACCTGCTCCAGGGTGGCCGCCGCGACGAGCTGTGCGCGCTCGGCTCCCTCGGCCAGGACGGCGTCCAGGGTGTCGGGGTCGGCGAGGTGGGCGGCGACCGACGCCTGCAGGGGGGTCACGAAGCTGATGATCTGCTCGGCGACGTCGGCCTTGAGGTCGCCGTACCCACGACCGGTGTAGCCCGCCTCCAGGTCAGCAACGGTGCGCCCGGTCAGCGCCGCGGAGATGGTCAGCAGGTTGGACACCCCCGGCTTGCGCTCGGGGTCGTGACGCACCTCCCGCTCAGTGTCGGTGACCGCGGAACGGACCTTCTTCGCCGTCACCGCCGGGTCGTCGAGCAGGTACACGCAGCCGGCCCCGGGCAGGCTCTTGCTCATCTGCTTCTCCGGGGTCTGCAGGTCGAGGATCTTGGCCGCCCCGGGTGGCACCAGCGTCTCCGGCAGGGTGAAGGTCGTTCCGAAGCGGGAGTTGAACCGTGCCGCCAGGTCACGGGTCAGCTCGAGGTGCTGTCGCTGGTCCTCGCCGAGGGGGCCGAACGTGCACAGCTCGTCGCGGCGGCCACCTTGGAACAGGTGTACGACCGGATCGGCTTCCTGCCTCGGGTGCGGCGATGACCACCGCCCACCC
>JBDTDI010000130.1:0-14436 GCA_039923155.1 Mycobacteriaceae bacterium | reverse complement strand
CGGTCTCACCGACGTCAACCTCACCACCATCATCGTGTCCCTGCTGGTCCTCGTGGGCGTGGCTGTGCTGCTGCAGCGGACCCGGATCGGCAAGGCCATGCGGGCCGTCGCCGACAACCGGGACCTGGCCGCCTCCTCCGGCATCGACGTGGAGCGCGTGGTGCTGTTCGTCTGGGGCCTCGGTGGTGGGCTCGCCACTCTCGGCGGCGTGCTCTTCGCGATGTCCGAGCTCAGCGGCACGGTGCAGTGGGAGATGGGGTTCAAGCTGCTGCTCCTCATGTTCGCCGGCATCACCCTCGGCGGTCTCGGCACCGCCTATGGCGCGCTGATCGGCTGCGTCGTCGTCGGCCTCGTCGTCCAGCTGTCCACGTTGGTGATCGATCCCGACCTGAAGTACACCGGAGGTCTGCTGGTGCTCATCCTCATCCTGATCGTCCGTCCGCAGGGCATCCTCGGCTCGCGCTCCCGGATCGGCTGACCCGGTGATCGACATCCTCGCGCTGCTGCGCGACGCCGTGGCCCAGCTGGTCGGACCCAGCGCGATCTTCTACGCCCTGCTGGCCATCGGGCTGAACCTGCACTTCGGCTACGCCGGGCTGCTGAACTTCGGCCAGATCGGCTTTGCCCTCGTCGGCGGGTACGGCGTCGGGGTCATGGTGATCACCTACAACCAGCCCCTGTGGGTCGGGGTCCTCGTGGGTCTGGCCGGTTCGGCGGTGCTGGCCCTGCTGCTGGGCGTACCCACGCTCCGGTTGCGCGCCGACTACCTCGCCATCGTCACCATCGCTGCATCGGAGATCCTGCGGCTGGTGTTCAGGTCGACCGCCTCGAGCAGCGTCACGGGCTCGACCCGTGGGCTGTTCGGCTACACGACGAGCTTCGCCAAGCTCAACCCCTTCAACCCCAGCAAGCGGTACACGATCCTGGGGGTGGGGTTTCAGGGCACCACCCTGTTCTCGATGTTGTGGGGCTGGATCCTGGTGGCCCTGCTGGTGCTCCTGGTGTACATGCTGGTGCGCAGCCCGTGGGGTCGGGTGCTCAAGGCTGTTCGGGAGGACGAGGACGCGGCGCGTTCGCTGGGCAAGAACGTCTTCGTCTACAAGATGCAGGCCCTGGTCCTCGGCGGGGTCATCGGCGGCGCCGGCGGGGTGTTCAACGCTCTCGACACCCAGTCGCTGAACCCCGACTTCTTCTCCACGGCGCAGACCTTCTTCGCCTACGCCGCGCTCATCCTCGGCGGGGCAGCCACCGTGCTCGGTCCCGTCGCGGGGGCCATGCTGTTCTGGTTCCTGCTGTCGCTGTCCGACGGTCTGCTCCGCCAGCTCACCAGCGGCAACGACCCCATCATCAGCTTCATCTCCGCCCAGCAGGTCGGCGCGATGCGCTTCATCCTGGTGGGCATATTCCTGGCCCTGCTGATGGTGTTCCGGCCACAAGGACTCTTCGGGAACAAGCGGGAGGTGCAGCTCGATGCCTGAGCACGAGGCGGGACCGGAACGGCCTGGTGCCATGCCGGCGCGGCACGGAGCCACCGCAGCCAACCAGGTCGACCCGGATGCCTCCGGGACCGACACCACCCAGGACTCACCGGCACTCATCGACGACCAGGTGCTCGCCGAGCGGGCGCTGTCCGCGCAGACCCGGCGGGCCCTGTTCGAGGCGGTGCCACGGGAGCCGGGGGTCCCCAAGCCCGACCCGGCGGTCGTGGCCGACGGCATCACCCGCACGTTCGGCGGGCTCAAGGCGGTCGACGTGAAGCACGTGGAGTTTCAGCGTGGGTGCATCACCGGGCTCATCGGACCGAACGGCGCCGGAAAGACCACGCTGTTCAACCTGCTCACCGGGTTCGACCAACCCAACACCGGGACCTGGAGCCTCGACGGGGTCTCCCTGGGGAAGCTGACCCCGCACCAGGTCGCCCGCAAGGGTGTGGTTCGCACTTTCCAGCTCACCAAGGCGCTGTCGAAGATGACCGTGCTGGACAACGTGAAGCTCGGGGCGACCGGGCAGAGCGGTGAACGCATGCTGAACGCGCTGCTGCCCTGGACCTGGAAGGCTCAGGAACGAGTGGTGACCGAGCGGGCGAACGACCTGCTGGCTCGCTTCAAGCTCGACGCCAAGGCCGAGGACTACGCCGGTTCGCTCTCCGGCGGACAGCGCAAGCTGCTCGAGATGGCCAGGGCGCTGATGATGAACCCCCGCGTGGTCATGCTCGACGAGCCCATGGCCGGGGTGAACCCGGCTCTGACGCAGAGCCTGCTCGGACACGTCAAGAGCCTGCGCGACGAGGGCATGACGGTCGTGTTCGTCGAGCACGACATGGACGTGATCCGCGACATCAGCGACTGGGTGGTCGTGATGGCCCAGGGCAGCATCATCGCCGAAGGGCCGCCCGAGGAGCTTTCCAGCAACCAGGCGGTGGTGGACGCCTACCTTGGTGGACACCACGACCAGGCGCTGGAGTTCGACGACGAGGGCAACCCGATCGGTGAGACCGCGGTGATGGTCAAGCAGATGGAGCACGAGATGAACGTCTCCGAAGGCATCCCCGACCACGACGGCGACGACGCCGACGCCGCGACAGCAACCGAGGAGCAGCGATGACGAACACCGAGCTGAGTCCCGCCGAGCTCGCCGCGCTGCCCGAGGAGCACAACCGCCTCGCCGAGGGTGCCCTGGTCCGCGCCGACGACATCACCGCCGGCTACCTGCCCGGCGTCGACATCCTCACCGGGTGCAACTTCTTCCTCCGCCGCGGGGAGATCGTCGGGATCATCGGACCCAACGGGGCAGGCAAGTCGACGTTGCTGAAGACGATGTTCGGGCTCATCCCCGTCCGCAAGGGCACGGTGACCCTGGACGGCGACTCGATCACCTCGGCCAAGGCCCACGTGCTCGTGACCAAGGGCGTGGGCTACGTGCCGCAGACCCAGAACGTGTTTCCCTCGTTGACCATCGAGGAAAACATGCAGATGGGCATCTACCTGCGTCCGCGCCGCTTCGACGAGCGGTTCGAGGTGGTGTCCGAGATGTTCCCCCTGCTCGGTGCCCGGCGAAAGATCAAGGCGGGCGCGCTGTCCGGGGGTGAGCGTCAGATGGTCGCCATGGGCCGGGCACTGATGATGGAGCCCAGCGTGCTGCTGCTCGACGAACCGTCAGCAGGGCTCTCCCCCATGTTCCAGGACGAGGTGTTCGTCCGTTGCAAGAAGATCAACGCGGCAGGGGTGTCGATCATCATGGTCGAGCAGAACGCCCGACGTTGCCTGCAGATCTGCGACCGGGGTTACGTGCTCGACCAGGGCCGCAACGCCTACACCGACACCGGGCCGAACCTGATGAACGACCCGAAGGTGACGGAGCTCTACCTCGGCACCCTGGCCGGCAAGGACGAGAAGAAGAAGTAGCTCGCCGCACCAGGCTCAGCCGTTTTGTCGGGCCCTTCCACTGCGTTGCGCTCATCAGCTCGAGCCCGAGTGCGGATGCGGCCGCAGCGTTGCTTGGTCAACGTCCCGGTCACCGCCTCGCACGACGACGCGGTGCGCGAGGTGGCGGGGCGGCTCGTGCGGAAGGCGACGGCGGTGTCGTAGCAGGCGGTGTTGCCGCACCTGGACCGCGTGGAGACGGCCCGTCGGGTGGCCGCGGTCTTGGTGCTGGGTCTGCGGCCGATGAGTGGTGGGCAGGTGCTCAGCCCGGTGCTGGCTCACGCTGCCGCCGGTCATGCCCTGGGTGAGGTGGGGACAGAGCATGCCCGGGTCGGCGAGCTCACCAAGGGCGTCCTGCTCTTGGCACCGCGGTGCGGGAGCGGGCGGCGGCGCAGCCAGCCGGGTCGACGACGAATCTGTCTCCGGCGGAGCTGACCCTGGCCGGAGAGCGGATCCGGGCGCGCCTGGACCCCGACGGCTCCCGCACCGACGATCACGATCGGAAGCCGCGCCACCCCCGTCAGGTCAGGGTGAAGGGCGAGGATGGGTTGAGCCCGATCCGCGGAACCCGGCCGAACGTGGACCGGCGGCAACCTGAGCGTCGGTGACGCCCGGAACCTTGCCGCGGACGCGACATCAACACGTCAGAACGGCCCGGACCGTGAGGTCCGGGCCGTTCTCGCTAACGGGGAGAGCTCAGCCGGCGATGATGTACGTCGGCGTCCCGAGCTTGTTGTCCGGACCGAAGGTCAGCACTCCGTAGGAGCCCTTGCCGGGCTCTCCGGCGGAGGTGAAGTCCAGCGTGCCGGTGACTCCGTCGTAGTCGATGTTGGTGCCGGCCTTGATCAGCGGCAAGCACTCGGCGTAGGTCTTGCACTTGGTGCCGTCCTTGGTGACCCCGTTCATCTCGGAAGCCATGTCGACTCCCGCGGTCGACTTGGCCACCTCGGCACCGAGGGCGGTGATGACCACCGCGTCGTAGGACTCACCGGCGTAGTTGAAGTCGACCAGCTTCGGGTCGAGCTTCTTCAGCCTGTCCTTGAAGTCGGCGCTGGTGTCGGTCAGCGGCGTGGTGCCCTTCATGCCGTTCAGCAGACCGGCGGGCAGACCTTCACCGAGGGCGTTGCCCATGTTGCCGTCGGAACCGTAGACCGACTTCTTGTCCGGTCCGATGCCCACCTCCTTCATTCGGGTGATGATCTTCTTCGACTCGTCGAAGCCGATCACCGCGATGCCGTCCGGGTTGAACTGCTTGACCTTGTCGACCTCGGCGTTGAAGGACGCTGCGTTCGGGTCGTAGATGATGGTCTGGATCTGGTCAGCCTTGAGTCCAGCCGACTGCAGGTCCTTGGAGATGTTCTCAGCCAGGCCCGTGCCGTAGGGGTCGTTCAGGGCGAGGATGGACAGTCGCTGGATGCCGTCCTGACCCATGATCTGGGCCAGGGCCCGCGCCTGCAGCGTGTCGGCCGGTGCCGTGCGGAAGTAAAGGCCCTTGTCCTTGTAACAGGTGAACTGGTCGGAGGTGTTGGCCGGGGAGAACTCGATCACGCCGGCGTTGACGATCTTGTCGATCACCTTCAACGAGACCGACGAGGACGCCGCCCCGATGATGACCTGGTCGCCGGCAGCGATCTCACGGTCCACCGTCTGGTTCGCAGTGTCGGTGGTGGTGTCACCGGAGTCACCGGCGTCCACGACGATCGGCTTGCCCAGCACGCCCCCGGCCGCGTTGACGTCGTTCGCGGCGAGCTGCACGCCCGCAATCTCGGGCGGGCCGAGGAAGGCGAGGCTGCCGGTCTCCGGCAGCAGCGTGCCCACGCGGAGCGGCTTGGTCGACGGGGTGGCGCCCTTCTTGGCCTCTTCCGGGGTGCACTTGGGCTTGTTGGCCGCCGTGTCGGTGCCGGGCGCCGCGGAGGAGGTCGCCGCAGCGCTGGGGGCCGCCGACGACGCAGCAGGCGCCGCGGCGTTGTCGCTCGAGCCGCAGCCAGCAAGCACGAACGTGAGGGCACCGGCGGCGGCAGCCACGCGGAGAAGAGTGCGGTCAGCCATGCATCGCTCCTGGGTTCTCTTGAGGTGAGCCTGACGCAGCGCCGGGTCACCGTTGGGGTGTGGCAGAACCGTAGACGTCTGCGCTCCGCTTCGGCCGCCTCCGGACAGGGTCGTTGCAAGACTGTGATCCAGTGGTGACCAGCCACGGAAGCTCCACCGCCGCTTCTCACTCAGCGTGGTGCGCCATGCGGCGCGGTGTCACGAACGGGCGGCGTCACTCCCGGCGTCGCCCTCGGTGCCACTTCCGGCGGGGGTCAGGGTGTCGAGCACGGTCTGGGCCACGGCCCGCATGGTCGTGCGCCGGTCCATCGCCGCTCGTTGGATCCACCGGAACGCCTGCGGCTCGGTGAGCGACTGGGACTCCATCAGCGTGCCCTTGGCCCGCTCCACGATCTTGCGGGTCTCGAGCCGCTCGGTGAGGTCCGCGACCTCCCCCTCCAGCGCCGCCATCTCCGCGAACCGGCTGGTCGCCAGCTCGATCGCGGGAACCAGGTCGGACACGGTGAACGGCTTGACCAGGTACGCCATCGCGCCGGCGTCGCGGGCCCGCTCGATGAGCTCGCGCTGGCTGAACGCCGTCAGGATCACCACCGGGGCCAGCCGTGCTGCCGCAATCTCCGACGCGGCGTCGATACCGTCCCGGCGGGGCATCTTGACGTCCATGATCACCAGGTCGGGCCTCAGCTCGAACGCCAGGTCGACGGCCCGCTGGCCGTCCTCCGCCTCACCCACCACGTCGTAGCCCTCCTCACGGAGCAGCTCGACCAGGTCGAGCCGAATCAGTGCCTCGTCCTCGGCGACGAGCACACGACGCGCCGGGACCGCGCCGCTGGCCCCGGGGGCGGGCGCGCTGGGGGTGCTGGTGCTCAAGGGGGCCTCCATGCCGTGGGAGAGCCAAGAGTAACTGGGGGGCTCGCCCCCGGCGTCGGTGACGGCGGATCGGCGTCACGCGAAAGACTGGTTACAGTGGCGCACGCTGATTCGCTTGTCCGCCCCCGTAGCCCAACTGGCAGAGGCAACGGATTCAAAACCCGTCCAGTGTCGGTTCGAATCCGACCGGGGGCACCGAGAAGTACCTGCCGACAGGGCCTGCTGCAACGTTCGACGAGGGAGCCCCGGTCGGTGCAGCTCGTCGCGCGTTGCTCTGCGGTGGGTGTGGAGATGCCGTCGCAGCGACCTGCTTGGTGGTGGTGATCGCAGGGGTCGTGGGTGGGCGGGCTCGGGATGGTGGGTTGAGCAGGGCCATGGACTCCACGACGAGGGAAAGCCTCACGCGGTGGCCCCTCCACGACCGTGACCGACACGAACAACGGTCACGATCAGGGTCCCGAGCTGTACCACTCCACCGGACTCACCCTGCGCGGCACGTGCCCCAGCGAACCCCGTCGTCGCAAGGGGGTCGCCGAGCGAGACGTGGCCCGTTTGCTGGGTTGCGGTCCCCGCGGGCGTAGCTCGCCGGCTGCCCGCCGGGCTCGGCTCAGTGCGCCACGCGGTAGCGGAGGTACATGACCCCGCAGTCGAACGTGTGGCTGGCTACGAACTCAAGATCTGCCCGGTGCTGCGTCCGGGGGAAGAAGGGTGTTCCACCGCCGACCAGCACCGGGTGGACTCGCAGTCCGTACTCGTCGATCAGTCCCAGCTCGGCCGCTTCGGCAGCCAGTGCGGCCCCTCCGATGGCAATGTCGCCCGGCCCGGGCTCTGCTCGCCACCTGGCGACTTCCTCCGCCAGGGTGCCCGTGGCGCTGCGGTTGCTGCCCTCAACAGCGGACAGCGTCCTGGAGAAGACCACCTTGGGCAGTGAAACCCAGAGGGAGGCGAACTCGCGTTCGAGATCGGTGAAGGACTGGTCCCGGCCAGTCGGCTCCCAGAACAACATCGTCTCGTACAGCCGCCGGCCCACCAGGTGCACACCGACTTGTCGCACCTCGTCGGTCGCGAAGCGAAAGACCTCCTCGTCAGGCGCCGCCCATGCGAACCCACCGTCAGGTCCGACGATGTAACCGTCGAGGGAGACGCCCATGGAACACGTCACCTTGCGCACGAACGGACCTCCTCGTTGCCGACGACAGGTCGGACCCCAAGATCCCACAGATCCGTCCCGACAACGACCGACCAGGACCGAGTGCTCAAGGGCGCCACTCCGCACCGACACGGCGCAACGGCGCGCTCGCAGCTGTAGGCGGAGGCCACGGACCTTGACTGGAGCTGGGGCACCGGTGAGCTCGTCGCCGCCACGTCCGCGGAGCTCGTCTCCCTCGCCTGCCGCCGCACCCTCCCTGACGGTCGAGCAATGCCAGTCAGAAACTGACAGCGCAGAACAAGTCATCGATACCGACAAACCCGTCAACCTGGGCAACCTCAGCTCGACGTCCAATCCCGACCAGGCGCGCCTAAACCGGTCCTCGTGGATCACTACACACCATGTCCTGGACAGCGGGTCAGGCTCTGGTCACCACAACCACCCCCTTGTCGTGACCTGGATCACAGAGTAGAACTAGCGTCACGGAGCCCCGACAGGCCAAGGCTGGACCGGAAGAGAAGGTCCCTCCTCCCGGCCGAGGTTCCGGCACGAGCAGTCCGGCACCCACGCCTCGCGCGCCTGGACAGACAGCCGCCGTGGACCTGCGCACCGGACGACAGCCGACCGGAGGCCGCCGAGGTCACCCACACGGCGCCCACCCGCACGCTTGGTCACCAGGCTGCTCGTGCTCGAGGACCCCGGAGGGCGACACACCCCCCGGGGTCCTCGTGCGTACAGGGCGAACCGCCCGAGCATCCGCGACCGGTCGTGAACGGGGCATCCGACCCGCCACGAGGTGCTTCACAACCGAGCGAATACGCCCCCGCATGCTGAACGGTTGATTCAGCTAGCAGTCGCCCAGCCGTGTCGGGCCGGGGCCGCACGGTCGCCGATCACAGCTTCTGCTGTGAGCACAGCCGCCACATCCGCCGCTTCACCAACGGTCTCGCCGAGGCGGGCGAGCAGTCGGCAGCCGAGCTCCGGGTACTCGCCGTGGGCGTTGATCAGCGCGTTCGTCAGGTAGACGTGGTCGAGGTCGCGCCGGCCGAGGGGTGGCCGCACCCAGGCGTAGTAGGTCTGAGTCGAGTGGCGAGCACCCCATGGATCAGCGGCACCGAGATTCCCTCGGCGGCCAGGTCACCGACCAGCCGGCAGTACCAGGCTTGGCTCAGGAAAGACTTCACCGCAACACTGCTGCCCTGACGAACCGTCGACCATCGCCCCGATCACCGGTCGGTCAGGCGCGGGTGCCTAGCACCTGAAGGTAGGTCACCTCGGCGGCGAACGTCCCGTCGTCGGTGGTGTTGTGGTCGTCGAAGACTGCCGCTAGCTCGGTCTCCAGTCCCTCGCGCCCCTCATCGCCGACCGCGGCGAAGGCAGCCAAAATCGGGCCGTACCAGGTGCGGAAGTACTCCAGGCAGGCCCGGGTTGAGGGGAAGCGCCACGAGCAGGTGAGGCGGTTCAGGCGCAGGTCTCCGCACCCGGGCCTCAGCAGCTCGCCGACCCGCTGCTCCGATCCCCAGGCTGCTGCCGGCTGGACTCCTGGCGGTGGTGGGACCCGCTTGCCGACCGCCCGGAACATGTCACCGACCATGCTGTCCGGCGTCCAGTTTGCCATGCCGATCCGGCCGCCCGGGCGGCACACGCGCAGCAGCTCACCGGCCACGGCCTCCTGGTCGGGCGCGAACATGGCCCCGATCGTCGACATCACGACGTCGTAGGACGCTTCTGGGTAGGGCAGCGACTGGGCATCGGCGACTTCGGTCCGCAGTAGCACCCCCTCGGCCCGGGCGCGGGCGGCGGCCTGGTCCAGCAGCTCCGGCACGTAGTCGGTGGCAAGCACGTCGGCGAAGCGGCGGGCGGCGGGCAGGGCGGCGTTGCCGTTTCCTGCGGCAACGTCGAGAACCCGCTCGCCGGAGTGGATGTCGAGGTCACGCACGAGCGCTTCGCCCATCCAGCTGAGCAGGCTCCCGACCCGGCCGTAGTCGCCGAGTCCCCAGACCTTTTGTTGCTTGGTGGTGATGTCAGCGTAATCGACGGTCATGGCTTCTCCTGTCCGGGCCGGGAAGGCCCTGGCGTAACGTCCGCGGCTATTTGGCGCGGGGCAGAAGGCGGGTTGCACGGCGCGAGCAGTCCGCGCAACTCGGCCACGCCGTCGAAGTCCAGCACCTTCGCCACCGAGGAATTCAGGAGCTCGCCAAGGTGGCTCTCGATGCTGCTACGCGGGATCTCGGGTCTGAGCTGCTCGGTGTCTGCTCCGGAGCCGGTGCTGCACCCGGGGGTGCGGTTCATCACCCGACACCCACCCCGGCGGCAAGCGCCTTGACGTCGGCCGTGGTGAGCGGCTGGCCGCCGATCCCCCAGTCTCCGCTGGCCACCTCCTCGATCACGCACCAGGTCACGCCACGCATGTTCTCGCCCTCGATGCTGACCAAAGCATCAGTCAGAGTGCGGACGATCTGCTGCTTCTGGTCGGAGTCGAAGACCCCCTCGATGATCTTCACGTTGATGAACGGCATGACCGGTCCTCTCGTTGAACAGAGTGGGTGAGGACTGCCATCGTCTGGGGAGGCTGTTGCATTCGGGTTGCATCGGCCGCTCACGCACCGCGCGACCGGGTCAGACGACGTGCACGAGGGATTCCTTGGCGTAGGCGACC
Organism: Mycobacteriaceae bacterium; assembly: GCA_039923155.1. Taxonomy (GTDB): domain Bacteria; phylum Actinomycetota; class Actinomycetes; order Mycobacteriales; family Mycobacteriaceae; genus Rhodococcus_D. Next base: position 4,286 of record JBDTDI010000130.1, on the reverse strand, counting down.
GCGTCGGTGACTCGCAGGGCCCGGCCGTGCGCTGCCGTGACCACCAACCGGCTGCTGCCGAAGGCGAGGAGCTGGTGCGCCCTCGTGGCATCCAACGGCGAGGGCTTGCCGGCCGCGGTGATGGCGTGGTGCAGCACGAGGGCTTCCTCCCGCGCGCCCAGACGGACGAGCAACCGAGTGACGTAACGCAGGTTCAACCACTGCTGCGTCAGGTCCCCCACCCGCTGCCAGTGGTCAAGCACGTCGAGGAAGTCGTGCGCGGCGAGGAGGGGATCTCCCCATACCGCGCGGGTTGCGGCGGCCTCCATCAGCGCGACGCCTTGCCACCACAGGTTGTGCACCGACGCCGCAAGCCCAGCCGCTTCGTCGAACAACGTCAGCGCCTGCAGTGGTTGGGACTTCTTGAGAACGAGTCCGAGGGCGTAGCGGGCCATGGAGCGGGCTGTGGGGTTACCGGTGCTGTCGGCGACCGAGAGGCACTCCTGGGCAGCCGCAAGCCCGCGCGTCGGCTCTCGGCGGACGGCCTGGCACACTGCGACGTAGTACAGGCTCCAGACGAGGCGGATCGGATCACCATCGCCCCGTGCGACCTCCACCGACGCCGCGTAGTGCACGAGGGTCTGGTCGACCTCTCCCTGGTAGAGGGCGATGTCGGCCAGCACATCCGCGGGGTACGCCGTCCGTGCGGAGCCACGTGCCGGGGTTCGTCCGGCAGCGCGGAGAGCGAGGCTGCGGGCCCGGTCGAAGTCCCCGACGTTCCACGCACCCCGTGCGGCCGCGCCCACCGCCGCCACGAACAACGGGTGGTCGGCCGGGGCGAGGTCCACAGCACGTTCAGCCCAACCTGCCGACTCGAACCCCAGCCTCAGCTGAGACACCTCGGCGAGCGAGCTGACCAGACGCAACGCCAGGTCCACGTCGTCACCGGCGACCGCGTGTTCGAAGGCGACCCGGAAGTTGTCCCCGTCGGGCAGGGTGCGCTCGATCCACGCGGCCTCGTCACAACCTTGCACCCCACCGGCGGCGGCCTCGGCCAAGTTCACGAAGTACAGCGTGTGCCGGCGAGCAAGATCGTCGTCTGCTGTGCGGCGGTCGCTGCCGAAGGACCGGAGCGTCTCCAGGACTCGGAAGCGGGTGGGGCCGGGGCCCGTCCGGACCACGACCATCGACTTGGCGACCAGGGCAGTGACGAGGTCGAGGGACCCCAGCTCGGTGGACGCGGTCTCCCCGCACACCGCGTGCACCGCGGCCAGATCGGCGCCCCCTGCGAAGATCGACATCCTGACGAACAACCGTCGCTCCGCCGCGGCCAAGAGCTGGTAGGACCATTCGATGGTGCTCGCGAGGCTTTGGTGGCGGCGCTCCCTGGTCCTGGACACCTCGGTGAGCAACCCCGCATCCCCGAGGCGGCCCAGGACCTCCTCGGCGCTCATCACCGGCATCCTCGCCGCGGCCAGCTCGATGGCCAGTGGGAGCCCGTCAAGGCGTCGGCAGATACCGGTCACCGCCACCGCGGACCGCGGGTCAAGGAGGAGCTGCGGGCGGCTCACCCGTGCTCGCTGGAGGAACAGGGTCACCGCATCCTGCACATCCAGCGGCTCCAACGGCCAGAGCTGCTCACCCCCCACCGACAGTGCCTCCCGACTCGTCGTCAGAATCGCTGCTCGACCACACCTCGACATGAGGAGGTCAACCAGCGCGGCCGTCTCGGCCAGCACGTGCTCACAGTTGTCCAGGATCAGCAGCACCTGCCGGTCGGACAGGTACTCGGCCAGCGCCGCCGCCAAGGTGAGGCCGGCCCGCGGGTGCACTCCGAGCTCGGCGGCCACCGCCCGGCTCACACCAACACCAGTCGCGAGGGACGCCAGCTCGCACAACCACACCCCGTCGGCGAAGCGGGGACGTTCCCGGTGGGCAACCTCCACCGCCAGTCGGGACTTTCCAACCCCGCCGACCCCGGTGATGGTCACCAGTCGACCTCGACGCAACGCCGCGGCTACCCCGGCGGAGTCCTCCGCGCGGCCAACGAGGTCAGTCCCCCGCCGGGGCAGGCTCGACCCCGCCCAGGCTCGTTCGGGCACAAGGTCCGGGTCGTGGTTGAGCAGCTGGCGGTGGACAGCCCGGGTCGGCTCGCACGGCTCGACCCCGAGCTCGGACACCAGGTGCAGCCTCAACCCGGAGTAGGTGGCTAGCGCATCGGCCTGGCGTCCGCACGCGTACAGCGCCCGCATCAGCAGCACCGCCACGGTCTCGCGTTCCGGGCAGCGTCGTAGCAGCGCCTCGAGCTCCGCTACCGCGGCCCGGGCCCGGCCCAAGCGCAGCAGCGACTCAGCTCGTTCCTCAGTGGCAATCAACCTCAGCTCGCTGAGCCGGGCCAGCTCCGCACCGGGGTCCACCAACAGGGGGTCAAACTCCGCCAAGGCCTCCCCCCGCCACAGACCCAGGGCCCCGTCCCAGCTGCGGAGCGCGCCAGCGTGGTCCCCGATCGACGCCAGGCTGCGTGCCTCCCCCACCAGGTTAGTGAACTGTGCGGAGTCGAGCTGGTCGTCCCCTACCTCCAGCACGTACCCCGGCGCCCGGTACACCGGCCCGCAAGCCGCGTCGCGATCCAGTACCGAGCGCAGTCGCGAGACATAAGTGCGCAGGGACCCCGCCGCGTCGGGCGGGGCCCGATAACCCCACGCCGCCGTCACCAACCGGTCCACGGAAACCACAACACCCCGCTGCAACAACAGTGCACCCAGCACGGCCCGCGGCTTGGGGCCACCCAGGGAGAGGTCCGCACCCCTAGCCGTCACCTCGAGCGGCCCCAACACCCAGAACCTGACAGCGACGCCACTCACAAGAAAGCACCCCCCGCCACCCAGCGGTGAGGAGCACTCCCAGCGGATCGTGGACCCACCCCCACATGTTCCCACGCGTCCATCCGCCCCAAAAGGCCCCGCCTCACGCACCCGACGCACGTCGACAGCACCCGAACCACAACCCGGGGACCATCAATGGCCCGGAGTGAGGCCAGACCGCCGTCGTGGGCCTGCGCGACGGGGGGCACACCCCCGTAGGACACCGAGGCCACCCACACGACGCTCCCCCTGCACGGTTGGTCACCCATCTGCTCGTGCCCGAGGCCCCCGGAGGCCAACACCTCCTGGGTCCTCCCTGCGCACGGGTAGACCGCGCCACAATTAACCGGGGCCGCCGCCAGACGGTGCCGGCGAGGCCCGCGTGGCCCGTCGCAGCCGACCGGTCACGGAGCTCCGACGAGAAGCGAGCTGCGCCGGTCGGCGGCGTTCAGTGCAGGGTGTGCTCCTTGAGCGCGGAACCCCACAGGTGCACCACACCCACCTCGACGCGGGGCGGCTCCCCCGTCACGTGGATGTTGTCGGCCGCGAGCACCGGGCCCACAGCGGGGTGCAGCCGGTGCTCGGAGAACCTGTCGCAGGACGCCTTGTCGTCCCAGACGTCGAGGTAGCGCAGGGTTCCGTCGTCACGTTCGAGCGCCACGTGCAGCTGCAACCCCTCGGGCACCTCCTCCCCGAGCCGATCCACGATCTTCGCGTAGCTCTCGCGCCCGATCGGCACGTCCTGCAGCCATGCGTACATGGCGTCCTCCTGCTACTGGTCGTTTCATCCGAGGCTTCTTCTGATCAATGTAGGGTAGGTGTCGTGACGGAGACGGTCAAGAGACGGCGCTACGACTCCACCCGGCGCACCGCCGAGTCCCAGCACCGGCGCCGACGAATCCTGGACGCAGCGAAAGACGAGTTCGTCGCACTCGGCTACCTCGGCACGACGATGACGGGGATCGCGACCCGCGCTGACGTCGCGCTCGACACCGTCTACACGTTGGTCGGCCGTAAACCAGCCCTTTTCCGCACCCTCATCGAGACCGCGATCTCCGGGCAGGACGACGCCGTTCCCGCGGACCAGCGCGACTACGTCCACGCCATCCAGTCCGAGGACACCGCCTCCGCCAAGCTCACGATCTACGCCGAGGCGGTCCGCCACATCCAGGCGCGGCTGGCCCCGCTGCTGGCCGTGCTCCAACACGCCGCCGGCACCGACGACGAGCTGGCACAGCTGTGGAGCGAGATCAGCGAACGGCGTGCCGCCAACATGCGCCGCCTCGCGACCGACATCGCCGACGCAGCCCCCCTGCGGGTCACCATCGACGAGGCCGCCGACATCATCTGGGCAACCAGCTCCGCCGAGCTCTACCTCCTGCTCGCCCACCAACGAGGCTGGTCACCCGAGCACTACCAACAGTGGCTCACCGACAGCTGGCA
>JBDTDI010000129.1:0-2591 GCA_039923155.1 Mycobacteriaceae bacterium | reverse complement strand
GGGTCCAGCGTCGCGAAGCCGTGCACGGGGGCGGCCACCGAGCGGCCGACCGCGGTCGCGTCGACCACCAGCACCACCGGGGCGGAGAGCAGACCGGCGACGTGGGCGGTGGAGGAGAACCCGCGCCCGTCGGCGACCCCGTCGAACAGGCCCATCACGCCCTCGACGACGGCGATGTCGGCCGGCACCGGGGTCAGCGCCCCGTGCGCGAACAGCGGCGCGATCTGCTCCTCGCCGACCAGCCACGGGTCGAGGTTGCGACCCACCCGCCCGGCGGCGAGACCGTGGTAGCCGGGGTCGATGTAGTCCGGGCCGACCTTGTGGGGCGAGACCTGCAGGCCGCGGCTGCGCAGCGCGGCCAGCAGCCCGGTGGTGATCGACGTCTTGCCCGCGCCGCTGCCGGGGGCGGCGACCACGACACGGGGGATGACCAGGGGGGCAGGGTTCATCACCACTCGATTCCCTTCTGACCCTTCTGCCCGACGTCCATCGGGTGCTTGACCTTCGTCATCTCGGTGACCAGGTCGGCCGCCTCGATGAGCCGGGGGTGTGCCCGGCGTCCGGTGATGACGACGTGCTGGTGGCCGGGTCGCTCGCGGAGGGTGTCCACCACGTCGTCGACGTCGACCCAGCCGCGCTCGATCAGGTAGGTGAACTCGTCGAGGACGTAGCAGCCGTAGGTCTGCGCCGCGAGGTCGGCCTTGACCTGCGCCCAGCCCTGCGCCGAGGCCAGCGCGTGGTACACCTCGTCACCGCGCTGGATCCACGACCAGCCCGCGCCCATCTTGTTCCAGGTGATCGGCGCCCCCTGCCCGGTCTGTTCGTGCACCTGGTTCAGGGCCGCGAAAGCGTTCTCCTCGCCGACCTTCCACTTCGCGCTCTTCACGAACTGGAACACCCCGACCGGCACGCCCTGGTTCCAGGAGCGCAGCGCGAGGCCGAACGCGGCCGTCGACTTGCCCTTCATGTCCCCGGTGTGCACCACGACCAACGGCCGGTTGCGGCGCTGGCGGGTGGTGAGCCCGTCGTCGGGGGTGATGGTGACCTTGCCCTGGGGCATCAGTTTCTCCCCACCATCACGCCACCGACCGAACGGCCCGCACGGTCCCGGCCAGGTCGGGGGCGTCACCGTCGCCGGTGAGCTCGGCCAGGGGGAGCAGCACGGCCCCCAAGGTGGTGGCGAGGTCGGCGGCCAGGCCCAGGCGCACCCGTCCGGCCTCGCAGTCCAGCACCAGCGCGGCGGTGCCGCCTGCGCGCAGCAGCGCGGCGGCGGCATCGGGTGACCCACCGGCGGTGAACCGACCGTCGGTGACCACGACCAGCAGCGGGCGTCGCGAGGAGTCGCGCAGCTTCTCCCGGGCCAGGGTGGCGTGGGCAAGCAGCAGGCCCTCGGCCAGCGGGGTGCGCCCACCCGTGGGCAGGTCGGACAGCCGCGCGGCGGCGGCCTCCACCGACGAGGTGGGGGGCAGCGCCAGCTCCGCGCCGGCACCGGCGAAGGTGATCATGCCGACCTTGTCCCGACGCTGGTAGGCGTCGAGCAGCAGGCTGAGCACCGCACCCTTGACCTGCCCCATGCGCCGGCGCGCGGCCATCGAGCCGGAGGCGTCGACCACGAACAGCACCAGGTTGGACTCGCGGCCCTCACGCTCGGTGGCCCGCAGGTCGGTGCGCACCAGGCGCAGCCCCGGTCCGCGGCGTCCGCGCTCGTGCTGGTGCGGGGCCGCGGCCAGCAGGGTGGCGTGCAGGTGCAGTGAGCGAAGCCGACCCTCGGGTCGGGCGGCGCCGATGACGTGTCCGGTGTCGGTGCGGGCCCGCGAGCGCCGACCGGGGGTTCCTTCACCGACCCCGGGAACCTCCAGGCGGCGCAGCGGGCGCGGGTCGTCGGGAGCGGCTGCGGGGGCGACGGCGGTCTGCGCGGGACCGGGTCCGTCGGCAGGGTCGTGGGGGGCGTCGGGTGCGTCCGGCTCGGCGGCCGGGCCGGTGTCCGACGGCCCCTCGGGACCGTCGCTCGTGCCCTGGGGGGTGCCCGCGTCGTCGCCACCGTCCTGGCCCCCGCCGCCCGGCGGCTGAGGCGTCGGATCCGGCTCGGGCTCCGGTTCGCGCTCGGGCTCGGGGTGTGGTTCCGGCGCGCTGTCGTTCAGCGCGTCTTCGAGCTGCTCGGGGTCAAGGCCGGGGGCGTCGAAGGGGTTGCGGCGCCGCCGGTGCGGCAGGGCCAGGGTCGCGGCCACCCGGATGTCGTCGACGGTGACCTCGGTGCGCCCGCACCAAGCGGCGTGGGCGGCGGCGGTGCGCGCGGTGACGATGTCGGCCCGCAGCCCGTCCACGTCGAACGCCGCACACACCCCGGCGATGCGCTCCAGGGTCGGATCGTCCAGCACCACCCGCGCCAGCAGCTCCCGGGCGGCGGCGATTCGCGCGGCCAGCTCGTCCTCCTCGCTGGCGAAGCGCTCGGCGGTGGCGGCGGGGTCGGCGTCGTAGGCCAGACGTCGTCGCACCACCTCGGCCCGCAGGCGAGGCTCGCGCGGCGCGCTCACCTGCACGGTCAGCCCGAAGCGATCCAGCAGCTGCGGCCGCAGCTCCCCCTCCTCGGG
>JBDTDI010000128.1:0-17562 GCA_039923155.1 Mycobacteriaceae bacterium | reverse complement strand
CAGCACCACCGGCAACCCGGGTGCGGCCAGCCAGCGCAGCGCTCGCCTCAGCTGGACCACGTTCCACCCGGGCACGAAGGACAGGTGCGTGGTGGCCACGGTCAGCCGCTGGTCGCCCACCTCGACGTCGGCGGCCACCACCACCCGCGGTTCGTCGCGCAGCGGTACGGGCACCCGCGAACCCGGCACGGCCACCACCCCGGGCACCGGGGAGCCCGGCAGGCGCAGCACCCGGCTGGCCCGCACCGGCCAGCGGCTGAGCAGGGCCACCCCGAACCGCGGCCCGGTGGCGGTGTCGTCCGCGGCGGGTCGCCACCGCCGGCCCGGCGTGCCCACCACGGTGGGCACGTACCGCCACCACACGGCCCCGATGGCCTCGGCCACCGCGGCCGTCTGGTCCACGCCGCCGCTGCGGGTCTGGTCGGCGTCCACCTCCTGCACGCCGAGCACGTCGGCGCCGAGAGCGGCCGCGGACGCGGCGAGGTCACCCCCGGTGCCGCTCTGGATGTTCCACGAGGCGACGGTGAGATCGGGCACGGTCGCTGATCCTGCACCGCAGAGCGGCGGGCGGCGCGGTGAGAGCCCCGGTCGGCCCGGTCCTGCCGTTCACGTCACGACGCTCAGACCAGGTCGTCAGCCCGAGCGCCCACTACAGTGCGGGAAATGTCCACAGAGAACGTCCTGAGCCCGGAGCACCCCGTCTGGCCCGGTAGCTCGTACCCCATGGGGGCCACCTACGACGGGACCGGTACCAACTTCGCGCTGTTCTCCGAGGTCGCCGACGCCGTCGAGCTGTGCCTCGTCGACGACAACGGGGCCGAGACACGCGTCCCGCTGGAGGAGGTCGACGGCTACGTCTGGCACGGGTACCTGCCGCTGGTGCAGCCCGGGCAGCGCTACGGCTATCGCGTCCACGGGCCCTACGAGCCCGAGGCGGGCTCGCGCTGCGACCCCAGCAAGCTGCTGCTCGACCCCTACGGCAAGGCCTTCGACGGTGCCTTCGACGGCGACCCGAGCCTGCACTCCTACGACTTCGACGACCCCAGCGAGCGCAACACCGACGACTCGCTGGGTCACACCATGACCACCGTGGTGACCAACCCGTTCTTCGACTGGGACAACGACCGATCGCCACGGCGGGCCTACAACGAGACGGTCATCTACGAGGCCCACGTCAAGGGCATGACGATGACCCACCCCGACGTGCCGGAGTCCCAGCGCGGCACCTACGCCGGACTGGCCCACCCCGCGGTGATCGCGCACCTGCAGTACCTCGGCATCACGGCCATCGAGCTGATGCCCGTGCACCAGTTCCTGCAGGACCAGGTCCTGGTGGACCAGGGCCTGCGCAACTACTGGGGCTACAACACCTTCGGGTTCCTCGCCCCGCACCACGAGTACTCCTCCAACCCCATCCCCGGCGCGGCGGTCAACGAGTTCAAGGCCATGGTTCGCGCGTTCCACGAGGCGGGCATCGAGGTCATCCTCGACGTGGTCTACAACCACACCGCCGAGGGCAACCACATGGGCCCGACGATCATGTTCCGCGGCATCGACAACCAGGCCTACTACCGCCTCGTCGAGGGTGACGAGCAGCACTACATGGACTACACCGGCACCGGCAACACCCTGAACGTGCGCCACCCCCACGCCCTGCAGCTGATCATGGACTCGCTGCGCTACTGGGTGACCGAGATGCACGTCGACGGCTTCCGCTTCGACCTCGCCAGCACCCTGGCCCGCGAGCTGAACGACGTGGACAAGCTCAGCGCGTTCTTCGACCTGGTGCAGCAGGACCCGGTCGTCAGCCAGGTCAAGCTCATCGCCGAACCGTGGGACGTCGGCGAGGGCGGCTACCAGGTGGGCAACTTTCCGCCGCTGTGGACGGAGTGGAACGGCAAGTACCGCGACACCGTCCGCGACTACTGGCGCGGCGAGGACTCCACCATCGGTGAGTTCGCCTCCCGCCTCACCGGATCGGCCGACCTCTACGAGGACTCCAGCCGACGTCCGGGCGCGAGCATCAACTTCGTCATCGCCCACGACGGGTTCACCCTCGCCGACCTGGTCTCCTACAACGACAAGCACAACGAGGCCAACGGTGAGGACAACAACGACGGCGAGAGCCACAACCGCTCCTGGAACTGCGGGGTGGAGGGGCCCACCGACGACCCCGAGATCCTCGCGCTGCGGGCCCGCCAGCAGCGCAACGTGCTGGCCACGCTGCTGCTCAGCCAGGGCACCCCGATGCTGGCTCACGGCGACGAGCTCGGTCGTACCCAGCGCGGCAACAACAACGTGTACTGCCAGGACTCCGAGCTGGCGTGGGTGGACTGGGCGGCCGCCGTCGAGCAGCCCAACGCTGACCTGACCGAGTTCACCGCACGGGTCATCGCCCTGCGTACCGAGCACCCCGTGTTCCGCCGCCGCCGCTTCTTCGAGGGCCGCCCGGTCAGCGAGGGCGAGCAGCGTCGCGACATCGCCTGGCTCACCCCGGCCGGCAAGTACATGACCGAGGCCGACTGGGACTCCGGGTTCGGCAAGTCGATCACCGTGTACCTCAACGGCGAGGGCATCCCGGACAAGGACGTGCGTGGTGAGCGGGTGGTCGACGACTCGTTCCTGCTGTGCTTCAACGGCCACCACGAGGACCTTGAGTTCACCACCCCCGACGGCCGGTACGCCGACGAGTGGACGGTCGTCCTGGACACCACCACGGCGACCGGTGGAGGCGAGGGCGAGGCCCCGGTGGTGGTGGCCGGAACCTCCACGACCGTGCCCGCCCGGTCGCTGCTCGTGCTGCGCAAGACGGCCTGAGGCAGGCTTGCGCCCATGACCGCAGTGCTGAGCACCTACCGTTTGCAGCTGCACGGCCCCGACGCGGACGGCCACGGACCGAGCCTGACGCTGTCCGACGCCGCCGACCTGGTCGGTCAACTCGACGCCCTGGGGGTGAGCCACCTCTACGCCTCCCCCATCCTCACCGCCGCGAGGGGCTCGCAGCACGGCTACGACGTGGTCGACCCGACCTCCGTGTCGTCGGCCCTCGGCGGTTCGGAGGCGCTGGAGCAGCTGGTCGGTGCCCTCAGGGAGCGGGGCATGGGCCTGGTGGTCGACATCGTGCCCAACCACGTCGGGGTGGCGACCCCCGCCGAGAACGCCTGGTGGTGGGACGTGCTGCGCCAGGGGGCCGACTCTCCGCTGGCGGAGCTGTTCGACGTCGACTTCTCCGCCGACAACGGCTGCGACGGGCGCATCGCGCTGCCCGTGCTCGGCTCAGCCGCCGACGTCGAGCACCTGCAGCTGGTGGCGGGGGCAGCTGGGCCCGAGCTGCACTTCTACGACCACCGCTTCCCGGTGGGACCGGGCACCGAGCACGGCACGCCGCAGCAGGTGCACGAGCGGCAGGCCTACCGGTTGGTGCCCTGGCAGGACGGGTTGGTCGGCTACCGCCGCTTCTTCCACGTCAACACCCTCGCCGCGCTGCGGCAGGAGGACCCGCGGGTCTTCGAGACCACCCACGCCGAAGTCGCCCGCTGGGCCGCGGAGGACCTGGTGGACGGAATCCGAGTCGACCACCCCGACGGCCTGGCCGACCCCGCCGGGTACCTGCACCGCCTGCGTGACGTGCTCGGCCCGGACCGGTGGCTGGTGGTGGAGAAGATCCTGGCCACCGACGAGGCGCTGGACCCGACCCTGCCGGTGGACGGCACCACCGGCTACGACGCGCTGCGCGAGATCGGTGGGGTCTTCGTCGACCCGGCCGGGGAGAGCTCCCTCGGCCGGCTGTCCCTGCAGCGCACCGGGACGGAGGGTGACGCCGCTGACCTGGCCGTGCAGGAGCACGAGCTCAAGCGCGGGGTGGCCCGAGCGGGTCTGCGTCCGGAGCTGGAGCGTTGCGTGCGGGCCGTCGAACGGGCCGGTGCGCACAGCCGCGCGGACGGTGTCGGTTCCGACGTGTCCCACGAGCACCTCGTGGAGGCGGTGGTGGAGCTGGTGGCCGCGGTGCCGGTCTACCGCAGCGACTACCCGTCGCTGGCCGGGCTGCTCCCCGGGGTGATGGCCCGGGTCGCGGCGTCGCACCCCGAGCTCGAACCGGCCCTGAGCGAGGTCGGCGCGGCGCTGGTGGCTCGCGGCGAGGCCGCGACCCGCTTCCAGCAGGTGTGCGGAGCAGTGACCGCGAAGGGCGTCGAGGACTGCCTGTTCTACCGCACCACCCGTCTCACCAGCCTGCAGGAGGTGGGCGGTGACCCCGGACGGTTCGGGGTCAGCCCGGCCGAGCTGCACCTCGCCGCGGCGGAGCGGGCGCGCTTCTGGCCCGCCTCGATGACCACCCTGAGCACCCACGACACCAAGCGCGGAGAGGATGTTCGCGCCCGCATCCACGTGCTGTCCGAGGTCGCCGACCTGTGGTCGGAGTCGGTGGCCGCGTTCGAGCAGCTGGCCCCCTCCCCTGACGGGGCCATGGGCTCGCTGCTGTGGCAGACCATGTTCGGGGTCTGGCCGGCGGACGGGCGCAGCTTCGCCGAGGTCCCCGACCTGCGTGAGCGGCTGCACGCGTACGCCGAGAAGGCCGTCCGCGAGGCGGGGACGCGCACGGAGTGGAACGCCGTCGACACCGCCTGGGAGGCGCAGCTGCACACCTGGCTCGACGCCGTCATCGACGGGCCCGTCGCGGCGGGGATGGACCAGCTGGTGTCCCGCCTCGCCCCGGTGGGGTGGTCGAACTCGTTGGGCCAGAAGCTGCTCCACCTGCTCGGGCCCGGAGTGCCTGACGTGTACCAGGGCACTGAGCTGTGGGAGGACTCACTGGTGGATCCCGACAACCGCCGCGAGGTTGATCACGAACAACGGTTGCGGTTGCTCGCCGAGCTGGGGACCCTCCACGCCGCGCCGCCCGTGGACGCCTCCGGGTTGGCGAAGCTGAAGCTGGTGGCCGCGGCCCTGCGGCTGCGGCGGGACCATCCCGACGCCTTTCTGGCTGGCTCCTACACCCCGGTGCTCGCCCAGGGCCCGCAGGCGCAGCACCTGGTGGGGTTCGCACGCGGTGACAAGAGCGGACCCCGGGTGATCGCGCTGGCCACCCGGCTCTCGATGAGCCTGACCAGCTGGGACACCACCACGGTGGACCTGCCGGAGGGCACCTGGACCGACCGTCTCAGTGGGGCCGTGCACCGGGGCCGGGTCCAGGTCGCCACCGTGCTGTCGGGCCTGCCGGTCGCGGCGCTGGTCCGGGGATAGTCCGGAGCGAGTGCGCGCCGGGGTCGACGGCCACGGTTCGCGTCCGCGTCGCACAGCCGGGAGAATCAGCGGAGTGAGCCACCACTTCGCCGTCTGGGCCCCCACCCCGTCCACCGTCCGCGTGCTCGTCGACGGCACCGTGCACCCGATGACCGCCGACGACGACGGGTGGTGGCACGCCGACGTCGACGGGGCGGGCCAGGGCAGCCGCTACGGCTTCCTGCTCGGTGAGCATGACGACACCCCGATTCCCGACCCGCGCTCGACCCGGCAACCCGATGGGGTGCACGGCTTGTCCGCCGTGCACGCGCTGGACGTCGCGGCGTGGTCGGACCACGCGTGGACCGGGCGGCCACTCGCGGGAGCCAGCATCTACGAGCTGCACGTGGGCACGTTCACCGCCGACGGCACGCTGGACGCAGCCATCGGGCGCCTGGACCACCTGAAGGACCTCGGCGTCGACCTGGTGGAGCTGATGCCCGTCAACGGGGTCAACGGAACGCGCAACTGGGGCTACGACGGCGTGGCGTGGTACACCGTCCACGAGCCCTACGGCGGCCCGGACGCCCTGCAGCGCTTCGTCGGTGCCGCGCACGCCCGAGGGCTGGGAGTGCTGCTGGACGTGGTCTACAACCACCTCGGCCCGTCCGGGAACTACCTCGAACGCTTCGGTCCGTACCTGTCCGCGGCCGGCGGGAACACCTGGGGCCGCAGCATCAACCTGTCGGGGCCGGACTCGGGCGAGGTGCGCTCCTACATCCTCGAGAACGCGCTGGGCTGGATGGAGCACTTCCACGTCGACGGGTTGCGGCTGGACGCGGTGCACGCCCTGGTCGACGAGAGCGCCACGCACCTGCTCGAGGAGCTGGCCGTGCGCACCGAGAGCCTCGCCGCCCACGTCGGTCGTCCACTCACCCTCATCGCCGAGTCAGACCTCAACGACCCGACGCTCATCACTCCTCGCGCGGCCGGCGGCTACGGGCTGAGCGCGCAGTGGGACGACGACCTGCACCACGCGATCCACACTGCGGTGACCGGGGAGCGCCAGGGCTACTACGCCGACTTCGGTTCCCTGGAGACCCTGGCCGCCACCCTGCGCGGGGCCTACTTCCACGCCGGCACCTACTCCAGCTTCCGGGCCCGGACGCACGGACGACCGATCGACACCCGCACCACCCCGGGTCACCAGTTCCTGACCTACTCCAGCGACCACGACCAGGTGGGCAACCGAGCGGTCGGCGACCGCCCCTCGTCGTACCTGCCCGCCGGGCTGCTCGCGGTGCAGGCCGCCCTGGTCCTGACCTCCCCGTACACCCCGATGATCTTCATGGGCGAGGAGTGGGGGGCGAGGACCCCGTTCCAGTTCTTCACCTCTCACCCCGAGCCCGAGCTGGGCCGGGCCACGGCGGAGGGGCGCAAGGCGGAGTTCGCCGAGCACGGCTGGGACGCCGAGGACGTGCCCGACCCGCAGGACGAGCAGACGTTCATCAACAGCAAGCTGGACTGGACCGAGCCGCAGGCATCGGACCACGCACGGCTGCTGGCCCTCTACCGGGACCTGCTCGCCCTGCGACGCGCACGGACCGAGCTCACCGATCCGTGGTTGGACCGCTTCGACGTGACCTACGACGAGGACGCCCGCTGGATCATGTTGCACCGCGGGGACCTGCGGGTGGTGTGCAACCTCGCCGAGACGCCGGTGGTGGTTCCGGTCACGGGTGCGGTGGTGCTCGCCTGGGAAACCCCTGTGGTGGGGGCGACGAGCACCACCGTGCCCGCTCAGTCGTTCAGCGTGCTCCAGCTGCGCTGACCAGCGTCGAGCTGGCCAACGGCGCCGGGGGCGCGTTGTAGGTAGTCGTGTACGGCGTCCCGAAGTTCAGGTAGCGCAGCACGTTCGCGTCGCTGATGGGCACCTCGAACACGCCAGCGGCGCCGTCCGGGTCGATGATGAGGCGCCCCTTGGAGGCCAGGAACGTCGACATCTGGGTCTGGCCCGGGGTGAACCCGAGGGTGAACGCGGGGTTCAGCAGGAACCCGTGCGGGTTGTCCCCCGCGTTCGGGGTCTTGTCGTTGCGGTAGAACGTGGTCCGATCCTGCAGCCCACCGGCCCGGATCAGGGTCCCGGCCGTGGGGTTGGGCACGGTCTGGTCGCCGAACGCGGACTGGATCAGCGTCCGGTTGTGCGGGGCCAGCGGAGCGAAGGTCTCCGGGCTGCCCGAACGGTCGATCCAGGTGTTCTCCGCGAGGTAGTTCTGGATGTTCAGCGCACCGGGCGCCGGGTTGAGCACCGGCTGCAGCCCGGCCAGCGGCATCGACTCGGTGAAGCCGTCGACGCCGCCGTTGAGCAGCGGCGGGAGCGAGCGGCCGAGCTGGGCGGTGATGAGCGGGCGGAACGACGGTGAGAGCCGCGCGATCTCGCTGATCGGGCCGCCGGGGACGTTGAGCCCGAACGCGGCGATCGACCGATCGGTGCCGGCCAGCATGGTGCCGTAGATGCCGCCGAAGCTCTGCCCGTAGTACACGGGCTTGTTCGCGTCGAGCGGCAGCCCGCCGGGTGCGGACAATGCCCGGACCAGCGCCGCGTTGTCAGCCACGGTCTGCCGCAGGGCGTCCCGGCTGCCGATCTGGGCCAGCGGCGCCGGCTCGATCAGGGTGGAAGAACCTTCGGTGGAGTCGATGGTGCCGTTCCCGTCACGGTCGATGCCGCGGGCGTAGGCCGGCAGCGTCACGGTCTTGCCGCCCGCGGTCACGTCCCAGGTGCTGCGCGCACCGTAACCGTGCCCGACCACGTCAGTGGCGATCGTCGCCAGTCCCCGCGCCGCGTTCTGCGAGGCGGCGAGGAACATGTCCGCGTCGGAGCGCGTGAAGCCGTGCCCGAACACGGCCACCGGCCACCCCGCCTTGGGGGTCGGGCCGGCCGGGATGATGGCCACGAACGGCACCCGCGCCTGGCCGGTCACCACCGGTCCGGGCCCACGGGTCGGGGTCTGCGGGATGTTGCCGTCCGGCGTGAGCCAGGACGGCGACAGGTAGGAGCCGAACACGTAGCTCCCGGCGGCGGTGAAGGAGGCGTTGGGCACCGGCGCGGTGCTCACGGTGCTCCCGAGGTCGGCGGTGTAGGCCAACGTGGTGCCCGCGGCCGGGAAGCTGGCGTCGACGCGCAGACCCCGGTCCTTGGCCTCGATCCCTGCCGCCCGGTACGCCGACCCGCGGTCGAGCTGGGCGAGCATGTCCTGCAGGCCGGTGGTGGCCGAGAACGTCGTGAACACCGTCGGCGGCATGCCCCGGTCGGCGCGCGGCTTGGGGAAGTCGATGCGGTAGGTGGTGCCGGGCGCGAGCTGGTCGACGGGGTGTGCGTAGACGGTCTGGGTTCCTGCGTCGTAGACGATCCGGTCGAGCCCGGTGGAGAAGCGGCCGCCCTGGGCGACCACGCGGACTCCGGCGACCGCGGTGGTCGGGTTCACCCCACCCGCGAAGTGCAGCGCGATGCGTGGATCGATGTCGAAGCCGTCGAGCTGGTTGAGCAGCTTGACCGTGTTGCACTGGCTCACCTGGACGGCACAGTCCCCCAGGGGGAGGTTCACCCGCAGGCCGGTCGCCTGGGAGCGGTCAGCGACGGTGAGAGCGTTGCTGGGGAAGATGCTCAGCACGCTGCCCGGTGCCGGTTGCGGTGGCGGCTTCGCCGCAGCAGTGCCGGTACCCACCACCCCCAGCACGAGGGTGGCCGCAGCAAGCAGGACGGTGGAGCGGGCACGCGTGCGCACAGGTGATCTCCTCGTCGAGTAACACCGATTGATCGCAGTAAACCGATCGCTGCACACCATCACACGTCGTGACACCACTCACAAGGCTTTGGCCCACATGTGCATCACGCGAGGCAGTGCGGCCCGAGCAGCGCCTTGAGATCGCCCATCAGGGCGGAGGTGGGGCTGACCCGCAGCGCATCGTCCAGCCGCAGCACGAGCGGCTCCGCACGCTCGCTGATCAGCGTCAGGTGCACGTCCGAGCTTCCGGGGTGGGAGGCCAGCACCTTCTTCAACGAGGAGACGGTGACCGCGGTGCACTTGCGGCTGGGCAGGTTCAGCTGCAGCGGCTTGTCCACCCCGATCGCCGAGAGGTCGGGGACCGCGAGGTCGTTGGCGATGACCGACACCCGGTCGTCACGCACCGCCACCCGGCCCCGGACCAGGACGATGGCGTCCTCGGCCACGTCCATGCCCAGCACCGAGTAGGTCTTCGGGAAGAACAGCACCTCGATCCCACCGACCAGGTCCTCCAGCTGGGCCGACGCCCAGGGCTCACCGTTCTTGTTCACCCGGCGGTTCACCCCGGAGAGGATCCCGCCCAGGGTCACCTGCGCCCCGTCACGCACCGTGCCGTCGCCCAGGCCCTCGAGCACCGCGGCGATGGAGGAGTCGGACTGGGCGGCCAGCACGTGCTCGACCCCGTCTAACGGGTGCCCGGAGACGTAGAGGCCCAACATCTCCCGCTCGAGCGCGAGACGGTGCTTGGTGTCCCACTCCGCATCGGGCACGGCCACGTCGAAGACCGCTGAGATGGTCTCGTCGGCGTTCTCCCCACCAAACAGGTCGAACTGCCCGACGGCCTCGGCCTTCTTCGTGCTCATCACCGCGTCGATGGCGCCCGAGTGCACCAGCAGCAGGCCCTTGCGGGGATGGCCGAGGGAGTCGAAGGCGCCCGCCTTGATCAGCGACTCCACCACCTTCTTGCCGCAACCGGCGGTGTCGACCTTGGCCAGGTAGTCCGAGAAGTCGGCGTAGGCCCCCTTCTCGGCGCGGGCGGAGGTGATGGAGGAGATCACCCCGGCGCCGACGTTGCGCACCCCACCGAGTCCGAAGCGGATGTCCTCCCCGACGGAGACGAAGTTCAGCTCGGAGGTGTTCACGTCCGGCGGCAGCACGGTGATGCCCAGGCGACGGCAGTCGGCGAGGTAGATGGCCGACTTGTCCTTGTCGTCACCGGTGCTGGTCAACAGACCGGCCATGTACTCAGCCGGGTAGTTGGCCTTCATGTACGCCGTCCAGAAGCTCACCAGCCCGTAGCCCGCGGCGTGGGACTTGTTGAACGCGTAGTCCGCGAACGGGAGAATGGTGTCCCACAACGCTTTCACCGCGGCATCACTGAACCCGTTCGCGTGCATGCCGTCGGAGAACCCGGCGTACTCCTTCTCGAGCACCTCACGCTTCTTCTTGCCCATGGCCTTGCGCAGGATGTCGGCGCGGCCCATGGAGTACCCGGCCACGACCTGCGCGATGCGCATGATCTGCTCCTGGTAGACGATCAGCCCGTAGGTCTCGGCGAGCACCTCCCGCAGCGGCTCAGCCAGCTCGGGATGGATCGGCGTGATGGGCGCGCGCCCGTTCTTGCGGTCGGCGTACTCGTTGTGGGCGTTCATGCCCATCGGTCCCGGGCGGTACAGCGCCAGCACGGCGATGATGTCGTTGAACTCGGTGGGCTGCATGCGGCGCAGCAGGTCCCGCATGGGGCCGCCGTCGAGCGGGAACACCCCCAGGGTGTCCCCGCGGCTGAGCAGGTCGAAGGTGGCCCCATCGGTGAGCGCCAGGGTGTCGAGATCGATCTCGACCTCGCGGTTGGTGCGGATGTTGTCGATCGCGTCGCCGATGACCGTCAGGTTTCGCAGGCCCAGGAAGTCCATCTTCAGCAGGCCGATGTCCTCGCAGGCGGGGTAGGCCCACCCGGTGATGAGGGCCCCGTCCTGCGGTCGCTTCCACATGGGGATGGCTTCCATCAGCGGCTCGGAGCTCATGATCACCGCGCACGCGTGCACGCCGGCGTTGCGGATCAGCCCCTCGAGTCCGCGCGCGGTGTTGTAGATGGTCCCGACGTCGGGGTCGGTCTCGATCAGCGCGCGGACCTCGGAGGCCTCCCGGTAACGCTCGTGGGTCGGGTCGGTGATGCCGGCCAGCGAGATGTCCTTGGCCATCACCGGCGGGGGGAGCGCCTTGGTGATCCGGTCGGCCATGGAGAAGCCGGGCTGACCGAAGGTGACCCGGGCCGAGTCCTTGATCGCAGCCTTGGTCTTGATGGTGCCGAAGGTGATGACCTGGGCGACCTTGTCCGCACCCCAGCGCTCGGTGGCGTAGCGCACCATCTCCCCGCGCCGGCGGTCGTCGAAGTCGATGTCGATGTCGGGGTCCGACGGACGCTCCGGGTTGAGGAAGCGCTCGAAGAGCAACCCGTAGGGCAGCGGGTCGATGTTGGTGATGCCGAGCGCGTAGGCGACCAGCGACCCGGTGGCCGAGCCACGTCCGGGGCCCACCCGGATGCCGACCTCCCTGGCGTGGTCGATCAGGTCGGCCACGATCAGGAAGTAGGCGGGAAAGCCCTTGTCCCGGATAACCCCGAGCTCGTAACCGGCTCGCTCCCGGTAGCCGTCGGGGACGCCCTCGGGGAACCGGCGATGCAGGCCCGCGTCCACCTGGGTGCGCAGGAACTCGTCCTGGCTCTGCCCGGCGGGCACCGGGAACACCGGCATGCGGTCCCGCTTGGTCCACACCTCGTCGTAGGGCTGGATGCGCTCGGCGATCGCCAACGTGTTGTCGCAGGCGCCGGGAACGTCGGTGAACAGCTTCCGCATCTCCTCGGGGGACTTCAGGTAGTAGCCGTCGCCGTCGAAGCGGAAGCGGGTGGGGTCGGACAGCGTCTTGCCGGTCTGGATGCACAGCAGCGCCTCGTGATTGGAGGCGGCGTCGCGGGTCACGTAGTGGCAGTCGTTGGTGGCCAGCGGCGGGATGCCCAGGGTGCTCCCGATCTCCAGCAGCCCCTCCCGCACCCGGGTCTCGATCGACAGCCCGTGGTCCATCAGCTCGAGGAAGTAGCTGTCCTTGCCGAAGATGTCCTGCCAGCGTGCCGCCGCCTCCAGCGCCTGCTGCGGCTGGCCCAGGCGCAACCGGGTCTGCACCTCCCCGGACGGGCAGCCGGTGGTGGCGATGATCCCGTGGGCCCGCTCGGCGATGATCTCGGCGTCCATCCGCGGCCACTTGCCCAGCTGGCCCTCGATCGAGGCCAGACTCGACAGCGCGAAGAGGTTCCGCAGGCCCGTGGCGTTCTCGGCCAGCAGCGTCATGTGCGTGTACGCACCCGACCCGGAGACGTCGTCGGAACGCTGACCTGCGTCACCCCACTGCACCCGCTTCGTGCTCAGCCGCGAACCGGGGGCGACGTAGGCCTCGATGCCGATCACCGGGGTGATGCCGACCTCGACGGCCTGGCGGTAGAACTCGCTGGCCCCGTACATGTTGCCGTGGTCGGTCATCCCCACTGCGGGCATCCCGAGCCGGGCCGCCTCGGCGAACAACGGACCGATCTTGGCTGCCCCGTCGAGCATCGAGTACTCGGTGTGGGTGTGCAGGTGCACGAACGAGCCAGCCACGCGGGACCTCTTCCTACCGAGCTGTTGAGGGGTCCCACTCTAGGCCCCGACCCCGACGTGGTCGCCGAGGCCGAGCCGCTCGGCAACGGGTCTGCGGTGCCCGCTCCAGGAGCTGGGCCCGGTCAGTCCGCCAGGGCCCCCGCTGGACGAAGGGCGCCGCCGGGGTGGCCGGGCCGGTAGCCTCGGGGAGGTTCCAGCAGGGTGGGTACCCAGGGGCGGGAGGCGACGTGCAGGCCGAGCTGGACCTCCTCGCCGACCTGTTGCGCCGGGACGACCAGGTCGAGTTCGCCGCACGCCTCGACGAGGCGCCACCACGGTCAGTTGCCCGCCTGCTGCGCCAGCTGGGTCGCCAAGATCTTCGCCGCGTCGTCGCGCTGGTACCCCCGACGCGTGCCGACGAGCTCTTCACCATCCTGGACGGTGAGGTGCGGGCCGAGCTGCTGGCCCAGCTGCCCCGGGCGTGCCGGTCAGCTGTTCGCGCTGCTCGATCCCGACGACCGGGCCTGGCTGAGCCAGCGCCTGCCGGAGCAGGGGTGGCGCCCCCTGCTCGAGAGCCTGGCGGCCCCCGCCCAACAGGCGACCGTCGGCCTGATGTCCTTCCCGGTCGGGTGCACCGGAAGGGTCATGAGTCCGCACGTCATCGGTCTCGACGTGGACGAGAGCGCCGGTGCTGCGATCGAGCAGGTGCGCCAGGCCAGCCCTCGGACGGAGACCGTCTCCATGCTGCCGGTGCTCGACGCCGCCGGCGTGGTCGTCGGGGTGGTCAGCCTGCGGCGCCTCGTCGTCGGCGACCCCGAGACCCCGGTCGACGACGTGATGCGGATCCTCAGTGACGTGGACGGGGAGGACGCCATCCTGAGGTTCGGCAGCCCACCCCTTCGACGGTCCTGCTCGGGCTCACCCTGGCCGTGGTCGGGGTGCTGCCGGCGGCCTGGTTCGCGGGGTGGTCGATAGCCGGGGTGGATCTTCGGGCCCAATGGCACCGTCGGGTGGCCGCTGACTCAGTAGGTTTTTCTCCTATGTGCAAGCCATCCCGACCTCAGCTGCCAGCGAGCGTGGCCGCTGCGGGCCGACCCCATTCGCCCCGCACCTAGCCACCGCGACGGTCCGTGCATGTCGACGCGGTTCAAGCCCTACGCCGGGGCGGCGCTCGCGCTGCTGGTGCTGATCGCCGCCGTGGTGCTGCTGCTGACCGGTCAGGATCGCATCGCCCAGCAGGTCGGCAGCGGTTACGCCCTCCTCGTCGTCGCCGTCACCGCCGTCGGCATGGTTCGTGACCTGCTGCGTGGCCAGTGGGGGGTCGACGTCCTGGCGGTCACCGCCATCGTCAGCACCGTCGCCGTCGCCGAGTACCTTGCTGCGCTGGTGATCGTCGTGATGCTCACCGGTGGGGAGGCGCTCGAGGATTACGCCGCGGGCCGGGCGAACCGAGAGCTTCGTGCGCTGCTCGAACGCGCCCCCCAGCAGGCCCACCGCCTGCAGCCCGACACGGGTGGCTCTGGCGACGGGTTCATCGAGGACATCGGCGTCGAGGACGTCGTCCCGGGCGACCGGTTGCTGGTCCGACCAGCTGAGGTCGTGCCGGTCGACGCGGAGCTCGTCTCGGCCGCCGCCACCTTCGACGAGTCCACGCTGACGGGGGAGAGCCTGCCGGTCGGCCGCACCACAGGTGAACGCGTGCTCAGCGGCTCGGTCAACGGTGGCTGGGCGATCGAGGTCACCGCGACCGCCCGCTCTGCGGACAGCCAGTACCAGCAGATCGTCTCGCTCGTGGCCGAGGCCCAGCAGCGTCCTGCACCGGTGGTCCGGCTTGCCGACCGTTTCGCGGT
Source organism: Mycobacteriaceae bacterium (assembly GCA_039923155.1). Taxonomy (GTDB): domain Bacteria; phylum Actinomycetota; class Actinomycetes; order Mycobacteriales; family Mycobacteriaceae; genus Rhodococcus_D. The sequence continues at coordinate 3,078 of JBDTDI010000128.1, read as the reverse complement.
GCCCTTCACCGTCGTGTCGTTGCTCATCGCCGGCCTGGCCTGGGCCCTGTCCGCAGATCCGACCCGGTTCGCCGAGGTGGTGGTCCTCGCCACCCCCTGCCCGCTGCTCATCGCGACACCCGTCGCGCTCCTCGCCGGCATGGGGCGGGCGGCCGGGGCCGGCATCATCATTCGTGGCGGTGATGTCCTCGAACGGTTGGCCCGGGTGCGCACGGTCGCCTTCGACAAGACCGGCACGTTGACCCACGGCACGCCGACCCTCGTGCAGGTGCGGCCGGTGCTGCCGCGCACCGCGGACGCCGTGCTCGCCATGGCCGCCTCGGCCGAGCAGTACTCGGGCCACGTGCTGGCCCGTTCGGTGATCGAGGCTGCCGCCGCTCGCGGGTTGGCGCTCGAGCCGGCCACGGAGGCGGAGGAACGGGCCACGGATGGCGTCCGGGCGGTGCTGGGCTCCGGCGAGGTGCGCATCGGCAAGCGCAGCTACGTGTCGGCGCACACGGGGCCGGTACCGGCCGTCGCCCTGCACAGCGGCGAGCTCGCCGTCTACGTGGGGGTGGACGCCACGTACGCCGGCGCGCTGGTCCTGCGCGACGAGCTCCGCGAGGACGCCGTGACGACCCTGCAGCGGCTGCGCTCGTTGGGCGTGGGCGAGGTGATGATCCTGACCGGCGACGCGCAGGCGACCGCGGACCACGTCGGCGCCGAGCTCGGCGTCTCCGACGTGCGGGCCCAGTGTCTACCCGAGGACAAGGTGCGGGCGGTGCTCGAGCACCCGACCGGGCCGGTGCTGATGGTTGGGGACGGCGTCAACGACGCCCCGGTACTCGCGGCAGCCGATGTCGGCCTTGCCATGGGCGCCCGCGGCGCCACCGCGGCCAGCGAGGCCGCCGACGTCGTGGTGATGACCGACGACCTCAGCAAGGTCGCAGACGCCGTCGCCATCGGTCACCGGACGATGCGGGTCGCGGTGCAGAGCATCGGGCTCGGCATCGGGCTGAGCCTCGTGCTGATGGGGGTGGCCGCGTTCGGGTTCATCCCGGCGATCGTGGGCGCCGCCGCCCAGGAGGTCGTGGATCTCGCCAGCATCCTGAACTCGCTGCGCGCTCGCCGAGGCTCGGACCGCGACGGCCGAGCATGACCGTGACGGGGTCGTCAGCGCGCAGGAACGTCGCCGTCATCGGGTCCGGGGCTGACGGTCTGCGTCTGTTGCGGCAGCAGGGGCGACACCGCGAGCCGCCCGTAGGAGACACCAGCTGGGGCGGGCTGCACGGCCCGGGCCTGGGGTCTTGCCGCCACCGCACGCAGGGCGGTCGGGCTTCCCCGGAGCAGCACACCCACCACGCACGCACACCCTGCTCGCAGCCGTGCCCCCGCCACGGCGTCGACCCGGGATGGTCGACCGGTCTCGCCGACGGACGCGAGGGTGAGGATCGAACCGGCCCGACGCTGGGCGCCGGCGAGCTCCTTGTCGAGCGCCGTGGGACCGCGCTGGTCGGCCAGCTCGACGGCCACCAGTGGCGTCTGCACGCGGGCCACGTCCACGTGCAACAGCACCCGTGATGTCCGGGTCCCCGCGGCGAGCGCAGCCGCAGCAGCGGTCGTCAGCGGTTCGGTCGGGGTGAGCAGGGCCCATCGGGGCGCGCCACCGCTGGCGTCGGCGAGGTCCGCAGCCGAGGCGCGCAGGTAGGTGGCGACCACCTCACCGGACTCGGGCCCCAGGGTGGCACCAGCCGGTGGCGAAGAGCTGGCCTCGGTGCGCAGCCCCAGCACCAGGGCGCAGACCAGCAGGGCCGCGGCCGCGAACATCCACAGTGCGGTCGTCCTCAGCACGTGCACCCCGCGCTCAGGTCGGTGAGAGCACGTCCAGCGCGTGCACCAGGTCCGGGGGGTACTCGCTGGTGATCTCGACCCGACGCCCGTCGGCCGGGTGGTCGAAACCCAGGGTCCGCGCGTGCAGCCACTGCCGGGTCAGTCCGAGCCGCGCCGACAGGGTGGGGTCCGCGCCGTAGGCGGAGTCCCCGACGCAGGGATGACGCAGCGCGGAGAAGTGGACCCGGATCTGGTGGGTGCGGCCGGTCTCCAGCCGGACCTGCAGCAGGCTGGCCGCGGGGAACGCCTCGATGGTGTCGTAGTGGGTCACGCTCGGTTTGCCGTCGGCCAGCACGGCGAATCGCCAGTCGTGGCGCGGGTGCCGTCCGATGGGCGCGTCGACCGTCCCGCTGCTCGGGTCTGGGTGACCCTGCACCACGGCGTGGTAGATCTTGGTCACGGTGCGTTCCTTGAACGCCCGTTTCAGCACCGTGTAGGCGTGCTCGCTGAGCGCCACCACCATCACCCCCGACGTGCCGACGTCCAGGCGGTGCACGATGCCCTGGCGCTCCTCGGCCCCCGACGTCGCCACCGCGAAGCCGGCCGCCGCCAGGCCGCCGACCACGGTGGGCCCCGTCCACCCGACACTGGGGTGTGCTGCCACCCCGACCGGCTTGTCCACCACGACCAGGTCGTCGTCGGAGTAGAGCACGCTCAGCCCGTCCACCGGGGTGGCGTCGAGCGCCCTCGCGGGCCGGGTCGGGCGGGGCAGCTCCACCCGCAGCCAGGCGCCGGCCGAGAGCCGGTCGGACTTGCCGACCGCGTGGCCGTCGATGGTGACGTCGCCACCTTCGGCGAGCGCCGCGGTCACGGTTCGCGACAGGCCGAGCAGCCGGGCCAGCCCGGCGTCGACCCGTAGCCCGTCGAGCCCGTCGGGGACCGGCATCGAGCGGGTGTCGCTCACTTCTTGGTGCTCCGTCGACGGGACGTGGTGCGCGTCCCGTCGGGCTCACGGCCGAGGAAGGCGAGCAGCACCAGCAGGATGCCGCCACAGACGATGCAGGAGTCGGCCACGTTGAACACGGGCCAGATGCTGCGACCGTCGTGGACGAGGGCCAGAAAGTCGACGACGTGGCCCCGGAGCGGCCCGGGGTCGCGGAAGACCCGGTCGGTGAGGTTGCCCAGTGCACCGGCGAGCACCAGGCCCAGCCCGACGGCCCACCCCGCCGAGCGCAGCCGGCGGGCCATGCGGACGATGACCACCACCAC
>JBDTDI010000127.1:0-3218 GCA_039923155.1 Mycobacteriaceae bacterium | reverse complement strand
CTCCAGGACCGCGTGCACCACGGTGCCGCTGACCTGCGCCACGCTCGGCGTCTCCGGGATGCGGTCCAGCGCGCGGAAGCGGTACAGCAGGGGGCACTGCTTGAAGTCCCCGGCCCGCGACGGCGACAGCGCCGGGCGCCGAGGGGCAGGGAAGGGCTCGGCGCTGACGGTCATGGCCCGACCCTACGACCGGACCCCGACAGGTCTGGGTCGGTGCGGGCAGGATGGTGGAGTGCGCACCGAACCGGCTCCCACGCCCGCGCGCAGGCCTCGCTGGCGCCGGGGGGTCCCGCGGGGGGTGCCCCTGGGTCGCCTCGCCGGCATTCCGGTGAACCTGGCCCCCTCCTGGCTTCTCGGGGCCGCGCTGCTCACCGTGGTGTACGCGCCCTTTGTTCGCCGGCTCGTGCCCGGCACCTCGACCGTCGCGTCGGTCGTGGTGGCCCTCACCCTGGCCCTGCTGCTCGGGCTGTCGGTGCTCCTGCACGAGCTCGGGCACTGCCTCGCTGCGGTTCGCACTGGGGCCGGGGTGAGGCAGGTGGAGCTGTCCCTGCTCGGCGGGGTCACCGAGCTGGCGCGCCAGCCCCGCGACGCCCGCACCGAGGGGACGATCGCCGCCGCCGGCCCCCTGGTCTCCGTGGTGCTCGCGGTGGCTGCGCTGGTGGGGTGGCGCTGGCTCGACGTCGGCGACCCGCTGACCCTGCCGTCGCTGCTGCTGCTGCAGGTCGGGCTGGCCAACGCGGCGGTCGCGGTGACCAACCTGCTGCCGGGGCTGCCGCTCGACGGCGGTCGGGTGCTGAGCGCGCTGGCCTGGGGTCTCACCGGGCGTCCGTCCGCGGGGATCCGGGCCGCGCGGGTGGGCAGCGTGGTCGTGGCCGCGGGGGTCGCCGTCTGGGGGGTGCACGCCCTGACCGAGCGCGGCACCGGAGCGTGGGTCCAGGTCCTGGTCGCCGCGTTCCTCGTCGTCGTGCTGCTGGACGGTGCCCGGGGCGAGGCAGAGGACATCGAGGCGGTGACCGTGCTCGGGGCGCGCACGCCGCTGGCGGTTGCGGTGGCTCACCGGGGGACGGTGCTCGTCGCCGACGACGAGGGGTCGGTGCGGGCCGAGCTGGACCGTGGACGGGCCGGGCGCGTGCTTGCGGTGGCGCCGGGCGCCGTGCTCGGTGAGGCGGTCGCGCTGCTGCGCCCGGAGCAGCTGGTGAACCAGGGCAGCGACCTGAGCCGTGCGCGTGACGGTGCCGGAGTGGGGGTGACCCTGGTCATCCTCGACGTGGGTCGGCGGGCGGTGGGCGTCCTGCGGTGAGGCCGTGGCGTGGGATCATCGCTCGACCGCGCACCCCGACCCCCAGGAGCACCTCCACGATGGCCCAGCCCCGCCCGAGCGGACCCTTCCGCGCCGGTGACCGCGTCCAGCTGACCGACGCCAAGGGCAGGCACTACACCATCACCCTCGCGGTCGGTGGCAGCTACCACACCCATCGAGGGGCCCTGGCCCACGACGACCTCATCGGGGCCGAGGAGGGCAGCGTCGTCCGGTCCGTGGCCGGCACGAGCTACCTCGCGATGCGGCCGTTGCTGACCGACTACGTGCTCTCCATGCCCCGGGGTGCGCAGGTCATCTACCCCAAGGACGCCGCGCAGATCCTCAGCGAGGGCGACATCTTCCCCGGGGCCCGCGTGCTGGAGGCGGGAGCCGGTTCCGGGGCGCTGACCTGCTCGCTGCTGCGCGCGGTGGGCCCACAGGGGCGAGTCACCTCCTACGAGGTGCGCGAGGACCACGCAGCACACGCCGTGACCAACGTGGAGAACTTCTTCGGTGAGCGCCCCTCGAACTGGGACCTGACCGTGGCGGACGTCGCGGAGTTCGACGGTGAGGTCGACCGGGTGGTGCTGGACATGCTGGCCCCGTGGGAGCAGCTGCCCACCGTGGCGCGCAACCTCGTGCCCGGCGGCGTCCTGGTGGTCTACGTGGCCACCACCACCCAGCTGTCCCGGGTTGCGGAGGCCCTGCGCGAGCAGCAGTGCTGGACCGAGCCGCACTCGTGGGAGCTGCTGCTGCGCAACTGGCACGTCGTCGGGCTGGCGGTGCGTCCCGACCACCGCATGCAGGGCCACACCGCGTTCCTGATCAGCGCCCGACGTCTGGCCGAGGGCACCGTCACCCCGCAGCCCCAGCGGCGCTCAGCCAAGAACTGAGCCCGAGAGGCGCCGTCAGCGCAGGTTGCACGCCTTCCAGGTCCCGTCGACGCGCTGCACCTCCATGGTTGCCGGGGTGGGCTCGGAGTCGTCGTCGCTGGCGTAGACCTGGGCGGTGCCGGCGTCCCCGTCGACCGTGATGTCCTCGGTGCGGTCGTAGCTGATCGTCTTCTCCGGTGGTTCCGCACCCTGCTCCGCCTGGGTCCGTAGCTTCCCGCAGGTGACCGCTTCGACCTGCTGTGCGTCACCGGAGTTCAGCGCGTCGATGAGCTGCTGCGACAGCGCGGTGATGGCTCCGACGTCGGCGGGGCTGGCCCTCGCTGCCGTCGTGGTTGCCGCACTGCTGGGTGGGCTGGTCGGGGGCGGGGTGGTGGGGCTGGGGGCGCGTGATCTCGGCAGCGGCGGTAGGGCGCTGGTGGTTTGCGGTGCGGGTGCCGTGCTGGTCGCGGTGGTGCTGCTCGCACCGACGGCCGTGCCGTCCTGGGCGGTGGAGCGCGAGCGCACGAGCAGCAGCGTCCCGAGAACCACCAGCAGCACCAGCACCGCGGCCGCGGTGCCGATGAGCGGGCCGCGACCACCCCCGCCGGATCCTGGTGGTGGCGCACCCGGTGGCGGTCCGAACGGGGGCGGGTCCTGCCCGTAGTACGGCTGCTGCTGGTAGCTGGATCGCTGGTGGCCGGGTTGCTGGTACCCGGACTGTGGGTTGTGTGACGGAGCACCCCAGTGCGTGCATGGATCGGGTCCGGGTCCCTGGGGCGGCCCGGCGGGCCCGGGTCGACCACCGGTCCACGGTCCTGGCGCAGGGAAGGCACGGGTGGGGTCAGGGCCTTGGTCCCGGCCGTCCCCACCGGCCCTGGGCCCACTCACTGGTCTGCGCCCGACCGGGATCTCGTTCCTCGTCTGCAGACCTGCACGTCGGTGATATTACGTGCGCCACCGTGGTGGCGCCGGTGGTGCTGGTGCGCCACCAGGCTGGTGTCGGTCCCCGCCGGTAGCGTGGAGCCATCGACGGAGGAGGAGGCGCT
>JBDTDI010000126.1:0-8337 GCA_039923155.1 Mycobacteriaceae bacterium | reverse complement strand
GGCGAGAAGCTGGAGGACTTCGACGTCTTCCACCCCGACCGGATGGCCAGCCGCATCCTCGGGATGGGCGACGTGCTCAGCCTCATCGAGCAGGCCGAGCAGGTGTTCGACGCGGGCGAGGCCGAGGCCGCAGCGGCCAAGATGGGTTCGGGGCAGCTGACCCTGGACGACTTCCTGCAGCAGATGCTCGCCGTCCGCAAGATGGGGCCGCTGGCCAACCTGATCGGCATGCTCCCCGGGGCGGGGGACATGAAGGAGGCACTGGGCCAGGTCGACGAGAAGTCCATCGACCGCATCCAGGCGATCATCCGGGGCATGACCCCCGCCGAGCGGACCGACCCGAAGATCATCAACGCCTCACGGCGGGTGCGCATCGCCAACGGCTCCGGCGTCACCGTCACCGAGGTCAACCAGCTCGTCGACCGGTTCTTCGACGCCAGGAAGATGATGGCGCAGATGGCCGGTCGCTTCGGTCTGCCCGGCGGCAACCGGAAGGCGGTGCGGGGCAAGAAGGGCAAGAAGGGCAAGTCCGGGCGCGGGCCCACGCCGGCGAAGAACCGGGCAGGCTTCCCCGGGATGGCCGGACCCGGGGGGCTGCCCGACCTGTCGACGATGCCCAAGGGCCTGGACCGACTTCCGCCCGGCCTGGAGGGCTTCGACCCGTCCCAGCTGAAGTTCCCCAAGAAGTAGGGCTCTGCCGTGACTCCGCCGCCCAACGAGCGCTACCGCCTGCGGGGAACCATGCTGCCGACCGGCGAGCCGGTAGAGCTCTGGGTGGTCGACGGAGTGCTGAGCACCGAGCCGGTCGCGCACGCAGAGACGCTCTGCGACGGGGGCTGGATCATGCCCGGGCTGGTCGACGCCCACTGCCACGTGGGCATAGGGCCCGACGGACCGGTCGGGCTGGCCGAGGCCGTGACCCAGGCCGAGACCGAGCGCGACGCCGGGGCGCTGCTGCTGCGCGACGCCGGCTCCCCGGTGGACACCCGCAGCCTGGACGCGCGGACGGACCTGCCCCGCATCATCCGCGCCGGCCGTCACCTCGCCCGCACCCGCCGCTACATACCGGGGGTGGGCATCGAGCTCGAGGACGAGGCCGAGCTGCCCCAGGCCGTCCGGAACCAGGCCCGCCGGGGCGACGGCTGGGTGAAGCTGGTGGGTGACTGGATCGACCGGGCGAGCGGCGACCTCGCCCCCGTCTTCTCCGACGAGGTGCTGGTCGCCGCGATCGCCGCGGCCCACGACGAGGGGGCGCGGGTGACGGCCCACGTGTTCGGCGAGCAGGCGCTGGGCGGCCTGGTGCGGGCGGGCATCGACTGCCTCGAGCACGGCACCGGGCTCACCGAGGACTCGCTGGAGCTGGTCGTGGCGCACGGCACCGCGCTGGTGCCCACGTTGATCAACATCGAGAACTTCCCCGCCATCGCCGACGGCGCCCACCGCTACCCCGTCTATGCCGCCCACATGCGTGACCTGCACGCCCGGGTCGGGGCCACCATCGCCGCGGCCGTCGACGCCGGTGTGCCCGTCTACGCAGGCACCGACGCCGGCGGGGGAATTGCCCACGGCCGGATCGGCGACGAGGTGGCCGCTCTCGTCGGGGTGGGCATGAGCCCCCACGACGCCCTGGGAGCGGCCTGCTGGGACGCGCGGTCGTGGTTGGGCCACCCCGGCCTGGTCGCGGGCGCGCCCGCCGACCTGCTGGTGCACCACAGCGATCCGCGTGGGGGCGTGACGACCCTGCGCGCCCCGGCGCACGTGCTGCTGCGCGGGCGGCGCGTCGGGGGAACCGGCTGAGCGGCTCGGTTTCCTGGCTGAGGTGCCGTCTGGCACCATGGAGGGGTCACCCGCAAAGGGCGGAACCGGGTGCGCACGCCGTGCGCGCCGCTGAACCGCGTCGTGACGTTCCCCTGAAGAGGAGCTCTGCAACTCGTGGCCGTCAAGATCAAGCTCATGCGTCTCGGCAAGATCCGCACCCCCCACTACCGGATCGTGGTCGCGGACTCCCGCACCCGTCGCAACGGTCGCGCCATCGAGACGATCGGCAAGTACCACCCGAAGGAAGAGCCCAGCTTCATCGAGGTCGACTCCGAGCGCGCCCAGTACTGGCTGGGAGTCGGTGCCCTGCCGACCGAGCCCGTCGAGACCCTGCTGAAGATCACCGGCGACTGGCAGAAGTTCAAGGGCCTGCCGGGTACCGAGGGCACGCTGCGCACCAAGGAGGTCGGCCCCAGCCGGCTGGAGCTGTTCCAGGCCGCGCTCGCGCAGGCCGGGGACGAGCCCAAGTCGGCCGCCACCACCCCGAAGAAGAAGCCGGCGAAGAAGACGGAGTCCGACTCCTCGGACACCGAGGCTGGCAAGTCCGAGTCCGGCAAGTCTGACGCCGGCACCCCGGCCGCTGACACGACCGCCGCCACCGACGCGAAGTGAGCACGGTCGCCGAGGCGGTTGAGCACCTCGTCCGCGGGATCGTCGCCAACCCTGACGACGTCCAGGTCGAGATGGTCACCGGTCGGCGTGGGCGCACCGTCGAGGTGCGGGTCCATCCCGACGACCTCGGCAAGGTCATCGGGCGGGGCGGGCGCACGGCGACCGCGCTGCGCACGGTGGTCGCCGGGGTCGGCGGGCGGGGCGTGCGCGTCGACGTCGTCGACACCGACCACTGAGCGCACCGGGATCCGAGGTGGAGGTGGTGATCGGGCGGGTAGCCCGCTCGCACGGGGTTCACGGCGAGCTTCTCGTCGAGGTGCGCACCGACGATCCTGCCCATCGGTTCGCCCTGGGCACCGTCCTGCACTCGCGCCGCCCGCGGGAGCGCGGCACCGCCGACCACGAGGTCACCGGGGTCCGGGAACACTCCGGGCGGTTGCTCGTCCGCCTGGCCGGAGTGGAGGACCGTGGCGCGGCCGACGCGCTGCGGGGTGTGCTGTTCGTGGTGGACCACAGCGAGCTCCCTCCCTCGGAGGACCCCGACGAGTTCTACGACCACGAGCTGGTCGGGCTGCGGGTGCTGACCGGTGACGGCACCCAGGTCGGGACCGTGCTCGACGTGTTGCACGGGGCCAGCGGGGAGCTGTTGTCGGTGCGTCCGGCCGGGTCGAGCGAGGGGGAGCACCTGATCCCCTTCGTGGCCGCGATCGTCACCGCGGTCGATCCGAGCGCCGGGACCGTCACCGTCGATCCGCCCGACGGGCTGCTGGAGCACTGACGTGCGACTGGACGTCATCACGATCTTCCCCGAGTACCTGCAACCCCTGCGGGCGGCGCTGCTCGGGCGGGCGATCGAGCGTGGCCTGGTGCAGCTGGAGGTCCACGACCTCCGGTCCTGGACCCACGACGTTCACCAGGCGGTGGACGACTCGCCGTACGGCGGTGGTCCCGGGATGGTGATGAAGGCCGACGTGTGGGGAGCCGCGCTCGACGACGTCCTCGATGACGGGTCGGTGCTGCTGGTGCCCAGCCCGGCCGGGGTTCCCTTCACCCAGGCGCTGGCCGCTGAGCTCGCCCAGGCTCAGCACCTGGTCTTCGCGTGCGGCCGCTACGAAGGCATCGACGAACGGGTGGTCGTTGAGGCGGCCGGCCGGGTGCGGGTCATCGAGGTCTCGCTCGGCGACTACGTGCTCATCGGAGGCGAAGCAGCCGTGCTGGTGATCGTCGAGGCCGTGGTGCGTCTGCGCCCGGGGGTCCTCGGCAACGCCGCCTCCGCCGAGCAGGACTCCTTCTCCGACGGGCTGCTGGAGGGCCCGGCCTACACCCGCCCGCTGAGCTGGCGCGGCCACGACGTTCCGGAGGTGCTGCGCAGCGGGGACCACGCCCGGATCGCGGCCTGGCGGCGACAGCAGTCGGTGCTGCGCACGGCGCGTCGTCGCCCGGAGCTCCTCGCGACCGCCCAGCTCAGTGCCGCGGACCGGGCCGTGCTCGACGACGCCGGTTTCGTCAGCGCGCCCGGTTCTGGCAGACTGGGATGGCTGCCCGGGACCGACTGCGTTACCGATCATGCTTGACCACGGCCGAGCAGCCACCCACTCGGAGCACGAACGTCGCGGGCACATCCGCCGGACGGTCCTCTGCTCACGCGCTCACGCAAGGACGGTAGACACATGAACACCCTGGACGCCCTCGACGCCAAGTCGCTGCGCGACGACATCCCCGCCTTCCGCCCCGGCGACACCCTCAACGTGCACGTGCGCGTCACCGAGGGCACGCGCGAGCGGGTCCAGGTGTTCAAGGGCGTGGTGATTCGACGTCAGGGCGCGGGGGTCCGGGAGACGTTCACCGTCCGCAAGGTGTCCTTCGGGGTCGGGGTGGAGCGCACCTTCCCGCTGCACACGCCCAGCATCGCGATGATCGAGGTGGCGACGCGGGGCGACGTGCGCCGCGCCAAGCTGTACTACCTGCGCGACCTCCGCGGCAAGGCCGCGAAGATCAAGGAGAAGCGCTGATCTGCTGGGCGTGCGCCCTCGGTGTGCACGCCGAGCAGCGCTAGCCTTCCCGCCGTGCCCGACGAGCTGAACCCCCCGGCCGACGAGCCGACACCAGCACCGATGCTGGAGCCGCCGTCGGACGCGGCCCACCCGAGCTCGGTCGACCCGGGTGATGAGTTTCCCCCGCCCACCGCCGCGCCGGGACGGCGCTCTCTTCTCCGAGAGCTACCGGTTCTGGTCGTGGTGGCGCTGCTCCTCAGCTTTGGGATCCAGACCTTCCTGGCCCGGGTGTACGTGATCCCGTCGGAGTCGATGGAACCCACCCTGGTGGGGTGCACGGGCTGCGGGGACACCAACGACCGGATCGTGGTCGACAAGCTCAGCTACCGGTTCACCGACCCCCGTCCCGGTGACGTGGTGGTCTTCAAGGGACCCGACTCGTGGAACACCGAGTTCACCACCGACCGATCGTCCAACGTGCTGGTGCGCGGGCTTCGGCAGGTCGGAGCCATCGTCGGTCTCGCCCCTCCTGACGAACGTGACTTCGTCAAGCGGGTGATCGCCACGGGAGGCCAGACCGTGAAGTGCTGCGACGTGCAGGGGCGGGTGCAGGTCGACGGCACGCCGTTGACCGAGCCCTACGTGGTGAACGATTTCTCCTTCGTGCCGGGCGCCATGGACTGCACCTCCAGCGTGACGTCCGGCCGGTGCTTCGCGGCCGTGACCGTGCCCGACGGGCACCTGTGGATGATGGGTGACAACCGGAACAACTCGGGCGACTCCCGCGTCCACGTCGGCGACGACGCGCGCGGCACCGTGCCTGTGGCCAACGTGATCGGCAAGGCCCGGGTGGTCATCGTCCCGGTGTCGCGGTGGGGGATCATCCACGCCCCCGAGATCGACGCGTCCAGGATCGACGCGTCCAGGATCGACGCCTCCAGGATCGACGCCCACAGTGTCGCGGCCGCTCGACCGGGGGCGGGAACCTCCGTCGGTCCGTGACCGGCGGCTGGCCACCCCGGGTGGCGATCCGCCCGGCCGGCGGACTGCGCACGCTCGAGTCGACCCTGCAGCGCTGCGGGCTGGGGCCCGTGGCCGGAGCGGACGAAGCGGGTCGAGGAGCCTGCGCCGGCCCGCTGGTCGTGGCGGCGTGCATCCTGCCCGCCCGCCCGCTGCCCGCCCTGCAGGGCCTGACCGACTCCAAGCTGCTGCGCCAGTCCGAGCGTGAACGCCTGTTCCCGCTCATCCTGCGCTCGGCCGTGGCCACCAACGTCGTCGTGGTCCCCGCGACCGAGGTCGACGCTCTGGGGGTGCACGTGGTGAACATCGAGGGCATGCGCCGGGCGGTGGCCGGGCTGACGGTGACGCCGGGGTACGTCCTGCTCGACGGGTTCCGGGTGCCCGGGCTCGGCGCACCCTCGCTACCGGTGATCGGCGGGGACGCCACCGCGGCCTGCATCGCAGCCGCCAGCGTCCTGGCGAAGGTGACTCGCGACCGGATGATGGTCGAGCTCGACCGAGCCCTGCCCGGGTACGGCTTCGCCGAGCACAAGGGGTACTCGACCCCGCTGCACCAGCAGAGGCTGCACCGGCTCGGCCCGTGCCGCGAGCACCGCTTCTCCTACCGCAACGTCGCAGCCGCCCGGCTCCGTGCGAGCTGAGGCCGCCCTGCGCCCGACCACCAGCCGGGCGTGCGAGCGCCGAGCGTGCTGGCCGCGCAGGCGACGCCCGGCGGAACGAACCCTCACCCGGGCTGGCACCCGTCGGTCGCCGTCCTACACTCCGGGCGTGGCCCTCGACAAAGACCGACCGGACATCAAGCCTCGTAGCCGAGTCGTCACCGACGGCATCGAGGCAACCACCAGCCGCGGCATGCTTCGTGCCGTCGGGATGGGGGACGACGACTGGGACAAGCCCCAGATCGGCATCGCGAGCTCGTGGAACGAGATCACCCCCTGCAACCTGTCGCTGAACCGCCTGGCGCAGGGGGCCAAGGAGGGTGTGCACGCCGGCGGTGGCTACCCCCTGCAGTTCGGCACCATCTCCGTCTCCGACGGCATCTCGATGGGCCACGAGGGCATGCACTTCTCCCTGGTCAGCCGTGAGGTCATCGCCGACTCGGTGGAGACGGTGATGATGGCGGAGCGGCTGGACGGCTCCGTGCTGCTGGCCGGCTGCGACAAGTCGCTGCCCGGCATGCTCATGGCCGCGGCCCGCCTCGACCTGGCTGCGGTGTTCCTCTACGCCGGGACCATCGCGCCCGGTTGGGTCAAGCTCAGCGACGGATCCGAGCGCGACGTGACGATCATCGACTCCTTCGAGGCGGTCGGGGCGTGCAGGGCCGGGAAGATGAGCGTCGACGACCTCGGCCGCATCGAGCGGGCGATCTGCCCCGGTGAGGGTGCCTGCGGCGGGATGTACACGGCCAACACGATGGCCTCGGTGGCCGAGGCGCTGGGCATGAGCCTGCCCGGTTCGGCCTCGCCGCCGGCCGCCGACCGCCGACGGGACAACTTCGCGCACCTCTCCGGCGAGGCGGTCGTCGGCATGCTCCGCCAGGGCATCACCACCAGTGACGTCCTGACCAAACCTGCCTTCGAGAACGCGATCGCCGTCGCGATGGCGCTGGGGGGTTCCACCAACGTGGTGCTGCACCTGCTCGCCATCGCCCGCGAGGCGCGGGTCGACCTGACGCTGGACGACTTCAACCGCATCGGTGACAAGGTCCCGCACATCGGCAACCTCAAGCCCTTCGGGCAGTACGTGATGAACGACGTGGACCGCAACGGGGGCATCCCGGTGGTCATGCGGGCCCTGCTGGACGCCGGGCTGCTCGACGGTGACGCGCTCACGGTGACCGGCCGCACCGTCGCGGAGAACTTGGCCACGATCAACCCGCCTGACCCGGACGGGGTGGTGCTGCGTCGGATGTCCGACCCGCTGCACCGCTCCGGTGGCTTGTCGGTGCTGCGCGGTTCCCTGGCGCCGGAGGGGGCCGTGGTAAAGACCGCCGGTTTCGACGCCGAGGTCTTCGAGGGCCCGGCGCGGGTGTTCGAGCGGGAACGGGCCGCGATGGACGCCCTGACGGCGGGGGAGATCACCGCCGGTGACGTGGTGGTGATCCGGTACGAGGGCCCCAAGGGCGGCCCGGGCATGCGGGAGATGCTGGCGATCACGGCCGCGATCAAGGGTGCCGGTCTCGGCAAGGACGTGCTCCTGCTCACCGACGGCCGCTTCTCCGGGGGCACCACCGGTCTGTGCATCGGTCACGTCGCCCCTGAGGCGGTCGACGGGGGACCGATCGCCCTGGTGCGTGGCGGAGACCGGGTGCGGGTGGTGGTGGCGGACAAGACGATCGACCTGCTCGTCGACGCCGAGGAGCTGGCGGCCCGGCGGGAGGGATGGGCGCCGCTGCCCCCCCGATACACCCGGGGGGTGCTGGCCAAGTACGCGGCTCTGGTCGGCTCTGCGGCCTACGGGGCGGTGACGGGGTGAGCGCTGAGGACCTGGAGAAGTACGAGACGGAGATGGAGCTCAGCCTCTACCGGGAGTACCGCGACATCGTCAGCCAGTACGCCTACGTGGTGGAGACCGAGCGTCGCTTCTACCTGTCCAACTCCGTGGACGTCACCCCCCGCAACGCCGACGGAGAGATCTACTTCGAGGTCCGCATGGCCGATGTCTGGGTGTGGGACATGTACCGCCCGGTGCGCTTCGTCAAGCAGGTCAAGGTCATCACCTTCAAGGACGTCAACGTCGAGGAGCTGGACAAGCCCGAGCTGCGGCTGCCGGAGGACGGACCGTTCGGCTCCTAGCACCGCCCACCGACCCTTGCCGGGTCCCGCGCCTGCGGATCGGCCTGGTTGTCCACACCCGGCCGGGTTGTCCACAGCTGCTCGGCGGCGTCGGCGGT
>JBDTDI010000125.1:0-7414 GCA_039923155.1 Mycobacteriaceae bacterium | reverse complement strand
GGGATCCTCGGACGCGCCGGACGGGGCCGTGGGTGCAGTCTCAGCCACGGCCACGGCCACGCAGGATCGAGTTCAGGTCGATCTCACCGTCGCGGACGCCGCCGGCGATGTAGCCGATGACACCGAGGACGAGGGCGATCCAGAAGCCGAACCACCCGGCCGTCGCGATCGAGATCGCCAGCAGCAGGCCGGCGATCAGGCCGATGGTTGAGTTGGTCATGATGCGCTCCGCTTCGTGGGGTGCTGCAGGTGTGTGAGGTCGGGGAGATCAGAGGGGGTGGTAGCGGGTGGAGCCAGGGACGGCGCGCGGCAGGTGGGTGCGCAAGGCGCGGACGCGTCGCCGTGCCCGGCGCCGTGCCCGGCCCAGGCGCGACGTAGGACGGACCTGGTAGATCGGCTCGAGCTCGGGGTCCAGGCGTCCGTCGATCTGCTCCAGCGCGCGCTGCAGCGCCGCCGGGTCACCCCCCACATCCGGGTGGTGGGCGCGCACCGCTGCCCGTCGCGCCGCCCGACGGTCCGCCTCGGACTGGTGCTCGGTGCTCATGACCAGGCGACGGGTTCCAGCGCCGGCACCAGGTCCTCGACGGTCACCTGCACCGGTCCGGGCGACACCGCAGCCACCGCGCGTCGAACCTGCTCGGCCACCGTGCGCACCACGCTGCCGTAGAGCACGGTGACGTGGACGTCGGTGCCTTGGTCGTTGATCCGCACCCCGGAGACCCGCCGTCCCGGCAGGTAGGTGGCAGCCTCGCCGAACGTGCCCCCGTGCATGGCCACCA
Organism: Mycobacteriaceae bacterium; assembly: GCA_039923155.1. Taxonomy (GTDB): domain Bacteria; phylum Actinomycetota; class Actinomycetes; order Mycobacteriales; family Mycobacteriaceae; genus Rhodococcus_D. Next base: position 6,635 of record JBDTDI010000125.1, on the reverse strand, counting down.
CGCCGGGCACGGTGAGCACCGCCTCGACGATGCGGTCCTCGATCTCGACCGGGGCCGCGGGCCCGGCGCCGGTGGGGGACGTCCCGAAGCTGGACGTCACTGCACCCGGGCCGGGGCGGCGGTCTCGGTCTCCTCGTCGTCGGAGCCGTCGTCGAGGTGCACGTCGTGCACGGTGACGTTGACCTCGGTGACCTCGAGGCCGGTCATCCGCTCGACGGCGTTGATGACGTTGCGTCGGATGCCCGTGGCGAGGTCGCTGATGGCCACGCCGTACTCGGCGACGATGTCGACGTCCACAGCGGCCTGTCGCTCGCCGACCTCGACCGACACTCCCTGGGAGTGGTTGGTGCGTGCGCCCGGGATGCGCTCCCGCAGCGAACCGATCGCCCGCGCGCCGCCGCCGCCGAGGTTGTGCACCCCGTTGACCTCACGGGTGGCGATGCCGGCGATCTTGGAGACCACGGTGTCGGCGATCGTGGTGCGCCCCTGGGCGCTGACCAGCGCCGACTCCTTCGTGGTGGTGATGTCGGTGCCGGAGGTGCTGGACTTCTCGGTGCTGGACTTCTCGGTGCTGGTCATCCGTGCTCCTCTTGGATCGACGCCGCTGCTGCGGCGCTCGGTAGGCGGTCAGTGGAGAGTCGAGACGACGGGGCGAGAACGCACGCCCAGCCTACGTGACGTGCGTCACACCACCGATCGGACATCGACGGGTCGGGCTCCTAAGGTTGTTGCGTGCCGCAGGTCGAGTCCCGCCTCGAGGCTGGCGTCGTGCCGGGGGAGCAGGCCCTGGTCGAGGCCGCCCGTCTCGGCGACCGGGGCGCCTTCGAGGAAATCGTGCGGCGCAACGGTGCGTCGATGTACCGCTACGCGCGCAGGATGCTGCGCGACTCCGGAGACGCGCAGGAGGCGGTGCAGGATGCTTTCGTGGCGGCGTGGCAGGGCTTGGAGAGCTACCAGGGTCGCTCGAGCCTGACGACGTGGCTGTTGCGACTGACCGTCCACAAGTCGATCGACCTCGCCCGTCGTTCCCGCGCCAGCCCGGTCGACGACCGGATGTTGTCCACCGTCGCTGCGGGTCCCGCCAGCGACCCGCTGGTGCACGCCACGCAGGGGGAGCTGTTGGCGGAGCTGGAGCTGGCCCTGGCCGAGCTTCCCTACCGGCAGCGGGCCTGTTGGGTGCTGGTCGAGGTGGACGGGCTGAGTCCGAGCGAGGTCGGCGAGGTGGTTGGGCTGAGCCCGGGGGCGGTGCGCGGACAGCTGCACCGGGCGCGATCGAACCTGGAGAGGAGGATGCAGCGGTGGCGGTAGCTGAGCACATGACCAGGGCGGTGCTCGCGGACCTGCGGGAGGAGCCCGGGTGGGACGCGGCGCAGGGCGGGGTGCTGCGCGCCGTTCGACGGTCCCAGCGTCGTTCCTTCCCGGTGCTGGCCGAGATGGTCGAGCCCGCAGGGTCGAGGGTCGGCGACCGGTTGCTGGTCAGTGAGCAGGTGCTGCGCGTCATGCTGGCTCGCGCGGTGGCGGCGGCGCTTCCCTGTGTGGTCACCGACGTGCGCACAGAGCTCGCCCGCACCGAGCTGCGAGGGCTGCACCTGGTGGTGCGCGCGGGTTACGGCGCCTCCTTGCACCAGCTGGCGGCGCAGGTTCGCACCCACGCGCTGGCTGCGGTCGCCGAGGTGCTGGGCCCACAGGTCGCAGCGCGGGTGTCGGCTGAGGTCAACGTGAGGGTCGACGACGTCACCGCGGCCGACCCGCGCTCTCTCTGAGAAGCGGCTGTCCCTCGCCCACAGGTGCGAGGCTGCACCGCATGAACTGGAGCGCGGACCGGCGGCTCGCGGTGCTGCTGCTCGCGGTGGCCACCGGGACCAACGTCCCCACCCCCCTGCTCCTGGTCTACCGCGAGCGACTCTCGATGTCCGACTCCTCCCTGACCGCGATCTTCGGCGTCTACGCCCTCGGGCTCATGCTCGCCCTGGCGGTCGCGGGTCGGGCGGCCGACCAGGTCGGGCGCCGCCGGCTGGTCCTGCCGGCCGCGGTCTTCGCGGGGCTGGTGTCGCTGCTGTTCGTCTTCGCCGCCAACAGCGAGCCCCTGCTCTACCTCGCGCGGTTCCTGCAGGGGGCGGCCTCGGGAACGGTGTTCAGCGTCGGCAGCGCCTGGCTGGTGGAGACCGCCACTCGACGCGGGAACCACGCGGGTCCCCGCACGGCCGCGGTGGCCATGACGGGGGGCTTCGCGATCGGGCCGGCCTACGCCGGTCTGATCGGTGAGTGGGGGCCGTGGCCCCTCGTCCTGCCCTACCTGCTGCACGTGGTCATCCTGGCGGTGGCACTGGCGGCCTCCTGGTCGGTGGCGGAGTCGCTCGTCCGAGTACCGGTGACCGCAGGTGCGCCGCCCCTCGGTGCGCTCCGGCCCGGAACCTGGCGCAACGCGCTGCTGGTCGTCGCCCCGCTCACGGTCTGCGTCTACGCCTTCCCCGCGAGCACCATCGCTGCGGTCCCGATCCTCGTCGGCTTCCCGGTCGCGCCGGTGGCGCTGACCGGGCTGGTGGCCGGCCTCACTCTCGGCGCGGGGACGCTGGCCGCACCGCTGCAGGGTCGGCTCGGACGGCGCGCCGCGCCGGTCGCGGCCGCCTGCGGGGTCGTCGGCTTCGGCGGCACCGCCGTCGCGGCCGCCGTCCCGGCCCTGCTGCTGCTGGTGATCCCGGCCTCGGCCGTGCTCGGAGCCGGCGGCGGCATCGCGCTCGCCAGCGGGATCTCGCGACTGCCCGCGCTGGCCAGCGAGGGGCGGTTGGGCACCGTGTCCGCGGGTTTCTACGCCACTGCCTACATCGGCTTCGCGTTCCCGCTGATCATCACCACGCTCGCCGAGCACGTCTCGGTCGCGCTGGTGCTGGTGGTCCTGGCCGGGCTGTGCGCGGTGCTCGCCGCCCAGCAGCAACGGGCCCAGCTGTGAGACGCCGGCTGCGGCCAGGTGTGCCGCACGACGACCACTCATGACTGACCGCCGCCGCTCGAGCTGCGACCATCGAGCACCAGAGTGCCGAGCCCGGCCGTCAGCAGTGCCGGACCCCAGATCGCGAAGACCCAGGGATCGAAGGTGAACACGCCCCAGACGACGACCGCGACACCCGCCAGGCTGACCCCGGTGCCCAGTCGACGCGCCGGGGTCGCACGCTGCTGGTCGGTGCGGCGGGAGCGGGTCGGCGTGCGGCGCGCGCAGCCGATCAGCAGCATCCCCATCACGCCGAACCACAGCTCGAAGTAGCTCAGGTTGGCCCAGTCGTAGCTGCGCAGCTGCTGGGTGCTCACCGCACCGCCGCCGGGGTAGGCGATGGTGCCCGCCAGCCGTAGCGCGCAGAAGCCCGTGAACAGCGCCCAGTGCGCGAGGCCCAGCACCCCGCCCACCCACGCCGTCCCGCGAAGCAGGCCGCCGGCCAGGGCCGCCCCCCACCGCTGGGTCAGGGCCAGGCAGGTCAGCCCGGCGCCGACGATCACGACGCAGGCACCGGCGTTGGCGACCTGGAACTGCTCCTGCTGGCCGGTGATCCCGATGGCGGGGCTCAGTCCGCCCAGCGCCCAGTAGACGTGGATGGGGACGTAGGTGAACGCCCAACCGAGCCCGAGAAGACCGAGGGTCCGCGTGGTCAGCCGGGCGCGGGTCGGCCGGGCGGTGTCGGTGGGGGCGGCGTCGGTGGGGGCGGTGTCGGTGGGGGCGGTGTCGGCGGGTGGCCGGAGCAGGTGTGTGGTCATGGCCCCAGCGTGGCCACCGCGGTGCCGGAGGACGTCGGAGCACGGGGCCCTCCGTCTCCTACTGCGGGCTGATGTTCAGGCGGGCCGGACCAGCCCGTGGTCGTAGGCGAAGATGACGACCTGGACCCTGTCGCGCAGCCCGAGCTTGCTCAGGATGCGTCCGACGTGCGTCTTGACGGTGGCCTCGGACAGGTACAACCGCCGGGCGATCTCCGGGTTCGGGTGGCCCTGCGCGATCTCGAGCAGCACCTCGCGCTCGCGGTGGGTCAGGGCCGCGATCGCGTCGTCGTCCTGCGGGTGCGGGGCCGAGCGGGAGAGGTGGGAGAGCATCCGCCGGGTGGTCGACGGGGCGATCACCGCGTCGCCGGAGTGGACGCTGCGGATCGCGGTGACGACCTCGGCCGCGGAGGCGTCCTTGAGCAGGAAGCCGCTGGCCCCGGCGCGCAGGGCTGCGTAGGCGTGCTCGTCGAGGTCGAAGGTGGTCAGCACGATCACCCGGGCTGGGTTGCCGCGGGCCGTGAGCTCCGCGGTCGCCTCGATCCCGTTCATCTTCGGCATCTGCACGTCCATCAGCACGACGTCGGCCGGTGTCCCGGCCAGCACTGCGAGCGCCTGCGCACCGTCGCCAGCCTGGGCCACCACGTGCATGTCCTCGCAGGCGTCGACGACCATGGCGAGCCCGGTGCGCACCAGCTCCTGGTCGTCCACCAGCGCCACCCGGATGCTCACGATCCCCCCACCGCACGGGGAAACCCGGCCCGGACGTCGAAGCCCCGCTCGCCCCGGCTCGCGCTGAACGCCCCCCCGACGGCGGTGACCCGCTCGTGCAGCCCGCGCAGGCCGGCGCCGGCGCCAGGCACCGGTGGCGCACCCGGGTGTCCGCCACCGTCGTCGTTCACCTCGACCCGCAGCTCGTCGCACCGCCAAGCCAGGGTGACGGTGACGTGCGCGCCTGGCCCGGCGTGCTTGAGGGCGTTGGTCAGCCCCTCCTGGACGAGCCGGTACACCGCGAGCTCGGTCGACGCCCCGAGCGTGAACGCCGTCCCGGACTCGGCGAGCTCGACGTCGACGCCGCTCGTCCGGACCCCGGTGACCAGGCGGGGCAGGTCGGCCAGGCTCGGCCGGGGTGCCGTCCCCGGCCCGTCGCCGTCCTCGTCGCCCGGAGCGCGCAGCACCCCCAGCAGGCCTCGCATGTCGGTGAGCGCGCAACGGCCGGTGTCAGCGATGGTCTGCAGCGCGCGTTCGGCGGTAGCAGGGTTCGTGCCGGCGACGAACGCGCCGCCCTCGGCCTGGCGGACGATCACCGCCAAGGAGTGGGCCACGATGTCGTGCATCTCCCGCGCGATCCGCGCCCGTTCCTGCCCCACGGCCAGCCGGGCCGACTCGGCCCGGTCACGGTCTGCCCGCCGGCGGCGGAACAGGGCGAGCCGGCCGAGGGTCCAGGTCATCACCACGAGCAGACCGAGCCCGACGCCGAGGGCGAAGGTCAGCAGCCAGCCGCCCGCGGCGACCCCGCGCAGAGCGCCGCTGACCGTGCCCGCGGTGAGACCGGCGCCGGCCAGTGCGACGAGCAGGACCGCGCGGCTGACCGCGACGCTGGTCCGGGCGGCCACGCTGAACAGCACGATCAGGAACACCAGGTTGGAGGGCAGGAACACCGCCGGGACGCGGGTCGCTCCACCGGCGACCGCACCGGCCACCTGTGCGTCCGGAGCCAGCACCACGAGCAGCACGCACACGCTCGCGACGGCGTAGGCGAGCTCCGGCCACCGCCGCCGCGCTGCCACGCTCAGGTGCAGCACGGCGAAGGCCACGACCAGCAGGAGGGCCCAGGGGCCCGACCAGTGCAGGCCCTGTGACCCGCTGACCGTGAGCGAGCCCAGCACGAGGGCGATGGTGAGCGTCGTGATCACGTCGACCGCCGCGGCGTGGGCGGCGTTCCAACCCTCGACACCGGCCAGCCAGCGGGAGGCGGGCTCGGTCGCGGACACCGCCCGATCGTAGGGTTGCGGCTCGTGACCCCCGTGGATGCTGTGCTGATCGTCCTGGCCGGGCTGGCCGCGGGCACCATCAACACGGTCGTGGGGTCCGGCTCGCTGATCACCTTCCCGGCGCTGCTGGCCCTGGGGTACCCGCCGGTGGTCGCCAACGTCAGCAACAACATCGGCCTGGTCCCCGGCGGGATCAGCGGGGTGTGGGGCTACCGCCGCGAGCTCGCCGGCAGCCGAGCGGCGCTGCTGCGGCTGGCACCGTGGTCGGCAGCCGGGGGTCTGCTCGGTGCGGTGCTGCTGCTGGTGCTGCCCGCCGGGGTGTTCACCGTGGTCGTCGTCGTGCTCATCGCGCTGGCCCTGGTGCTGGTCGTGGTGCAGCCCTGGGTGTCGGCGCGGCTGAAGGAGCGGCCGTCCTCGGCGGCCCCCACCCGGGGACGGGTGATGGGGCTGTCGCTGGGCATGTTCGCGGCCAGCATCTACGGCGGGTACTTCGGGGCCGCGCAGGGTGTGCTCTACGTGGCCCTGATCAGCCTGTTGCTCAACGACGACCTGCAGCAGGCCAACGCGATCAAGAACGTGCTGGCCACCGTGGTGAACGGGGTCGCCGCCATCACCTTCATCCTGTTCGCCCACCCCAGCTGGGAGGTGGTGGGGCTGATCGCGCTCGGCTCGACGGTGGGGGGCCAGCTCGGTGCCCGGGTGGGGCGGTTGCTGGCGCCGAGGGTGCTGCGCGCGGTCATCGTCGTCGTGGGCGTGGTGGCGATCGTCGCGGTCCTGCGCTGACCGCTGGTGCGGCCACGCCCGCCGCAGTGAGTCAGCGGTCGGGGCGCTCCTCGCGCGGGGTAGGGGTGTTGCCCGCCACCGCCATGCCGGCCAGCAGCCGCAGGCGGGGGTCGT
>JBDTDI010000124.1:0-11236 GCA_039923155.1 Mycobacteriaceae bacterium | reverse complement strand
CGCCGTCGCCGCCGCCGCCGAGCACTTCGGGCGCATCGACGTGGCGGTGGCGAACGCGGGGATCACCGCGTTCGGCACCCTGGCCGAGCTCGACCCCGACCGTTTCGAGGCGGTCCTGGACGTCAACGTCAACGGGGTCTACCGAACCCTGCGGGCCGCCTACCCGCACCTGGCCGCGAGCCGGGGGTACGCCCTCGTGGTCGCCTCGATGGCCGCCGCGATCCACTCCCCGCTGCAGGCCCACTACTGCGCCTCCAAGGCCGCGGTGACCGCGATGGCCGACTCGCTGCGCATCGAGGGCCGTGCCGACGGGGTGGACGTGGGCTGCCTGCACCCCACCTTCGCCAGCACCGACCTGATGACCCAGACCCACGACGACCCCGCGGGCGACCTCATCTGGGGCGGCAACTCCAGGCGGGGCATCTGGGCGGAGGTCGCTCCGGCGCAGGTGGTCGCCACGATGGTCTCGATGATCACGCGCCGGCGCCGGCGGGCCGCGGTGCCCGGACGGATGCTGGCGGTGGTGTGGCTCGACGGGCTCGTGCAGCCAGTGCTGGAGCGCACCTTCACCCCGGCGAAGGTGCGCCGGGCCCGTGCGGCCGCCCGGACCGCCCGCTGACGGGCGACCAGGCGGCGGCGCCGGTCGTCGCGACTACCCCCGCGGCCGGATCGCAGGGGGTGGCTAGGCTCCGCACCCATGATGAGTGCGACGCAGCCCGCCGGCTCCGGGGTCGACGGATCTGCACCTGGCGACGGGCCCAACCTGCACACCACGGCAGGCAAGCTGGCCGAGCTGCACCGCCGGGAGGACGCCGCGATCCACGCCGGCTCCGCCAAGGCCGTGAAACGTGCCCGCGCCAAGGGCAAGATGACCGCCCGCGAGCGGATCGAGGCGTTGCTGGACCCCGGTTCCTTCGTCGAGACCGACGCCCTGGTGCGGCACCGCTCCACCAACTTCGGTCTCGCCGAGAACCGGCCGTTCGGCGACGGCGTCATCACCGGGCACGGCACCGTCGACGGTCGGGAGATCTGCGTGTTCAGCCAGGACGCCACCGTCTTCGGCGGCAGCCTCGGCGAGGTCTACGGGGAGAAGATCGTCAAGATCATGGACCTCGCGCTCAAGATCGGTCGCCCCCTGGTCGGCATCAACGAGGGCGCGGGCGCCCGCATCCAGGAGGGCGTGGTGTCCCTCGCCCTGTACGCGGAGATCTTCCGGCGCAACACCCACGCCTCCGGAGTCATCCCGCAGATCTCGCTGATCATGGGGCCGTGCGCGGGCGGGCACGTCTACTCCCCCGCGCTGACCGACTTCGTGGTCATGGTCGACAAGACGTCGCAGATGTTCATCACCGGCCCCGACGTCATCAAGACCGTGACCGGCGAGGACGTCACCATGGAGGACCTGGGCGGCGCCCGCACGCACAACACGAAATCCGGTGTGTCGCACTACATGGGCACCGACGAGGCCGACGCCCTGGACTACGTCCGGGAGCTGCTGGCCCACCTGCCGAGCAACAACCTCGGTGAGGCGCCGCGCCTGGCCGCCGAGCGGCTCACCGAGGGCAGCCTCGCCGAGAACCTCACCGAGACCGACCTCGAGCTGGACACGCTGATCCCCGACTCGGCCAACCAGCCCTACGACATGCGCGAGGTGATCACGCGCGTCGTCGACGACGCCGAGCTCCTCGAGGTGCACGAGCTCTTCGCGCCGAACATCCTGTGCGGCTTCGCCCGGGTGGACGGCCGCAGCGTCGGTGTCGTGGCCAACCAACCGACCCAGCTGGCGGGGTGCCTGGACATCGACGCCAGCGAGAAGGCCGCCCGCTTCGTGCGCACCTGCGACGCCTTCAACGTCCCCGTGCTCACCTTCGTCGACGTGCCCGGGTTCCTGCCCGGCACCGACCAGGAGTTCAACGGGATCATCCGTCGGGGCGCCAAGCTCATCTACGCCTACGCCGAGGCCACCGTCCCGCTGGTCACCGTCATCACCCGCAAGGCCTACGGCGGGGCCTACGACGTCATGGGCTCCAAGCACCTCGGGGCCGACGTGAACCTGGCCTGGCCCACCGGCCAGATCGCTGTGATCGGCGCCTCGGGTGCGGTGGGAATCGTGCACCGCCGCCGCCTCGCGGCCGCCGCGGACGCCGGCGAGGACGTCGACGCGCTGCGCGCCGAGCTTCAGACCGAGTACGAGGACACCCTGGTCAACCCCTACATCGGGGCCGAGCGGGGCTACGTCGACGCGGTCATCCCGCCCAGCCACACCCGCGGCCACGTGGCTCGGGCGCTGAAGATGCTGGAGAGCAAGCGGGAGACCCTGCCCCCCAAGAAGCACGGCAACGTTCCGCTGTGAACCTACGGATCGAACGAGGCACGCCGACCGACACCGAGCTGGGGGCGCTCGTCGTGGTGCTGGCTGCGGTGGGTGGTCGTGAGCCCGAGCAACCCCTGGGGCGGGAGCGCTGGGGGAACCCGGCCGAGCTGCTCCGCGTCCCGCTGCACCCCGGACCCGGCGCCTGGGGTGCAACCCTGCACCAGCTCTAGTGACCACGTTCGTCCTGGCCTCGGCCTCACCCGCGCGCCTCGCCGTCCTCCGGGCCGCCGGCGTCAACCCGGAGGTACGGGTCTCCGGCGTCGACGAGGACGCGGTCATCGCCGGGTTCGGCGCCGTGGACACAGCCGGGTTCGGCGCCGTGGACACAGCGGGGTGCGGTTCGCCGAGCCCCGCCCAGCTCGTCGCCATCCTGGCCACCGCCAAGGCCCACGCCGTCGCCACGGGCTGGGCGGACGCGGTGGTCGTGGGGTGTGACTCGATGTTGCACGTCGGGGGCGAGCTGGTGGGCAAGCCCCACACGCAGGCCGTGGCCCGACAGCGGTGGACGGCGATGGCCGGTCGCAGCGGTGAGCTGCTCACCGGGCACTGCGTGCTCCGGGTGACTGACGGTGTCGTCACTGGTGAGGCCACCGGCACCCAGACGACGCTCGTGCACTTCGCCGACCCGTCGGCGTCGGAGCTGGAGGCCTACCTGGCCACCGGGGAGCCCCTCGAGGTGGCCGGTGCGTTCACCCTCGACGGTCTGGGCGGGTGGTTCGTCGAGGCCATCGAGGGTGATCCGTCTAGCGTCGTCGGAATCGGACTGCCGCTGGTGCGTCGGCTGCTCATCGAGGTCGGGGTCAGCGTGAGCAGCCTGTGGACATCGTGACGCATACGTGTGCGCCGCATCGTATGGTCGTGTGCATGCGGACCACGATGAACCTGCCGGACGGACTCGTGGCGCAGGTCAGGGCGCGTGCTGAGGCCTCTGGACGTACCGTCACGAGTCTGGTCGAGGAGGCTCTGCGCCTGCTTCTCGAGCAGAAGACGGTGGCTGTTCGGTACGAACCCATGCCGACGGACGGGGGCGGGGGCTTCCTGATCGACATCACCGATCGGGATGCGGTCTGGGACGAGCACGACGGGCTCCGGTGATCCTCCCCGACGTCAACGTGTTGATCTACGCCTTTCGCGAGGACTCGACCAAACACGTCGACTACGCCCGGTGGCTCAGGGCCGCCGTCACCAGCGGCGAGGAGCTGGCCCTGCACGACATCGTCCTGTCGGGAGTGATCAGGGTGAGCACCAACCCGAGGGTGACCGTGCGGCCGAGCACGACGGAGAGGGCCACCCGCTTCGTCAGCTGGTTGCGCAACGCGCCCGGAGCACGCTGGATCCCTTCCGGCCCCGCCACCTGGGACGTGTTCGACCGTCTCGTCGCCGACGACCCGGGCATCCGCGGCAACCTCGTCCCCGACGCCCACCTCGCAGCCGCGGCCATCGCCCACGGCGCGCGCCTGGCCACCGCCGACCGCGGTTTTGCCCGCTTCCCGGGCCTGCGCTTCTTCGATCCGGCCGCCCCGACCTGACGCCGGCGCGACCCTGTGACACCGTTGAGACCGCACACCACCGAAGCTCAGAACCACACCACAAATCCATACCCACCAGGAGGTCAACCGTGCCGATCGCGCCGGAGCAGAACCCGGACTTCGCCGACTTCGCCCACCCAGAGCGGCTGGTCTCGACCGGCTGGCTCGCCGAGCACCTCGGCGACGACGGCCTGGTCGTGGTGGAGAGTGACGAGGACGTGCTGCTCTACGACTCCGGCCACATCCCGGGCTCGGTGAAGGTGGACTGGCACACCGAGCTCAACGACCCCGTCACCCGCGACTACGTCGACGGTGACACCTTCGCCAAGCTGCTGGGCGGCAAGGGTATCGGCCGCGACGACACCGTCGTCATCTACGGCGACAAGTTCAACTGGTGGGCCGCGTACGCGCTGTGGGTGTTTACCCTGTTCGGTCACCCCGACGTGCGGCTGCTCGACGGCGGGCGGGCGGCGTGGGCGGCCGAGGGCCGGGAGCTGACCCGCGACGAGACGCCGGTCACCGCCGTCCCCTACCCCGTGGTGGTGCGTGAGGACGCCGGAATCCGGGCGTTCCGCGAGGAGGTGCTAGCCGCCATCGGCACGACCCCGCTCATCGACGTGCGCTCGAGCGCCGAGTACACCGGCGAGCGCACCCACATGCCCGACTACCCCGAGGAAGGGGCGCTGCGCGGCGGCCACATCCCCACCGCGGCGAGCGTGCCGTGGGGCAGGGCCGCAGCCGAGGACGGCCGCTTCCGCAGCCGCACCGAGCTCGAGGCGATCTACCACGACGAGGCGGGGCTGACCCCGGGCGGCGACGTCATCGCCTACTGCCGGATCGGGGAGCGCTCGAGCCACACCTGGTTCGTGCTGACCCACCTGCTCGGGCACACCAGCGTCAAGAACTACGACGGGTCGTGGACCGAGTGGGGCAACACGGTGCGGGTGCCCATCGTCACCGGTGACGAGCCGGGGGCGGCATGAGCATCCCCGCCGGGCTCGCGGAGATGATCGAGGACTTCGAGGCGGTGGACGGCCGCGACAAGCTGACCCTGCTGCTCGAGCTGTCCGACGAGCTGCCTCCGCTGCCCGACGGGATGGACGTCGCCGACCTCGAGCAGGTCCCGGAGTGCCAGACCCCGCTGTTCCTCACCGTCGACGCCTCCGACACCGACCACGTGAAGCTGTACTTCGAGGCCCCTGCGGAGGCGCCGACCACGCGCGGGTTCGCCTCGATCCTGCACCACGGCCTGGACGGCGAGAGCCGGGCGACCGTGCTGGGGGTGCCCGAGGACTTCTACCAGTCCCTGGGACTCGCCGAGCTGGTGAGCCCGTTGCGGCTGCGGGGGCTCAGCGCCATGCTCGCGCGGATCAAGCGCCAGGTGCGCGAAGCCGGCTGAGCCACGCGGTGGCTGCACCCGCCCGCGCGGCAGACCCGTGGGCACGCTGCCTAGACTCCGCCGGGACGATCGCGGCGCCGCGCGGGTACCGCACACCCCTGAAGGAGGCACCGTGGCCGGGCACGCAGTGACGACGATCCAGAAGGTGCTCGTCGCCAACCGCGGGGAGATCGCGGTCCGCGTCATCCGCGCGTGTGCGGACTCGGCCATCGCGAGCGTGGCCGTCTACGCCGAGCCCGACGCCGACGCCCCCCACGTCCGGCTGGCCGACGAGGCCTTTGCCCTCGGTGGCCAGACGTCGGCAGAGTCCTACCTCGACGTCGCCAAGCTTCTCGATGCCGCCGCCCGCTCCGGCGCCGACGCGGTGCACCCCGGCTACGGGTTCCTGTCCGAGAACGCCGAGTTCGCCCAGGCGGTGCTCGACGCCAACCTGACCTGGATCGGTCCGTCCCCGCAGTCCATCCGAGACCTGGGTGACAAGGTCACCGCCCGACACATCGCCACCCGGGCCGGCGCGCCGCTGGTGCCCGGTCCCGCGGAGCCGGTGAAGGACCCCCAGGAGATCATCGACTTCGCCGACGAGCACGGACTGCCGATCGCCATCAAGGCCGCCTTCGGCGGCGGCGGGCGGGGCATGAAGGTGGCTCGCACGCGCGAGGAGATTCCCGAGCTGTTCGAGTCCGCGACCCGTGAGGCCACGGCCGCGTTCGGTCGCGGTGAGTGCTTCGTGGAGCGCTACCTGGACAAGCCCCGTCACGTCGAGGCGCAGGTGCTCGCCGACACCCACGGCAACGTCGTCGTCGTCGGCACCCGCGATTGCTCGTTGCAGCGGCGCTTCCAGAAGCTGGTGGAGGAAGCCCCCGCACCGTTCCTCACGGACGCTCAGCGCGCCGAGATCCACGCGAGCGCCAAGCGCATCTGCACCGAGGCCGGCTACTACGGCGCTGGCACGGTGGAGTACCTGGTCGGCCAGGACGGGCTGATCAGCTTTCTGGAGGTGAACACCCGGCTGCAGGTGGAGCACCCCGTCTCCGAGGAGACCTCGGGCATGGACCTGGTCCGCGCCCAGTTCCGGATCGCCGAGGGCAAGGCGCTGGAGATCACCTCCGACCCCGTCCCGCGTGGGCACTCCTTCGAGTTCCGACTCAACGGCGAGGACGCCGGCCGCGGGTTCCTGCCCGCCCCCGGCACGGTGACCCGCTTCGTCGCCCCGCAGGGCCCCGGAGTGCGGATGGACTCCGGGGTGGAGAGCGGCAGCGTGATCGGCGGGCAGTTCGACTCCATGCTGGGCAAGCTCATCGTCACCGGCGCCGACCGCACCCAGGCCCTGGAACGTTCCCGCCGGGCGCTGGCCGAGCTGGTCGTCGAGGGGATGGCCACCGTCGTGCCCTTCCACCGGTTGGTGGTCAGCGATCCTGCCTTCGTCGGTGACGACGACGGGTTCTCCGTGCACACCCGCTGGATCGAGACCGAGTGGGACAACACGGTCGAGCCCTTCACCGCGGACGGCGCCGCCAGTGACCTCGCCGATGAACCGGTCCCCCGGCAGACGGTGGTGGTGGAGGTCGGCGGCCGACGCCTGGAGGTGTCCCTGCCGGGCGACCTCGCTCTCGGCGGTGGCGGGGGGGGTGGTTCCCAGGCCAGGAAGAAGCCCTCGGGACGCAAGCGTGGCGGCGGCGCGGCCGCGTCGGGCGACGCTGTCGTGGCCCCGATGCAGGGCACCGTGGTCAAGGTGTCGGTGACCGACGGCCAGGTGGTGGCCCAGGGCGACCAGATCGCGGTGCTCGAGGCCATGAAGATGGAGAACCCGGTGATGGCCCACAAGGACGGCACGGTCACCGGCCTCGCCGTGGAACCCGGTGCCGCCGTTACCTCCGGAACCGTGTTGTGTGAGATCACGGACGCCTGAACCACGATCCGGGACAGCAGGTCTGACGTGGAGCCGATCGAGGTCAACGTCGGGCGCTACTACTTGCGCACGCCGCGGGCCGACGACCTGGTCGACGACCGCCCGGCACTGCTGGCCATGGCCCAGGATCCGGCCGCGCGACGGTTCACCAGCCTGGGCGACGTGCACGACCTCGCGTCGGCCGGGGCCCGGATCGCGGACCACACCCGGGCCTGGGTCGAGGAGACCCGGTGCGCCTGGGCGGTCTGCGAGCCCAGCACCGGCACCATGCTCGCCGAGGTCGGGCTGACCGAGCTGCACCTGGCCGAGTCGTGGGCCGCCCTGACCTGCGTGAGCGCGCCGGAGCACCGGGGGCAGGGCCTAATGAGCACCGTCGTGCCCGCCCTCGTCCGGCTCGCGTTCGCCGCCCCTGAGGTCGGTGGTCTGGGCCTGCGTCGACTCCTGTGGCGCCACCACCTGGAGAACACTGCCTGCGCCGCGCTGGCCGAGCGGTGCGGGTTCGCCCCCGAACCCACCGATTCGGAAGCGCCCGTCGTCACCACGACGAAGGGCGCTTCCGAATCGGTGGTCCTGGTCAGGTTCAGCTGATCGGAACCGGCTCCAGGATCTCCTTGCGAGCCTCCGGGGCTGCCACGCGCAACGCGTCAGCGGATGCGTCGGTCAGCTGGGTCTGGGACTCCTTCTCCGCCGTGACCCGCGCCTGGTAGAGATCCACCTCCCGCTGGGTGGTCTCGGCGTCCCAGCCCAGGACCGGCGCCATCAGCTCCGCGACGTGCTGTGCGCAGTCCGACCCGCGGTGGGAGTACTCGATCGAGATGCGGGTGCGGCGGGCGAGCACGTCCTCCAGGTGCCGTGCACCCTCGGACTGCACGGCGTACACCACCTCGACCCCCAGGTAGTCCGGCACCGACGGCAGCGGGGCCAGCAGCTCGGGCGCGTCCTTGGCCAGGTCGAGCACCTCGTGCACCAGGGCGCCGTAGCGCCCCAGCAGGTGGGTGACGTGCGCGGGCTCGATCCCGTGGTCACTGGCGATCTGGTCGGTCTGGTTGACCACGGCGAGATAGCCGTCGGCCCCGAGCAGCGGCACGTTCTCGGTCACCGACGCGGGAACGTGCTTCGACAGCTCCTTCACGGCCTCGTCGACCGCGTCGGCCCCCATCACCCGGTAGGTGGTGTACTTCCCCCCGGCGATCGCAATCAGGCCTGAGGACACCCGCGCCACCGCGTGCTCGCGGGACAGCTTGGACGTCTCCTCGCTCTCGCCGGCCAGCAACGGACGCAGGCCTGCGTAGACGCCCTCGATGTCGGCAGCGGTCAGCGGCGTGTCCAGCACGGCGTTGACGTGGTTGAGGATGTAGTCGATGTCAGCCTTGGTGGCGGCCGGGTGCGCGAGGTCCAGGTGCCAGTCGGTGTCGGTCGTCCCGATGATCCAGTGGTGGCCCCAGGGAATGATGAACAGCACCGACTTCTCGGTGCGCAGGATCAGCGCGGCGTCGCTCTGGATCTTGTCGCGACCAACCACCAGGTGGACCCCCTTGGAGGCCCGCACGCGGAACTTGCCCTTGCCCCCCGCGATCGACTGGACCTCGTCGGTCCACACCCCGCTGCAGTTGATGACGACGCCCGCCTTGACGGTGGTCTCCCGGCCGTCCTCGGAGTCTCGCACCTTGACGGCGGTGACCCGGTTGTCGGTCTTCTCGAACCCGACCACCTGCGTGGAGGTGCGTACGACCGCGCCGTAGCGGACTGCGGTGCGCGCCACCATCATGGTGTGCCGGGCGTCGTCGACGAGGGTGTCGTAGTAGCGCACTCCCCCGGTGAGGACGCTGCGCTTGAGTCCGGGCGCCATGCGCAGGGCCGACGTGCGGGAGAGGTGCTTCTGGTGGGGGACGGACTTGGCGCCACCCAGGGTGTCGTAGAGGAAGATGCCGGACGCCACGTAGGGCCGCTCCCACACCCGGTGGGTGAGCGGGTAGAGGAACTTCAGCGGCTTGACCAGGTGCGGAGCGAGCTTCGACATGGACAGCTCACGCTCGTGCAGCGCTTCCCGGACCAGTCCGAACTCGAGTTGCTCCAGGTACCGCAAGCCCCCGTGGAACATCTTCGAGGACCGGCTCGACGTCCCTGACGCCAGGTCGCGCGCCTCGACCAGCGCCACCTTCAGCCCCCGGGTCGCCGCGTCCAGCGCCGTTCCTGCACCGACGACCCCGCCGCCGATGACCACGACGTCGAACTCGGTCGATCCCAGCCGCTCCCAGCTCGACTCGTGCTCTTCTGGTCCCATCGTCGCGATCAGGTGCTGCTCGTTCACGTTGGCTCCCTTGCCTGGGCCGTCCAAAGATCAGCCGACTGTCGAGGATACCGGCACCTCGGTCCACCTGACGTGCACAAACGTGCACGTTTGCTCGGGCTGGGGTGCCTTGGTTCACCGAACCAGCTCGGCCGCACTGACGTCGTCGATGACCAGGTCGGTGATGAGCCCCGCGGCCAGCGCCCCCCGCAGGCCCGCAAGCTTGGCCCGCCCGGCGATCACGCACAGCCGCTGGGGCACCGTCCGAAGCCGAGCCAGGTCCGGCCCGCTGGCCCGGTCGTTCAACGCAATCCCGTCGAAGCTGCCGTCCGCGCGGTAGAAGACCGTGGCGATGTCGCCGACCACGTCGTCGGCCCGCAGGGCAGCGATGTCGGCGTCCTCCAGGTACCCCGCCGAGTACACGTGGCTGGGCACCCGCCCGTCGACGGCGCCGATCGAGAACACGGCCACGTCCATCCGCTGCTGGAGCTCGCGGACGCGGGAGATGCTGCGCTCGCGCCAGAGCATCTCCCGCGTCTGCGGGTAGTCGAAGAACGCGGGCACCGGAAAGTCCTGGGCGCGGGCGCCGTAGGCGTTGGCGAAGGTCCGGACGATGTCACTGGCGTAGGTGATGCCGGTGGTGCGGGTGTTGCCGGCCCCGTTGAGCTGGACCACGTGGGCGTTGTGCGTCCGCTTGGGCGTGAGGTGTCTGCTCACCGCGCTCAGCGTCGTCCCCCAGGCGATGCCCATCACCATGTCGGAGTCGAAGAAGGAGTTCAGCAGCCGCGCGGCGAACATGGCCACCTTGTCCAGGCGGTCCAGCTCGCTGATCGACTCCTGCACCGGCACCACGTGGGCGCGGATCCCGTACGCGTCGGCCAGGGCCCGCTCCATTCCTGGGGCCTGACCCTGCGGTGCGGTGATCCGGATCTCGACGAGACCGGCGGAGCGGGCGTGGCTGATCAACCGGGACACCGTGGACCGTGAGACCACCATCTCCCGCGCGATGGCCGCCATGGTCATGTCCTGGAAGTAGTACAGCTGGGCGGCGCGCACCGCCTCGGACATCCGCGCCCCCCAGACGTCGCTGGGACCGGCGCCGTCGGAACTGCTCAGAGGCTCCATCCGCAACCTTCTCGTTCCTGCTCGACCCCCACCCGGTCTCCCACCTGCTCGAGGCCCACCGGGTTGCACGTCTGTGCAGCCATCATGAACGTTAGACCGCACCGCACCGCAAAGCCCGCCCCGGCCTGGGTCCGGTGCGCCCTCCGCAACATCAGATCCCGCGCGGGCTCGTTTTCATAACCTACGCTAGTGGGTGCCGCGGCCTGCACGAACGTGCAACATGACTGCGTCGATGTGCAGGGTGCTTATGATCACTCTCAGTCCACGATGATCTAGGTCACACCTAGTGGAGGGCCCATGCCAGGACGGACCGAGATGCTCGGCCTCGGCGGCGAGGTGGCCGCCAAGCGCGCCGGGACGCCGGTCCTCATCGTGTTCGAGCCCGGCGCCGTGGCTCAGGTGGTCGCCGCCGGCTCGGTCCTCGAAGACCACGACCGCACCTGGGCCTGGAGGTGATCTTCGGCGTACACCCCGCCAGGCGCGTGACCGGAGCCCAGATCAACCCGGCCGCCCTACTCGTCCACCCACCAGGCGCGAAAGACGCCGCTCAGAGAGGATCCGATCATGAGTACTATTAATCCGATTCGTAGGGCGCTGCGGGACGGCGTGA
>JBDTDI010000123.1:0-5411 GCA_039923155.1 Mycobacteriaceae bacterium | reverse complement strand
CAGACCCGGTTCCCTGAGCACCGAGCGCGCGACCTCCTCCGGGTCCGCGGCTGCGGCCTTCGAGTGCGGCCGCCCCGACTTACCCCACCGAGGCCATCGCCTTGGTGCTCCCAACCTGGGCGCCCTCACAAGCAAGCTCACCCGTCAGCTCGTGGCCCGTGGTCTCCACGTGCCGGCGACAGCGCCAGAAGAGCGTGCGACTCCTTGCGTGCTTCTTGTTCTTGTCGGGGTAGCCGCCTAAAATCAACCGCATGATCGAGACGCAGGGTGAGGGTGGCGTCGGGGTCGGTGCTGCTGACCTGGAGATCCCTGCCGTGTCGGTGCGGGCCGAGAGGCGGCGGTCGCGGCGAAGCTCGCCGCCGCCGCCGCCCGGTTGTAGCGGGCCGAGGTGGAGTCGGGGTGGGCGTCGGAGTTCGTGGCCCGCGAGGTGGCCACCGTGCTGTCGTTGTCCACCGGCATTGGCGTACACGCTCACGCAGCTCGGTGACGACCCGGACCTGACCCCTGGGCGGTGTCTCACCCCGAACCAGGTCCGCACCCTCGCCAACCGGGTAGCGACCCACCTGGACCCCGACGCCGCCATCACGCGCCGGGTCAAGGCGGAGAAGGAGCGGGAGATCACCGTGCACCCCGCCATCGCCACCGCGAGCGATGACGACGATCTCGATTCCGGCGACGACACCGACCGCGGCAGGCGAGGGCAGGCCGGTTCCGACTCCGTGGCAGGGCCCCCCTAATTTTCACCGGTTGATATGTAATAATTGCTTTACATCTCAGCGACCGTCGACCGAAGGAGCCACCATGATCGAGCACCACGAGCTGCCCGTCCAGGACGTCAGCGGGTCGTGCGCCTGCGGGGAGACCGACGCCGACGTGCCCGTCCTCGACGTGCGCGACGTCCCGCACCGCATCCGTCACGCCACCGTCTTCGGTGCCCTCGGCGCCATCCCGGTCGGTGGCGCCATGGATCTCATCGCCCCCCACGACCCCAAGCCGCTGCTGGCCCAGATCGCCGACCGCGAGCACGGTGCGATCGATGTCCGCTACCTCGAGGAGGGCCCGCAGGCGTGGACGCTGCGCCTGACCCGCGCGCACTCCGCCTGACCGACGCAGGCGCGACCAGACGTACCACGCCGAGCCGCCTGGGTGCCCGGGGTCGGTGGCCGCTGCGCGACGGGCCGACCCTGCTGTGGGCGGTGCTGGCCCTCACCGTGGCGGTGGCCCACCCGTGGATCCGGGGGTCCGGGTGGCTGTTGATCCACCTGGTTCTGCTCGGTGCGCTGACCCACTCGATCATGGTGTGGAGCGCCCACTTCGCCCAGTCGCTGCTCAAGGCGTCACCCACCCTGGACGTCCGCCGCGCCCAGTCGGCCCGGCTGTGGACCTTGCTGGCCGGCACGTCGCTGGTGCTCGTCGGGGTGCCCACGAGCTCGTGGCCGATGACTCTGGTCGGCGGTGGCGGCGTCGTGGTTGCCGTTCTCTGGCACGCCGCACAGTTGTGTCGGCGGCTGCGGCAGGCTCGACCGGGGCGGTTCCGGGTGACCGGGCACTACTACATGGCCGCCGCAGCGTCCCTGCCGGTCGGGGTGGCGCTCGGGGTCCTGCTGGCCGGTGACCTCAGCGGTGAGGCCCGGGCCCGGCTCGCCGTCGCGCACGCCATGATCAACCTGTTCGGCTGGGTCGGCCTCACCGTGACCGGCACCCTGGTGATGCTGTGGCCGACGATGCTGCGCACCCGGATCGACGACCGGGCCGAGCGGTGGGCGCAGCAGGCGCTGCCGTTCCTCGGTCTCGGACTGGGTGTCGTCGTCGCGGGTGCGCTCTGGGGTCCCCGGTGGTCGGTGGTGCTCGGCATCGGCTGCTACGGCGCCGGGCTGGTGTGGTGGGGGCGGGCCCTGCTGAGTCCTGCCCGTGCCAGTCCGCCCCGCGAGCACGCCACCGCATCGGTGGCCGCAGCACTGCTCTGGCTGGCCGTCGGCGTGAGCAGCCTCGGGGTCGTCGTGGCGCGGGGCGCCAGCTGGGAGCTGGTCTCGCACTCCCTCGGGCCACTCACGAGCATCTTCGTGCTCGGCTTCGGCGCCCAGGTGCTGATCGGCGCCCTGTCCTACCTGCTGCCCGCGGTGCTCGGCGGCGGCCCGGTGGCGCTGAAGGCGGGCAAGGCGTGGTTCCAGTGGCGCACCACGAACCGGCTCGTCGCGGTCAACGGTGGGCTGGCGCTCAGCCTGCTGCCTCTGCCCGCCGCCGCGCGGACCACCGCGTTGGTGGTTGCACTGGCCGGCCTGGCGACCTTCCTGCCGCTGATGGTCGGGGCGCTGCGGGCAAGAACGGGTCGGGGGGCACCGGCCGGGTGAGGGACGTGGGTCAGAGCAGGAACTCGAACACCGGGCTGCCTGGCTCCACCGGCTCCACCCGCAGCGGCGAGGCCGTCATCCGGGCCAGCAGACCGGCGAGGTCGCCGGCTCGGGCCAGCTCGATGCCGATCAGGGCCGGTCCGGTCTCGCGGCTGCTGCGCTTGACGTACTCGAACAGGGTGATGTCGTCATCGGGGCCCAGGATCTCGTCGAGGAAGAGGCGCAACGCACCTGGCTCCTGCGGGAACCCGACCAGGAAGTAGTGCTTCAGCCCGGAGTGCACCAGCGAGCGCTCCAGGATCTCCGCGTACCGGCTCACGTCGTTGTTGCCCCCGGACACCACGCACACCACCGTCTGCCCGTCGGCGACGTCCACCACCGTGCCCAGCGCGGCCGCGGTCAGCGCCCCGGCAGGCTCGGCGATGATGCCGTCGGACTGGTACATGGCCAGCATCTCGGTACACACCGCGCCCTCGGCCACGCTCACCAGCTCGGCACCGCAGTCGCGCACCAAGGGGTAGGTCACCGCCCCGGCCTGACGCACCGCAGCCCCGTCGACGAAGAGGTCGAGCTCGGCCAGCGCCACCGGCCCACCCGCGACCAGCGCGGCCGCCATGCTCGCCGCCCCCGCGGGTTCGACCCCCACCAACCGGGTGCCCGGGTGTCGCTCTCGAAACCACGTGCCCATGCCCGCGAGCAGACCGCCACCGCCCACCGGGGCCAGCAGCACGTCCGGCGCCACCCCGAGCTGCTCGACCACCTCACAGGCCACGGTACCCTGCCCGGCGACGGTCCGCGGGTCGTTGAAGGCCGGCACCAGGGTCGCTCCCGTCGCCGCCACCTCCTCCAGGGCGCGCGTCGAGGCGTCCTCGTAGCTCTCCCCCACCACCACGACGGTCACCCCGGCCCCGCCGAGCGCGGCGATCCGCTCCCGCTTCTGCCGCGGGGTGGTGCCCGGGACGAACACCGTGCCTCGCACCCCCAGCTCGTGGCAGGCCAGCGCCAGGCCCTGCGCGTGGTTGCCGGCGCTGGCGCACACGACGCCGCGCGCGCGGTCATCCGGGGAGAGCTGGACGATCAGGTTGTAGGCGCCGCGCACCTTGTACGACCGCACCGTCTGCAGGTCCTCGCGCTTGAGCCACACCCGGGCCCCGGTGCGCTCCGACAACCGGGGGCTGTGCTCCAGGGGGGTGCGGCTGACCACCCCGTCGAGCCGGCGCGCTGCCTCCTCGACCGTCGCTGCGGTCACCGGGACAGCACTGGACGTGGCGGGGGGCACGGGGGCAAAGGATGCCAGGCGTCGCTCAGCCCGCCACGGGCGCGTCCAGCACAGCCAGCAGCACAGCCTGCAGGTCGGAGCCGAGCCCGGGGCGGTGCCGCACGCTGCGGGTCCGAGCCAGGTCGTTGGCCACGGTGAGCGCGGCGTGGACGGTGACCGCGGCCGCAGCATCGTCGAGCTCGGGGTGCACCCGACGCAGCGCCCGCACCCAGTGGGCCACGTGCTCGCGCTGCTGGCGGTGCAGGCGGGTCCGCTCGGCCCCGGTGACCAGCGAGCGGTCGGTGGACATGCCCACCCGCAGGTCGGTGGAGGTGAGCAGCGCGTCGACGTAGACCCGCACGAGCCGCGCCGGGGTCAGCACCCCGTCGACCTCGGCCTGCGCCACCCCGGCGGCCAGCCGGTCGGCCGCGCGCTGGCACACGGCGACGAGCACGGCCATCTTGTTCGGGAAGTGGCGGTACACGCTGGGGCCGGCGATCCCCACCGCCGCCCCGATGTCGTCGACCCCGACGGCGAGGTAGCCCCGATGCGCGAACAGCTCCGACGCCGCGTCGACGATCTGCGCCCGCCTGCCGCCACCAGCCGACGGCGACGGGGCGCTCGAACCCACCGCGACACCGCAACCGGGCCGCACTGCCAACACCCGCGTGCACGCCTGCGCCAGCAGTCCCTGCGTCCGTGCGGCCCCGATCCGGACGCGGTGCACACAGGTGCTGCCGAGCACGCTGAGCACCGCCCAGCAGAGCAGCTCGGCGTCGTCCTCGACGAGGTCGGGGCGCGCCGACCGCAGCCGCGCGCCCCACTGCGCCAGCAGTGCGTGGGTGCGGCGACCCACCTCGCGCTGCTGCTCGGGCGCCAGGTGCAGCCCGGTCCAGCGCCACACCACGGCCGCCGGCGGGCGCTGCACGGCCAGGGCCGCGAGGTGCTCGACCAGCGTGCTCAGGCCCGTCCCCTCCTCGACCGCACAGCCCTCGAGCTTGCCGATGCCGCCGCGGACCACCTCGACGAGCAGCGCCTGCTTGTCCGCGAAGTGCCGGTACACCCCGGGAGCGCTCAGCCCGGCCGCGGCAGCGACGTCCTCCACCGACACCGCCTCGTAGCCGCGGGTGGCGAACAGCTCAGCGGCGGCCGCGGCCAACGAGTCCCGCCGCGACCCGGACGCCCGCGTGCTCACAGCGCTGCTCGTCACCTCACCAGGCTACCAACACCATTCGCGCTGACGAGCATCCTCACCAGCGACGATGGGGCCAAAGGTGAATCGCTGTTAGCATCGGGGAACGTGCGGACGGAGTCGTCTGCGCCCACCGACACCAGGAGGCTGAAGGCTGTGAGTGGTGAAGCGTTCATCTACGAGGCGATCAGGACGCCTCGAGGCAAGAACAAGGGCGGTGCGCTGCACGGCACCAAGCCGTTGGACCTCGTCGTCGGCCTGCTGGGCGAGCTGAAGGCCCGCTTCCCGCAGCTGGACCCCAACACCATCGACGACGTGGTGCTCGGCGTCGTCTCCCCCGTCGGTGACCAGGGCTCCGACATCGCCCGCACCGCCGCGATCGTCGCCGGGCTGCCGGAGACCGTGGGTGGCGTGCAGCTCAACCGGTTCTGCGCCTCCGGGCTCGAGGCCGTGAACACCGCGGCGCAGAAGGTGATCTCCGGCTGGGACCAGCTGGTGGTCGCCGGCGGGGTCGAGTCGATGTCCCGAGTCTCCATCGGCTCCGACGGTGGAGCCTGGGCGATGGACCCGGCCACCAACTACGACACCTACTTCGTCCCGCAGGGGATCG
>JBDTDI010000122.1:0-9656 GCA_039923155.1 Mycobacteriaceae bacterium | reverse complement strand
GACGAACCGGACCGCGTCACCGTCGCGGCGGCGGTCCGCCTCTCGGCCCGGTCCCTGGCGGAGTCGGCCCCCGGCAACAGCGTCGAGGTCCGGGTGCCGCCGTTCGTCGCGGTGCAGTGCATCGCGGGCCCCCGCCACACCCGGGGCACACCGCCGAACGTGGTCGAGACCGACCCGCGCACCTGGCTGCAGCTCGTGACCGGTCGCCTCGCGCTGAACGACGCCGTGGCCCGCGGTGGGGCGTCCGCGTCCGGCACCCGGGCGGTGGAGATCGCACACTGGCTCCCGCTCCTGCCCGCGTAGGTTCCCGGTCGGGTCGAGAAGTCGCAGCGGCGCCAGGCGGGACAGAACCGACCCGAGGAAGATCGCCGGTCAACGCACACGACGCGGAGGCCGTAGGCTCAGAGCGTTCCCACCCCGCCCGTGAGGGAGATGCAGCCGGTGTCCGAGACGTCCCACCCGGACCGTTCCGCACCCACCTCGAGCGACGAGCTCGAGAACGCCCCCGGTGAGGAGTGCGGCGTCTTCGGGGTCTGGGGCCCCGGCGAGGACGTCGCGAAGCTGACCTACTACGGCCTGTACGCGTTGCAGCATCGCGGGCAGGAGGCAGCCGGCATCGCGGTCGGTGACGGACACCAGGTGCTGGTGTTCAAGGACCTCGGCCTCGTCAGCCAGGTGTTCGACGAACAGACCCTCGCCGCGATGACCGGTCACATCTCGATCGGGCACACCCGGTACTCGACCACCGGCTCGGTCACCTGGGAGAACGCGCAGCCCACCTTTCGCACGACCTCGGCCGGGACCTCCATCGCGCTGGGGCACAACGGCAACCTCGTCAACACCGCCGAGCTCGCCGCCCGCGCCCGCGAGGCCGGCCTGCTCAACACCCGCAGCGACCGCATCGCCGCCACCACCGACTCCGACCTGCTGACGGCCCTGCTGGCCCACGCCGCCGCCGACCGCACCATCGAGGCCGCCGCGATGGAGCTGCTGCCCACCCTGCGGGGTGCCTTCTGCCTCACCTTCATGGACGAGCACACCCTGTACGCCGCCCGTGACCCGCACGGGGTGCATCCACTGGTGCTGGGTCGTCTGGAGCGAGGCTGGGTGGTGGCCAGCGAGACGGCGGCGCTGGACATCGTCGGTGCCTCGTTCGTGCGGGACGTGGAGCCCGGCGAGCTGCTGGCGATCGACGCTGACGGCGTGCGCTCGTCCCGCTTCGCGAACCCCCAGCCCAAGGGCTGCGTGTTCGAGTACGTGTACCTGGCGCGGCCCGACACGGCCATCTCCGGTCGTTCGGTGCACGCGACCCGGGTGGAGATCGGTCGTCGCCTGGCCGTCGAGCACCCCGCCGACGGTGACCTGGTCATCCCGGTCCCGGAGTCGGGTACCCCGGCGGCCATCGGCTACGCGCAGGCCTCCGGGATCCCCTAC
The DNA here is from genome assembly GCA_039923155.1 of Mycobacteriaceae bacterium. Lineage (GTDB taxonomy): Bacteria > Actinomycetota > Actinomycetes > Mycobacteriales > Mycobacteriaceae > Rhodococcus_D. The sequence goes on along the minus strand of JBDTDI010000122.1, from coordinate 8,222 downwards.
GGACAGGGCCTGGTCAAGAACGCCTACGTCGGACGAACCTTCATCCAGCCCAGCCAGACCATCCGCCAGCTGGGCATCCGGCTGAAGCTGAACCCGTTGCGCGACATCATTCGGGGTCAGCGCCTGGTGGTGGTGGACGACTCCATCGTCCGGGGCAACACCCAGCGCGCCCTGGTGCGGATGCTGCGCGAGGCCGGTGCGCTCGAGGTGCACGTGCGCATCGCGTCCCCGCCGGTGCGCTGGCCCTGCTTCTACGGCATCGACTTCGCCAGCCCCGCCGAGCTCATCGCCAACGGCCTGGGCACCGCCGACGACGTGTTCGAGGGGGTCCGCCGCTCGATCGGCGCGGACAGCCTGGGCTACATCTCGGTGGAGGGCATGGTGGCCGCCACCGAGCAGCCCCGAAACCGCCTGTGCACCGCCTGCTTCACCGGCGAGTACCCGATCCCGCTGCCCACCGAGGCGGCGATCGGCAAGAACGTCCTGGAGGGGATGCTCGACAGCGCGGCCCACGCGGTCGCCAGGGAGGTCGGCGCCGACCCGGTGCCGAGCCACCCGTAGGTCGCGCCGCGCGTCGCGCGGTGCTGCCCGACGGTGTTAGGTGATGGGTGGTCCGGCGTTGACCGGTGGCGAAGACGATCACGAGGAGGTGGGGCGTGGACCTCACGTTGTCCGAGGAGCACCAGGCGTTGAAGGAGTCGGCGGCGGCGTTCGTCGACAAGGAGATCGTGCCGCACGCCCCCCGCTGGGACCACGACGAGTCGGTCGACCGCGACATCGTCGGCAAGCTCGGGGCGGCAGGCCTGCTGGGCCTCGGTGTGCCCGAGGAGATGGGCGGCTCGGGTGGCGACATGTTCGCCTACTGTCTGGCCATCGAGGAGCTCGGACGCGGCGACCAGGCCATCCGCGGCATCGTCAGCGTCTCCCTCGGCCTGGTGGCCAAGTCGATCGTCCGCTACGGGACCCCCGAGCAGCAGGAGCGGTGGCTGCCCGGTCTCTGCTCCGGCGAACAGGTGGCCTGCTTCGGGCTGACCGAGCCCGGCACCGGCTCCGACGCCGGCGCGCTGACCACCAAGGCGGTCCGCGACGGCTCCGACTACCTCATCACCGGGTCCAAGCAGTTCATCACCAACGGCAACTGGGCTGATGTCGCCCTGGTGATGGCCCGGACCGGGGGCGAGGGCGCCCGCGGGGTCAGCGCCTTCCTGGTGCCGACCAGCTCGGAAGGCTTCTCGGCCACCAAGATCAGCGACAAGCTGGGTCTGCGTGGCCAGGACACGGCGGCGCTGCACCTGGACTCGGTGCGGGTGCCGGCCAGCGCCATGCTCGGCGAGGAGGGCCGCGGCTTCACGGTGGCGATGACCGCGCTCGACCGGGGACGCGCCTCCATCGCGGCCTCGGCGGTCGGCCTGGCCACCGCGTGCCTCGACGCTGCGCTGTCCTACGCCCAGGACCGCACCCAGTTCGGCAAGAAGATCGCCAGCTTCCAGCTCGTGCAGCAGCTGCTGGTCGAGACCCAGGTGGAGCGTGATGCTGCCCGGCTGCTGGTGTGGAAGGCCGCCGACCTCGCCGACCACGACCAGCCGTTCCGCACCGAGGCCTCCGCCGCCAAGTACTACGCGGCGGAGATGGCGGTGCGGGCCGCCAACCGGTGCCTGCAGGTCTACGGCGGCTACGGGTTCACCGAGGAGTACCCGCTGGCCAAGTATCTGCGTGACGCGCGCGTGCTCACCCTCTACGAGGGCACCACCCAGGTGCAGACGCTGCTGCTGGGCCGCGCCCTCACGGGCGTCTCCGCCTTCAGCTGAGCTCGGGATCGGTCCCGCCAGGCTCCGGTACGGTGGCCGGGGCCCGTCGTCGCCCACCGGCTCGACCGTGGCCCCACCCCTGCACCCCACCCCCGGAGCACCCTGCGATGAGCACCCGCGAGACCCCCCCCGGTTCCTCCTACGCCGAGGCGGGCGTCGACATCGCCGCCGGCGAGAAGGCCGTCGAGCTGCTGGCCCCGTGGGCCCGCAAGGCCAGCCGACCCGAGGTGATGGGTGGGATCGGCGGGTTCGCCGGGCTGTTCGCCCTGCGGGCGGACCGCTGGCGCGAACCCGTGCTGGCGGCGTCCACCGACGGGGTGGGCACCAAGATCGCGGTCGCGCAGGCCATGGACAAGCACGACACGGTGGGTCTGGACCTGGTGGCGATGGTCGTGGACGACCTGGTGGTCTGCGGTGCGGAGCCACTGTTCCTGCAGGACTACATCGCCGTCGGTCACGTGGTGCCCGAGCGGGTGGCCGAGATCGTCTCCGGCATCGCCGAGGGCTGCCTGCAGGCCGGCTGTGCGCTGCTCGGGGGCGAGACGGCCGAGCACCCCGGGCTGATGCCCACCGACGCCTACGACCTCTCCGCCACCGGGGTGGGGGTGGTCGAGGCCGATTCCGTGCTCGGTCCCGACCGGGTGCGCCCCGGTGACGTGGTGCTGGCCATGGAAGCCTCGGGACTGCACTCCAACGGCTACTCCCTGGCCCGGCGGGTGTTGCTGGACATCGCACGGATGCCGCTGGCGGGCCACGTCGAGGAGTTTGGTCGCTCGCTGGGGGAGGAGCTGCTGGAGCCCACCCGCATCTACGCGAAGGACTGCCTCGCCCTGGTGGCCGAGACCGAGGTGCGCACCTTCTGCCACGTCACCGGAGGCGGCCTGGCGGCGAACCTCGCTCGGGTCCTCGCCCCGGGCACCGTGGCCCGCATCGACCGTGGCACCTGGGCGCCGGCACCGGTCTTCGGGCTGATCGCCCAGCTGGGTCGGGTCGAGCGGTTGGAGATGGAGCAGACGTTCAACATGGGCGTCGGGATGGTCGCCGTCGTTGGCCCTGAGGACGTCGACCGGGCCCTGGCCGTGCTGACCGCGCGACACGTGCGCTCCTGGGTGCTCGGCACGGTGGAGAAGTCGACCGACGCAGCGCCGGCGGTCGACCTGGTGGGTGAGCACCCGCACTTCTGACCCGGGAAGGCCGACCCCGTCGGGGGCGTTGCACGACAACGTGACCGAACCGCTGCTGCCGCACCTCGCCCGACCGCTGACCGTGCGGGGGGTGACGTTGCCCAACCGGATCGCCGTGTCGCCGATGTGTCAGTACTCCGCCGTTGACGGCCTGCCCGGCCCGTGGCACCTCGTGCACCTGGGCTCGCGTGCCGTGGGTGGTGCCGGCCTGGTCCTCACCGAGGCGACAGCAGTCAGCCCGGAGGGACGGATCAGCCCGCAGGACACCGGAATCTGGAGCGACGAGCACACCCGGGCCTGGCAGCAGGTCACCCAGTTCGTGCGTGCGCAGGGCGCCGTCGCCGGGGTGCAGCTGGCCCACGCCGGCTTCAAGGCCTCGACGCACCGCCCCTGGGACTCCGAGCGCGGCGCGGTTGCCGCCAGCGAGGGGGGTTGGTCTGTCGTCGGCCCGACCGAGACACCGTTCAGCGACACCTACCCGGTGCCACGGGCCCTGGACGAGCTTGGTATCGGCCGGGTGATCGACAGCTTCGCCGCGGCGGCCGGGCGGGCGGTGGACGCGGGCTTCCAGGTGGTGGAGGTGCACGCCGCCCACGGCTACCTGCTGCACGAGTTCCTGTCCCCGTTGACCAACACCCGCACCGACGAGTGGGGAGGTTCGAGGGAGAACCGGATGCGGTTGACCCTGGAGGTCACCCGCGCGGTGCGGAAGGCGGTCGGTACCGACGTTCCGGTGTTCGTGCGGATCTCCGCCTCGGACTGGACCGGGGGCGGGTGGACCCCCGCGGACAGCGTCGCGCTGGCCCGGGAGCTGGCCGCTGCGGGTGCGGATCTCGTCGACTGCTCCTCCGGGGGGGCGGTGGCCCGGGCCGAGATCCCGGTCGCACCCGGCTACCAGGTGCCGTTCGCAGAGCAGGTGCGCTCGGAGGCGGACATCCTCACCGGTGCCGTGGGACTCATCTCGGGCGCCGCGCAGGCGGAGGAGGTGCTGGCGACGGGTCGTGCCGACCTGGTCCTGTTGGCCCGCGAGATGTTGCGCGACCCGTACTGGCCGAACCGAGCGCTTGAGTCCCTCGGCGCGGAGGTGAGCTGGCCCGATCAGTACGCGCGGGCCTACTGAGCCCTGCACGCACGAAGGGGCCCGCCGCGCCCAGGGGGGTGGGGCACGGCGGGCACCATCATCTTGTCACGACGAGACCGAGACCGACGAGGGTCTTGCGACCCCTGCCCGCCGGCTCAGGCCCGGTAGACCTCGTCGGCGTCGTCATCGTCGACGTCCCAACGAGACCGTGGCTCCTCGACCACGGGACGCGAGGGCTCCGGGTGTCCGGAGAGCTCCCGCTGCAACGTGCTGAAGTCGGTGCTGGGAGAGCTGTACTTGAGCTCCCGAGCAACCTTGGTCTGCTTCGCCTTCGCCCGGCCGCGGCCCATGGCTAGACCCCCTCGTGCAAGGACCGGGGCGGCCAGGGGATGCGGCGGCCCCGTTCATGTGTGTGTTTCTTCCTGTCGCCACACTACCGCGCGAACGTGCGGGCCGCTGCCACGATGCGATCCCCCATTCGGGTGTTGCCTCGCTAACTAGTTGGCCTTACTGTCTAGCTATGGACGAGCAGTGGCCCGGCGAGTGGATGCGCGGCGTGCTCAGCCTGTGCGTGCTCGCCGTCGTCGCCGAGGAACAGACGTACGGGTATGCCGTCGCGCAACGGCTGCGGCACGCCGGACTCGGGAGCGTGAAGGGCGGGACGTTGTACCCCGTGCTGACCCGTCTCGAGCAGGACGGGCTGCTCACCTCGACCTGGCGGGAGGGTGAGGGGGGCCCGGGCCGCAAGTTCTTCGCGGCCACCCCGGCCGGTCGTGCGTCGCTCCAGGAGCGCCGTACCCAGTGGTTGATCTTTTCCCAGCGTGCTGCGGAGCTGCTGGTGGCGGAAGGAGCCCGGGTGTGAAGACAGAGGCGCACAGCTACAACGACCAGCTGCTGGTGTTCCTGCGGTGGAGGGGCGTACCCGGTCCGCAGATCGCCGAGGTGCTGGCGGAGGTCGACAGCCACGTCACCGAGACCGGCGAGGACCCGCGCGAGGCGTTCGGGGAGCCGAAGGCCTACGCGGCCGACATCGCCGCCGCCCTCGGCGACGCGTCCAGGGGCTGGTGGCGCGACGTGCTGACGTGGACCACGGCGGCCTACGGCCTGGGCGGGTGGGTCGGGGCCTGGCTGTTGTTCGACGGCGCCTCCGCCCTCGGGTCCGGCGAGCGCGGTGTGCTGGGCACCCCGGCGGTGCTCCCGCTGGTGCTCGGCCTGCTGGTGCTCGCGGTCGGAGCGGTGGGCTTGCGGCGGTTGGGTGGCCGCGAGGACAACGAGGTCCTCGACCCGCGCACGGGTGCCGACATGACCCCGACGCGGCCACGCTGGGTCACGCCCCTGATGGTCGCGATCCCGGTGCTGACCCTGGGGCTGGGTGGGTTCTTCGCCTTCTGGGCGCCCTGACCGGGACGACCTAGGCCGGGGTGGGGGGCTAGGAACGCGGTGGCGGCGGAGGGGGAAGCTCGTCGGGGCGGGAGCGGATCTGCATTCCCGGACGGCGGTTGTGCACCGTGAGGTAGGACAGGCCGTTCGGCCCGGCGGCGAAGCTGCGGACGCTGCTCCGGGGCAACCACGTCAACGCACCCGCGGTCAGCGCCAGCACCCCACCGGAGCCGGTCAGGCTGCCGGTGCCGGACACGACGAAGAGCAGCACGTCGAGGTCGGGCTCGGCGTGCACCCCCACGGTCGCGTCCGCGGCCAGGTGCACCAGGTTCGCGTCGAGCTGACGGCCGCTCTCCGCCAAGCGCCACAGGATCCCGGCGTCATCGCCGGCCCGATCGGCCAGCAGGGCGCGTGCGTCGCCCACCACGATCGGCTCCGGAACGTCGTTCATGGCCATCTCCTTCGTCGAGTCAGCTCGTCGTCGTGGCCAGGACCAGCCCGACCGGAATGCTGACCGCCAGGACCCCCACGACGAGGCGGAAGGCCCAGCGGGTCTGCCGCCACCGTCGCTCGGACCCGCGTGCGGCGAGCACGAACAAGATCAGGCCGCCGAACAACAACGCGCCGCCGAGAAAGACGAGGCTCACGCGGTCGGCCAGCGTGCCGGCGATCACCGCTGCGTTCCCGAGGTTCCAGGCGAGCAGCTCCGCGGCGACGTGTCGTGCGGACGGGACGTCGGTCGCCAGCACCGCCTGAGCGACCCCCAGGACGACCTGCGCGAGCCCGGCGACCAAGACCAGGTAAGCGACCGCCCAGACGCCGTACCGGGTGGGCGAGTGGGCCGTGACCGCGGCGGTCAGCCCCCCGGCGACGATGGCGCCGACCCCGAGGAAGGTGAACCAGCAGGTGGGCGTCACCCACTCCCTGCGCATATCGACAACTCTACTTGTAAATACTCCGGGAACGCACTCGCCCACCGTGCGACCATGGGCACCGTGCTGCCGCCGTCTCCACCCGTGGGCCCGCTGCCGGTGGTGGCGCACCTGCGGGTGTACGAGCCGCTGGCCAAGATCGCGGAGCCCGAGCGCACCGAGCTGAGCCGGTCGCTGCTCGGCGGCATGCCGGGGGTCCCCGCGGCACTGCGGGCCGAGCGGCTGGCGAGCCTGTCCACGGCGCGACGCGGGGGGTTGCCCACCGACCACGCCACCATCGGGGTGCTGGCCCCGGAGGACGTCATCGGTGGCGAGCACCGGGTGGTGGGCCCGGGTGCCGTGGTCTGCCCGTGGGACACCGAGCGCCGCAGCGCGGCCGCCCTGCTCGGTGCGGCGGGCCGCCTCCCTCCCCTGCTGGCCGGCGCCGCGGGGATCGATCCGGCGGCCTGCTCGCGGGCCCGGGCTGTCCTGGCCCGGTCCGGGCGCTCCCCGGTGCACGTGCTCAGCAGCGCGTGGTCGGTGCCGCTGGCCTGGTTCGCGCTCCTCGATCCCGCTGCGGTCCAGGTGCTGGAGACCGACGGCCTGCGACGGCCCGTGTGGCGGGTGGTGATGGGCGATGTCCGGGTGCGGGGGGCGCGGGCGCTGCGCACCTGCTCCGACCACCTCGGGGAGACGTCCACCGTGGCGGTACTGGCCGACGTGCTGAGCTGGCTGAGCCGGTTCCCCGACGGCTGCGCGGTCGAGCTCGACTACGGCGGGCTGGGTGCCCTGTTCGATGATGCTGCGCTCGCCCAGGACCGCAGCTGCGCGCTGGTCAACGAGGTCGTCGGGCAGCTGGAGCGCGGTGAGGGGGACCGGGTGCGGGGGACGTTGGCGCCGGTGCTCGCCCTGTGGGGGCGGGTGCGCTCCCGGGAGCACGCGAGCTGAGGCCGGTCAGAACACGCCGGGCAGCAGCCGGGCAGCGCCGACGACCGCACCCCCACCGAGCAGCGGCTCGGCCGCGAGCGCGTCGAGCCCGCTCACGTCGATCCCCCAGCGGTCGAGCACACCGACCGTCACCGGGCCCCGCGCGCGGGCGGCGCCGTCGTCGATCTTGACCGCGAAGGCGCGGCCGTCCGCCAGCGCCCCCACGTGCACGCCCTCTGCACCGGCCTTGCACAGCAGCCCGGGTACCGCACCCATCAGCAGCAGGTCCTCCCGCCCGGTGCCGGAGACGAGGAACGGGTGTGCGCGCATCGCGTCGGCGACGCGGCGCTCGGGCGAGTCCGGTCGGGCCAGCACCAGCCGGGCGAAGGACCGCGCGAGCCCGGTCAGGGTGAGCGCGAAGATCGGGGCCCCGCAGCCGTCCACCCCGAGCGCGGACACGTCCTCACCTGCCAGCTCGGCGACCGTGGCCCTGCCCGCGAGCTGCAGCTGGTGCCCGGCGTCGGTGTACCCGGTGGTGGGCCAGCCGGCGGCCACGCAGGTGGAGAGCATCGCCGCGTGCTTGCCGGAACAGTTCATGTAGACCCGGCGTCGGCTTCCGCCGGCCGCCAGCACCGCGTCGCGGCTGGGTTCGTGGCCGGGCAGGTCCGCCGGGCAGGCCAGGTCCTGCTCACCCAGACCCGCCGCCGCGAGCAGGCCCAGCACCGCCTGGACGTGGGTGTCCTCACCGGAGTGCGATGCGGCCGCCAGGGCCAGCTGCTCCGTGCCCGAGGGGGAGAAACCGCTGCGCAGCATGGCCACGGCCTGCATCGGCTTGTTCGACGAGCGGGGAAACATCGGGACGTCGACCTCGCCCAGGGCCAGCTCCACGGCACCGTCGTCCGCCAGCACCACCAGCGATCCTCTATGGATG
>JBDTDI010000121.1:0-4662 GCA_039923155.1 Mycobacteriaceae bacterium | reverse complement strand
CGCCCAGGCCGGTGCACGCGTCCCACCCGGGCCCGGCGGCGTAGGCACCGTTGTTGCCCACCGTGACGTCACGGAACCCGGGCGCCACCTCGCCCGGACCGACCGTGCCGTAGAGCACCGGTTGGATCAGCCCGAACGTGCGTCCGGTCGCCTGGGCCAATCGCGCCAGTAGCGCCGCCCACAGCGGCGCGACCGCGCTGGTGCCGCCGATGACCAGGTCCTTGCCGTCCACGCGGACCTGGTAGCCGGTGGCCGGGTCGGCGACGGCGGCCACGTCGGGCACCCCCCGTCCGGAACCAGGGCTCGCGCGGACCGCCGCCGCGGCGGGCACGCCGATGCGCTGCTGCCAGGTCGGCAGGGCGAAGGCGTCGCTGACCCCGCCGCCCGTGGCCCCCTTGCCTGCCCCTTCGTCCCACACCGTCTCGCTGCGCACTGCGCCGGTGCGGGGGTCCGCGTCGAGGCGGGTACCCCCGCAGGCCAGCGCGTGCGGGCTCGCCGCGGGGAAGTCGACGTGGCTGCGGGCGTCGGTGGCCCGGTCGGTGCTGCCGTCGTCACCGGCCGCCACGGTGACCGTCACCCCAAGGGCGCAGGCGTCGGCCATCGCCGCATCGAGGGCGTTGCGGGCCTGGGCGGTCCAGGCGTCCTCGCTCTGCCCCCAGCTGATGCTGATCGCCACCGGCGCCGGGTTGGCGTGCGCGGCCTCGCTCACCGCGTCCAGGAAACCGGCGTCGGTGTTGGGCGCGAAGTAGACGAGGAGCGCCGCGCCGGGGGCGAGGGCCCCGACCACCTCGACGTCGAGCAGCACCTCGCCGTCCGCGCCGGACGGGTCACCACCGGGCACGTTGGTGGCCCCGTCCACCCCCACCGCGGTGACCTGCGGGCCGGTGATGGAAAGACCGGCGAAGTAGGTGTCGAGGTCGGTCTGGTCGTACCCGCCGCCGAGCTCGACGATGGCCACGGTCTGGCCCGTGCCGTCGGTGCCCACGGGGAAGCGGTAGACGGTGCCGAGCTCGGGTGGGGTGTAGCTGGCGCTCACCGCGCGGGGTGCGACGGTGCGGGCGAGGCTGCGAGCCTGCGGCCGGTCGTCGAGGCCGAGCACCGCGACGACCACCCCGTCCAGCGCAGCGGGCACGCTCAACCCCCCGGTGCGGTGACGGTGCGCAGCTTCCGCGGCGCCGCTGCTCCGTGCGGCCCGCAGCGACGTGCCGAAAACCTGGGACAGGCGCTGCGCCGTGCCGCCGACCCGCACCCGGCGCGAGTCCGCGTGCACCGACCGGACCTGCAGGCCCAACCCGGTCAAGGTGGACACGACCAGCTCCACGTCCGCCTGCGTGGCGCCGTGCTGCGCGGCGAGCTCGGCCGCCGACAGGGGCTGGGCAAGGGCAGCGACGTCCAGCTCCGCCCGCCGTCGCAGCACCACGGTGACCTCCACCGGGGTGCCACCGGGCACTGCTTCGGCCGCGAGCAGGCCGGGCGCGCTGGGACGCTCGCTGCCGGGCAGCGGACGCAGGTCGAGCGGGGCGTTCTCGTCGCGGTCGGTGGTGTTCATGGGAGTCAGGTCTACTCCGGCCGACCGACTCGAAGGAGACCTCTCAGGCGGCGAGGACGGCGTCGAGCACCGAGAGGAACAGCCCCAGCCCGTCGTCGGTGGGGCCGGTCAGGACGTCGGTGGCGTGCTCGGGGTGCGGCATGAGACCCATCACCCGACCGTTGGCGCTGGCCACCCCGGCGATGTCGTGCAACGAGCCGTTCGGGTTGTCCCCGACGTAGCGGAACACCACCCGGCCCTCGCCCTCCAGCTCGGCCAGCGTCTCCTGTGACGCGACGTAGCGGCCCTCACCGGACTTCAGCGGGACGAGGATCTCTGCACCGTCGTCAAACCGCGACGTCCACACCGTGGCGGTCGACTCCACCCGCAGCCACTGGTCGCGGCACAGGAAGTGCAGCCCGCTGTTCCGGGTCAGCGCGCCGGGCAGCAGGCCGGCCTCGCACAACACCTGGAAGCCGTTGCAGATGCCGAGCACCGGCATGCCCGCCGCGGCGGCCGCCACCAGCTCACCCATCACCGGGGCGAAGCGGGCGATGGCTCCGGCCCGCAGGTAGTCGCCGTAGGAGAAGCCGCCGGGCACGATGACGGCGTCGACCCCCCGCAGGTCGGCGTCGCCGTGCCACAGGGTGACCGGCTCGGCGTCGACCAGGCGCACCGCGCGCTCGGCGTCCACGTCGTCGAGGCTGCCGGGGAAGGTGATGACACCGATACGGGTGCTCACTCCTGCACCCTTCGCACGGTCCAGTCCTCGATCACCGTGTTGCACAGCAGGGTTGAAGCGATCTGCTCCAGGGTGGCGTCGTCGGTGCCCTCGGCGACCTCGAGCTCGAAGCGTTTGCCCTGCCGGACGTCGGAGACGCCGGTGAAGCCGAGGCGGGGCAGCGCGCCGGCAATGGCCTGACCCTGCGGGTCGAGGATCTCGGCCTTGGGCATGACGTCGACGACGACTCGCGGCACGGCAGGACTCCTGGGGTTGAGCTGGTGGGGTCGGCACGGATCTTACGTGGTCCGCGCCGGCCCCCACCCCGGCAAGTAGCGGGCTCCTCGTACGCAGAACGCGACGATTACGTAGGAGAAGGGTGCTACTTGCCGGTGGAGGAACGTGCCGGCGACAGGTGCCCGAAGCGGTGCAGGGTGCGGCTGATCGCCTGCTCCCGGTACACCGTCGAGAGCTCCCGCGCCCCGGACACCACCGGGGTCGCGTCCAGCAGGCTCACCCCGGCCTCGGCGGCGGCCTTCGCGATCACCTCCGGCAGCTCGCCCAGCACCCGCAGCCGGGTGCCCGGGGAGAACCGACCCACCTGCTCGGCCACCGACTCGTCGCTGCCGGCCAGCACCCGCACCGGCACCCCGGCGATCGCCGCCGCCCCTCGGACCCGGGCCAGCTCGCGCTCGGGTGCGTCGGTGGCCGACCACACCGCCAGCTCCGGCAGGGGCAGGTAGCGCAGCACGTTGGCCTCGGCCGCGAGCCCGGTGTTGTCGTGCTCCACCGCGAAGGTCGTGGCCCGTGCCGCCCGGTCGCTCTCGCGACCCGCAGCCAACCACTTCTCGTCGTCGAGGTCGGAGCTCCGGTCGGCCCAGGTCCCCAGCTGGGCCACGTAGCCGGGCCCGCCCGCCTTGGCCCCGGGTCCGATCACTGAACCCTTCCAGCCGCCGAAGGACTGACGCTGCACGACGGCTCCGGTGATGTGCCGGTTGATGTAGGCGTTGCCCACCTGCACCCGCTGCAACCAGTGCGTCACCTCGGCCTGGTCAAGGCTGTGGATGCCGCCGGTGAGCCCGTAGTCGGTGGCGTTCTGCAGGTCGATCGCCTCGTCCAGGGTGTCGGCGGTCATGATCCCCAGCACCGGGCCGAAGCACTCGGTGAGGTGGAAGAACGAGCCGGGGGCGACGCCCTCACGCAGCCCGGGCGACCAGAGCCGTCCGGTGTCGTCGAGCCGGCGGGGCTCCACGAGCCACCGCTCGCCGGGCTCGAGGGTGGTCAGGGCACGCAGCAGCTTGCCCTGCGGCTGCTCCTGGACCGGTCCCATCGTCGTCGCCAGATCGGTGCCGTAGCCCACCTGCAGCGAGCGGACCGCGTCGACGAGCTGGCGGCGGAAGCGCGGGTCGGTGGCCACCGAGCCCACACAGATCACCAGCGACGCCGCGGAGCACTTCTGTCCGGCGTGCCCGAACGCCGAGCGCAGCACGTCGGCGACGGCCAGGTCGGGGTCGGCGCTCGGGGTGACGATCAGCGAGTTCTTGCCGCTAGTCTCCGCCAGCAGCCGCAGCTGCGGTCGCCAGGAGCGGAACAGCGCGGCGGTGTCGCTCGCCCCGGTGAGCACGACGGCGTCGACGTCGGGGTGGGTGATCAGCCGGCGCCCGGCGTCGGCCTCGTCGGTGTGCACCAGCGTGAGCACGCCCTCGGGGGCGCCGACGGCCTGCAGGCCCTGCTGCAGAGCCGCGATGCCCACCTCGGCGCACGCCCGGGTCTGCGGGGCCGGCTTGATGATCGCGGCCGCGCCGGCGGCGAGGGCGGCGAGCACCCCGCCCATCGGGATGGCGATCGGGAAGTTCCAGGGCGGGGTGACGACGACGACGCGGTGCGGGGTGAACACGGCGTCGGGGTCGGCATCGAGCTCGAGGGCCCGCTCGGCGTAGTAGCGCGCGAAGTCGATCGCCTCCGAGATCTCCGGGTCGGCCTCGGCCACGGTCTTGCCCGCCTCGTGCACCATCACCGTGACGAGCTCCCCCCGGGCCGCCTCCAGCGCGTTCGCGCACGCGCGCAACGCTTCTGCGCGGGTGGCAGCGTGAGTCTGCGCCCAGGTGGGGGCCGCGGCCACGGCCGCGGCGACGATCGCGTCGACGTCGGCGACCTCGGTCACCTCGGGGGACGAGACCGGGGGCGGCTCGGCGGCGATCGCGGCCGCCGCCCACTTCCGGTTGGCCGGCAGCGCCGAGTCGGTGTCGGGGGTGTTGGTGAAGCCGGGCCCGAACTCGGGTGCGGCGCCGGTGCGGTCCTGCGTGCGGCGCGGGGACTCACCGGTGGTGTGCCGGTCGCGCACCGAGTCGCGGAAGCGCTGCTCCTGCTCGTCCAGCGCCGTGGCCTCCGGGGAGAACAGGGCGTACAGGTA
>JBDTDI010000120.1:0-11732 GCA_039923155.1 Mycobacteriaceae bacterium | reverse complement strand
CCCACCGGGGCGGGCCGGTGACCCCGCTGCGCATCGGCAACGCCTCCGGCTTCCTCGGCGACCGCTTCGCCGCGATGACCGAGATGCTGACCGGCGGCGAGCTGGACGTGCTGACCGGGGACTACCTGGCCGAGCTCACCATGCTCATCCTCGGCCGGCAGCGGGCCAAGGACCCTTCCCGCGGCTACGCCAACACGTTCCTGCGCCAGCTGGAGACCGGTCTCGGTGAGGCCCACTCCCGTGGGGTCCGCATCGTCGCCAACGCCGGCGGGCTGAACCCGGCCGGCCTCGCCGAGGCGGTGCGGGCGCTGGCGGATCGCCTGGGGCTACCGGTCACCGTCGCGCACGTCGACGGCGACGACTTGATGCCCCGGGCCGCCGAGCTCGCGCTCGACGGAGCGCTGACGGCGAACGCCTACCTCGGCGCGAGCGGGATCGCCGCCTGCCTGCGGGGCGGGGCCGACGTGGTGGTCACCGGCCGGGTCACCGATGCCTCCCTGGTGCTCGGTCCGGGGATGGCGCACTTCGGGTGGACCAGCGACGACCTGGACGCCCTCGCCGGGGCGGTGGTGGCCGGGCACGTGCTCGAGTGCGGGACCCAGGCGACCGGCGGCAACTACAGCTTCTCGGGTGACCTCGACGTGCGGCACCCCGGCTTTCCCCTGGCCGAGCTGCACGCCGACGGCAGCGCCGTCATCACCAAGCACCCCCACACCGGGGGTGCGGTGACGGTGGGGACGGTCACCGCACAGCTGCTGTACGAGATCCAGGATGCGCGCTACGCGGGGCCCGACGTCACCACGCGCTTCGACACCATCCACCTCGCCAGCGACGGAGCCGACCGGGTGCTCATCTCGGGCACGGTCGGCGAACCCCCGCCGCCGACCACCAAGGTGTGCGTCAACACCCTGGGCGGGTTCCGCAACGAGATCACCGTTGCCCTCACCGGGCTCGACGTCGAGGCCAAGGCGGAGCTCGTCACCGCCCAGGTCGAGGCCGCGCTGCACCCGCGCCCGCAGAGCGTGCGCTGGACCCTGAGCCGGCTCGACGTCCCCGACGCCGCCACCCAGGCCCAGGCCACCGCCCTGCTGCGGTGTGCGGTCGCCGACCCCGACCCGAAGGTGGTCGGCCGATCCTTCTCCGGAGCGGTCGTCGAGCTGGCGCTGGCCAGCATCGCCGGGTTCCACGTCCTGGCCCCGCCTGCCGAGGCCACACCCTACGGGCGCTATCGCGCGGCCTACGTGGACAACGCGACGGTGATCCACACCGCGTCGCTCGGTGGCGCGCAGCCACCCCCGGTGCGCACCCTGGCCCTGCAGCCCGTGTCCGCCCCGGAGCTGCCGACGGCACCCACCGGGTCGACCCGCCGGGTCCCGCTCGGGACCGTGTTCGGCGCCCGCTCGGGGGACAAGGGGGGTGACGCCAACGTCGGCGTCTGGGCCCCCACCGACGCCGGCTACGCCTGGCTCGCCCACGAGCTCACCGGTGACCGGGTGCGAGAGCTGCTGCCCGAGACCGCGGGGCTGACCATCGAACGCACCCTGCTGCCCAACCTGCGGGCGGTGAACCTCGTCCTGGTCGGTCTGCTCGGCGAGGGGGTCGCCAGTGCCTACCGCTTCGACCCGCAGGCCAAGGCCGTGGGCGAGTGGCTGCGCAGCCGGCTCGTCGACCTGCCCGTCAGCATCCTGGAGGCCTCATGAGCAGCACTGCATCCCACTTCGACACCCCCGAGCGCCGCGAGCTGCGGGCCACGGTGCGCCGCTTCGTCGCGCGCGAGGTGGTACTGCACCTGGCCCAGTGGGAGTGCGAGGGGGAGCTTCCCCGCACCCTGCACGCACGCGCCGCCGAGCTCGGCCTGCTCGGGATCGGCTTCGCCGAGGACGTGGGCGGGTCCGGCGGCGACCTGCTCGACACCGTGGTGCTCACCGAGGAGCTCATCGGTGCCGGCGGTAGCTCCGGGCTCTGCGCCGCTCTGCTCACCCACGGCATCGCCCTACCGCACATCGTCGCGGCCGCCGACCCCCGGCTCGTGACGGACTTCGTCCGACCTACGTTGGCGGGCAGCATGATCGGCTCGCTCGCGGTGACCGAGCCCGACGGCGGCTCCGACGTCGCCCGGCTACGGACGACGGCGGTCCGCGAGGGTGAGCACTACGTCGTCAACGGTGCCAAGACCTTCATCACCTCCGGCACGCGTGCCGACTTCGTGACCACCGCCGTCCGTACGGGCGGGCCCGGCCACGGCGGCATCAGCCTGCTCGTCGTCACCGCCGACACGCCTGGGTTCACCGTCACCCGCCGCCTGGACAAGATGGGCTGGCACTGCAGCGACACCGCCGAGCTGGCCTACGTCGACGCTCGGGTTCCGGTCGCCAACCTGGTGGGGGCGGAGAACACCGGCTTCGCGCAGATTGCAAGTGAGTTCCAGACCGAACGCATCTCCATGGCCGTGCAGGCCTATGCCACCGCGCAGCGCTGCCTGGACCTCACGCTGGAGTGGGTGCGGGGCAGGGAGACCTTCGGCCGGCCGCTGATCAGCAGGCAGACGGTGCGGCACACCCTGGTGGAGATGCGCTCGCGCACCGAGCTGGCCCGGGCCTTCACCCGCGACCTCGCGGTCCGGGTGGCCGACGGCGCACAGGACATCGGTGCGGTGTGCGTGGCCAAGAACACCGCCTGCGCCGCAGCGGACTTCGTCGTCGACAAGGCGGTGCAGCTGCACGGTGGCGCCGGGTACCTGAGGGAGGTCGAGGTGGAGCGCCACTACCGCGATGCGCGGGTCCTGTCCATCGGCGGCGGGGCCAGCGAGGTCATGACCGACCTGGCCGCGAAGGTGTGGGGCTGGTGAGCGCGCCCACCGTCGGCCACGTCGTCGACCCGCGCGAGGAGGAGTTCGCCGCCAACCGGACGGCGTCGCTGCAGGCCCTGGACGCCTTGGCGGACGAGCACGCCAAGGCCCTGGCCGGGGGAGGAGCGCGCTACACCGACCGTCACCACGCCCGCGGAAAGCTGCTGGCCCGCGAACGCATCGAGCTGCTGCTGGACCCGGGCGCGCCGTTCCTGGAGCTCTCCGCCCTGGCGGCGTGGGGCAGCGACTTCGCCGTGGGCGCCAGCCTGGTGACCGGCATCGGGGTGGTGGAGGGCGTCGAGTGCCTGATCGTCGCCTCCGACCCCACCGTCAAGGGCGGGGCCAGCAACCCCTGGACGCTGCGCAAGACGTTCCGCGCCAACGAGATCTCGCGGACCAACCGGCTACCGATGATCACCCTGCTGGAGTCCGGCGGCGCCGACCTGCCCACCCAGGCGGAGATCTTCATCCCCGGCGGAGGGCTGTTCCGCGACCTCACCCGGCTGTCCGCGGCCGGCATCCCCACCATCACCGCGGTGTTCGGCAACGCCACCGCCGGCGGGGCGTACGTGCCCGGGATGAGCGACCACACGATCATGGTCGACGGTGCCGCGAACGTCTTCCTGGCCGGGCCGCCGCTGGTCAAGATGGCCACCGGGGAGGACGCCACCGCCGAGGACCTCGGCGGCGCCGCGATGCACGGCGACGTCAGCGGGCTCGCCGACGCCGTCGCCACCGACGAGCACGACGCGCTGCGGCTGGTACGACGGGCGGTGGCCCGGCTGCACTGGCGCAAGCACGGCCCGGCCCCGAGCGCGGTCCTGGAGCCGTTGCTGGACGCCGAGGACCTGCTCGGTCTCGTGCCCCGGGACCTGCGGGTGCCCTTCGACCCGCGGGAGGTGATCGGCCGGATCGTCGACGCCAGCGCGTTCGACGAGCACAAGCCCCGCTACGGGCCGAGCCTGGTCACCGGCTGGGCGCGGCTGCACGGCTACCCGATCGGCATCCTCGCCAACGCCCGTGGCGTGCTGTTCAGCGCCGAGGCGCAGAAGGCGGCTCAGTTCATCCAGCTCGCCAACGCCCGGGACACCCCGTTGCTGTTCCTGCAGAACACCACCGGTTACATGGTGGGCACCGACTACGAGCGTGCGGGCATCGTCAAGCACGGCGCGATGATGGTCAACGCGGTGGCCAACTCCCGGGTCCCGCACCTCACGGTGACCATGGGCGCGTCCTACGGGGCCGGCAACTACGGCATGTGCGGCCGTGCCTACGAACCCCGGTTCCTGTTCACCTGGCCGGGCGCGAAGTCCGCGGTGATGGGGCCCGCCCAGCTCGCCGGGGTGTTGTCGATCGTCGCGCGGCAGGCGGCGGCCGCGAAGGGCGCGCCCTACGACGAGGACGCCGACGCCGGGCTGCGGGCCATGGTGGAGAACCAGATCGAGACCCAGTCGCTGGCCCCGTTCCTGTCCGGCCGGCTCTACGACGACGGGGTGATCGATCCCCGTGACACGAGAACCGTTCTGGGTCTTTGCCTCTCGGCCCTGCACTCCGCCCCGGTCCAGGGTGCGGAACACTTCGGCGTCTTCCGGATGTGAGCGAGATGATCACCAGGCTGCTGGTCGCCAACCGGGGCGAGATCGCCCGTCGGGTGCAGGCTGCGTGCCGGGCACGGGGCATCTCCACCGCCGCGGTGTTCTCCGACCCCGACGCCGGCGCACCCTTCGTCGTCGAGGCCGACGTCGCCGTGCGGCTGCCCGGTGCCGCCCCCGCCAACACCTACCTGAACATCGACGCCGTGGTCGCCGCGGCGCGGTCGTGCGGCGCCGACGCGGTGCACCCCGGGTACGGCTTCCTCTCCGAGAACTCCGCTTTCGCCCGGGCCGTGCTTGCCGCCGGGCTGACCTGGGTGGGGCCCACGCCGGAGTCGATCGAGGCCATGGGGGCCAAGGTGGCGGCCAAGAAGCTGGTCGCCGCCGCCGGGGTGCCGGTGCTCGCCGAGCTCGACCCGGCCGTGGTCACCGCGGCTGACCTGCCGCTGCTGGTCAAGGCCTCGGCCGGGGGCGGCGGACGGGGCATGCGCGAGGTCCACCAGCTCGCCGACCTCGCTGACGCCGTGGCCGCTGCCGAGCGGGAAGCGTTGTCCGCGTTCGGGGACGGCACCGTGTTCTGCGAACCGCTGCTCCGCGGGGCCCGCCACGTCGAGGTGCAGCTCATGGCTGACACCCACGGCACCGTGTGGACGCTGACCGAGCGGGACTGCTCGCTGCAGCGCCGTCACCAGAAGGTGGTCGAGGAGAGCCCCAGCCCCGGGGTGGACGTCGCCACCCGCGTCCGGTTGCACGCCGCCGCCCGGGCTGCGGCCGGGGCGCTGGGCTACGTGGGTGCCGGCACCGTGGAGATGCTGCTCGCCGACGACGGGCGCCTGGCGTTCCTGGAGGTGAACACCCGCCTGCAGGTGGAGCACCCGGTGACCGAGGCCGTGCACCGGGTGGACCTCGTGGGTTGGCAGATTGCCGTCGCCGAGGGGGCCGCGCTGCCGCCGGAACCCCCGCCGGCGCAGGGCCACGCCGTGGAGGTGCGCCTCTACGCGGAGGACCCGGGCCAGGACTGGCGACCGGCCTCGGGCCGCCTGCACCGCCTGCACGTGCCCGGGGTGGACGCGGAGTTCGCCGTGCCTGCTGGGGTGCACGGGTTGCGGCTGGACAGCGGGGTCGTCGACGGCGACGAGATCGGCGTCCACTACGACCCGATGCTGGCCAAGCTGGTGGCCCACGGGCCCGACCGGGCGTCGGCCCTGCGCCGGCTGGTCACCGCGCTGCGCGGGGCGCAGATCCACGGGCTCACCACCAACCGGGAGCTGCTGCTCGGGCTGCTCACCCACCCGGAGGTGGCCGGCGACGGTGTCGACACCGGCTGGCTCGACGCCCATGACCCGGCGGCCCTGTCTGTCGCACCTGCGCGCGTCGACCTCGCTGCCCTCGCCGCGGCACTGGTCCTCGCCGAGAAGGCGTGGTCGCGCCACCCGCTGTCCACCCCCACCGGGTGGCGCAACCTCCCCTCGGCCCCGACCCGCACCACGTTCACCCACTGCGACACCGAGATGGTCGTCGAGCACCTGCTCGTGCGCGGTTGTCTGCTGACCCCCCCGGGGGTGGACCTGGCCCACGTCGACCCCGAGGGCGCCGTTCTCGTCGTTGACGGGGTGCAGCACCGCTTCTCCGTGGCCGTGCACGGCGACGCGGTCAGCGTCGACTCCGCCCTGGGTGCGGTCAGCCTGACGTGGCACGACCCGCTGCCCGAGCCGCAGGCCGTCCTGGCTCCCGGCGCCCTCGTCGCCCCCATGCCGGGCTCGGTGGTGCGGCTCAGCGTCACCGAGGGGCAGACCGTCGCGGCGGGCGCGGAGGTGTTGGTCATGGAGGCGATGAAGATGGAGCACCGGGTGCTGGCTCCCACCGCAGGCACCGTCACCACCCTTGCGGTGGCGCAAGGGGATCAAGTCGCCGCGGGCACCGTGCTCGCCGTGGTTCAAGCACAGGAGGAGGACCAGCAGTGATCCCGGACCGCGTGACCCCGTTCACCGAGAGCCCCGAGCGTCAGCAGCTGCGCGAGGAGGTGGCCAAGCTCGGTCGCCGCTTCGGCGGGGAGTACCTGCGCGAGTGCACGCGTGAGGGGCGGAAGACCACCGAGCTGTGGGACGCCGTGGCCCACGCCGGGTACCTCGGCGTCGCCGTCGACGAGCGGTGGGGTGGGGGCGGGGGCGACATCGGCGACCTCGCCGCCGTGATGGAGGAGCTCTCCGCCGCCGGCTGCCCGCTGCTGCTCATGGTCGTCTCACCGGCCATCTGCGGCACCGTCATCCAGCAGTTCGGCACGGACGAGCAGAAGGACCGGTGGATGCCCGGCTTCGCCGACGGCAGCCTCACCATGGTCTTCGCGATCACCGAGCCCGAGGCCGGCTCCAACTCCCACAACCTCGCGACCAGCGTGCGCCACGACGCCGACACCGGGGAGTGGGTCCTGTCGGGCAGCAAGTACTACATCTCCGGCGTCGACGAGGCCAGCCACGCCCTCGTGGTCGCCCGGCACCGCCAGCCCGACGGCACCCTCGGTCTGCCCTCGGCGTTCATCGTCCCCACCGACGCCCCAGGGTTCACCAAGCAGGTCATCCCGATGGACATCGCGATGCCCGAGAAGCAGTTCACCCTGTTCCTCGACGACGTCCGGGTGCCGGCCGACGCGCTCGTGGGGGATGCCTCCGCGGGCCTGGCCCAGCTCTTCGCCGGGCTCAACCCCGAGCGGATCATGGGCGCGGCCAGTGCCCTGGGCATGGCCCGTTACGCCCTGGACAAGGCGACCGCCTACGCCCGCACCCGGCAGGTCTGGTCCACCCCGATCGGAGCCCACCAGGGAATCGCTCACCCGTTGGCGCACTGCGCCATCCAGGTGGAGCTGGCCCGACTGATGACCCAGAAGGCGGCTGCCCTGTACGTCGCGGGGGCCAAGGGCGCCGGCGAGGCGGCCAACATGGCCAAGTACGCCGCCGCCGACGCGTCCATCGCCGCCGTCGACCAGGCGGTGCAGACCCACGGCGGCAACGGTCTCGCCACGGAGTACGGCCTCGGCTCGCTGCTGGTGGCGTCACGGCTGGCCCGGGTCGCCCCGGTCAGTCGGGAGATGATCCTGAACTACGTGAGCCAGCACACACTAGGCTTGCCCCGTTCGTACTGATCGTCCCTTTTTACCTCCCCTTCCCCGTCTTCGAGGAGCACATTGTGGTGTTCACCAGCCCCCACCCCGACGTCGCCCTGAGCACGAAACCCGTCCACCAGGTCGTTCTCGACGCCGCAGCCGCCCAGGGCGACCGCCCCGCCCTGATCGACGCGCTGAGCGGGACCACGCTGAGCTACTCCGGTCTGGTGACGTCGGTGCAGGCTCTCGCGGCGGGGCTGCACGCAGAGGGTCTGCGCAAGGGTGACGTGCTCGCGCTGCACGGTCCGAACTCGCTGGCGTTCCCCGTGGTGCTGCTGGCGTGCTCGCGCATCGGGGTCACGGTGACCACGCTGAACGGGCTGTCGACCGCGGGGGAGATGGCCGTGCAGCTGCGCGACTCACGGGCCCGCTGGATGGTGACCGTCTCGGCCCTGCTCGAACCCGCCCAGCAGGCCGCCGCCGAGGCCGGCCTCGACGTGGTCCTGGTGTGCGACACCGTCGACGGGGTCCGCTCCATCACCGACGTGGCCGTGCCCGGTGGCGAGCTGCCCGAGGTGGGCTTCGACCTCGACGAGGACCTGTTCGTGCTGCCCTACTCCTCGGGGACCACCGCGCGACCCAAGGGCGTCATGCTGAGCCACCGCAGCGTGGCCACCAACATGGCGCAGGTCCAGTCGGCGTGGGACGAGGCGGAGGCCGACGACCGGGTCATGGCCGTGCTGCCCTTCTTCCACATCTTCGGCATCTGCATCCTGCTCAACTTCCTCTCCGCCGGCGCCACCCTGGTGGTGCTCCCGCGCTTCGAGCTGGACACGTTCCTGCGCACCCTCGAGAAGGAGCGCATCACCCGGCTCTACGCCGTGCCCCCGATCGTGCTCGCGCTGGCCAAGCACCCTGCCGTCGACGGGGTGGACACCTCGTCGCTGCGCCAGATCCTCTGCGCCGCTGCCCCGCTGGACGCAGAGCTGGCCAACGCTTGCGCAGCGCGCCTGGGCTGCACCGTCGTCCAGGGTTACGGGATGACCGAGACCTCGCCGGGCACGCAGCTGATCCTGGACTCCGAAGCCGCCACCGCGCCCGCAGGTACCGTCGGCCGGCTGCTGCCCAACACCGAGGCGCGCCTGGTCGACACGGGCACCGGAGAGGACGTGGAGGTCGGGCAGCCCGGTGAGCTCTGGCTGCGCGGGCCACAGATCATGAAGGGCTACTTCGGTCGGCCCGAGGAGACGTCGGCCACGGTGGACGCCGACGGGTGGCTGCACACCGGCGACGTCGCGGTCATCGATGCCGGGGGCTGGTGGTACATCGTCGACCGGGTGAAGGAGCTGATCAAGTACAAGGGCTACCAGGTGCCCCCGGCCGAGCTCGAGGCGGTGCTGCTCGCCAGCCCCCGCATCGCCGACGCCGCCGTGATCGGGGTGTACGACGAGAACGGGGACGAGGTGCCCAAGGCCTTCGTGGTGCGTGCGGACCAGACGCTGACCGCCGACGAGGTGATGGCGCACGTGGCCGCCGACGTCGCGCCGTACAAGAAGGTGCGCCGGGTGGAGTTCGTCGAGGCCATCCCGAAGGCCGCGTCCGGCAAGATCCTGCGTCGCGAGCTGCGGGACAGGGAGAAGGCCGCCGCCTCGTGAACCGCGCTGCTCCCAGCTCCACCCGATCGGGAAGCGGCCGTCGTCCCCACGACCACATCCGCTTCCGGATCGACGGAAGGTGACCGGGGGCGTCGGCACCGTGCGCACTGCGGCACAGCACGATCCCCGCCGGTTGCAGCTCGACGGCGACGTCACGATCCGCCCGCTGTCCCAGACCCGGCGCCGGTCAGGCTCGGACCCGCTTCTGCTCGTCGAGCTGCCTATCGCAGAGCGGCGCCGGTCAGACCGCCCACCAGGAGGCTGAGCACCAGCGCCCACCCCCCGGTGAGCCGTCGGGCGGGATCGTCGGGTGCGGGAACACCGGGGGTGGGTCCGGAGAGGACCAGAAACGCCACCGCTCCCACCGGGTTGGTGCCGAGCCAGAACCACGCCCACCGCGTTGCCCACCACGGAGACGGCCCGAGGATGAGCAGCATCAGAGTCAGGAGCGCGGTCACGAAGGCCACCGCACCGACGAGCGGCGACACCGTCCAGCCGAAGAACTCCGACGTGACGGCCGGTCTCGACACCTGTTCCACGGCCAACCCAGGATGCTCGTCACGCAGCCGGGCGCCCACGCCACCGGTGACCCTCACGGAGGACGGTGCGACACCACCGGAGTCCGTCGAGGGTGAGCTGACCTGCAACACGTCGGTCCGATGCCTCCACAAACCCTCGCGCCACCGCACCTCGGCGACGCCGTACCCGGTGCTGCTAGGCTCGAGCTCGCCCGCAACCTGCACCGCCGTGACATTCCCGTCGGCGAGCGACGACTGCAGGTCCGGCCACGAGGCCTCGCGGGTACCCACTGCGAGCATGAGTCCGAGCACCAC
Source organism: Mycobacteriaceae bacterium (assembly GCA_039923155.1). GTDB lineage: Bacteria > Actinomycetota > Actinomycetes > Mycobacteriales > Mycobacteriaceae > Rhodococcus_D. The sequence continues at coordinate 1,704 of JBDTDI010000120.1, read as the reverse complement.
GATCCACGCGCCGAGCAGCCCGAGGCGGGCGCGCGACCAACGCCGCCCCACGAGCACCCCAGCACTCATGCCGACCAGCGTCCCGCGAACCGGCCCGCCTGTCACGCCCCGATCTGGGTCCGCACGCTCATCAGCTCAGGGAAGAACGTCAGCTCCAGGGCCTTGCGCAGGAACGCAACTCCTGACGAGCCGCCGGTGCCCCGCTTGAACCCGATGATCCGTTCCACCGTCTTCACGTGGCGGAAGCGCCACAGCTGGAACGCCTCCTCCACGTCCACCAGCTCCTCGGCCATCTCGTAGGCGGTCCAGTACCGCTCCGGTTCGGCGTAGATCCCGCGAAGCGCCTCCTCCACCCCGGGGTGGGCCTCGTACGGTTCGCGGACGTCGCGGTTGAGCACCTCGGGGGGCACAGGGTGCCCGCCACGTGCGAGCGCGCGCAGGTACTGGTCGTACAGGCTCGGCGCGGCAAGGTCGGCGGCCAGGGCGGCGTGCGCCACCGGGTCGTGCGCGAACACGTCCAGCATGGCCGCGTTCTTGTTGCCGAGCCGAAACTCCACCGATCGATACTGCAGAGACTGGAATCCCGACGCTGAGCCGAGCTGGCCCCGAAACTCGGCGTACTCGACCGGGGTGAGGGTCGCCAGCACCGCCCACTGGTCCACCAGCTGTTTCAGCACGTGCTTCACCCGGGCCAGCCGCTTCAACGCCGGAGCCACCTCGTCGATGGCCAGGAGGGCGCACGCCGAACCCAGCTCGTGGACGAGCAGCTTCAGCCAGAGCTCGGTCACCTGGTGCTGGACGATGAACAGCATCTCGTCGTGGTGGTCCGACACCGGCTGTTGCGCGGCGAGCAGCAGGTCCAGGCGCAGGTAGCTGCCGTAGCTGAGCTGGTCAGCCAGGTCGGTGGTGATTCCGTCCTCGATCGGGCGCATGTTGTCGCTGCTCATGTCTCGACCGTAGAGCTGCTGGGTCGGCTCAGGTGAGCAGCAGGGCGTTCTGGGCGCCGCCGTAGTCCGCGGCGACGGTGGTGCAGCGGTCTCCGGTCGGGCTCGTCCACTCGAGGACCGCGCCGCCGAGATGGTCGTAGCTCCACACGCCCCGGGTCTTCGCCCGGTGGTGGAAGCGGCACAGGCAGAACAGGTTGTCGCGGATCGTGGGTCCGCCCCACTCCGGAAGCTCGTGGTCGAAGGGCTGGCGGTGGTCGACGTCGCAGCGTCGGGCGGGGACGCCGCAGCCCGGGAACCGGCACCGGGCGTCGCGCAGGCGGACCAACCGGGCCAGAGCCGCGCCGATCGCGTACCGGTAGGGGTGGTCATCGAGCTCCTCGGTCTGTGGCGGCCCCGAACGGGCCGAGCCCGACCAGTGCGCCTGAGGCCGGATCCGTGATCCCCTCGACCCACTCGTCGCCGTCGACGTGCTCGGTGACCGTGCTGGGGTGCACGGCGCCGTGCCCGATCAGATGCGCGGGCTCGTCGCTCGAGTCGAACAGCGACGCGCTGGTGATGATGAGCTGCACCTTGGGGGCGGTAGCGGCCTCGCCCGGCCGGTCGCACCCGCAACGGCAGATCAGCTCGGTACCGGCGGCGAGGGCGGCGAGGGCGTCGGCGCGCCGGGCGGAGTGGGTGCGCCGATCCTCGCTGCACACCGAGCGGGCCATCGCGTCCAGGCGCTCGTCCAGGAGGCGGCCGTCAAGGGCGTCCACCC
>JBDTDI010000119.1:0-19495 GCA_039923155.1 Mycobacteriaceae bacterium | reverse complement strand
CCTGGACGTCGGCGCGGTGCTGGGCCACGGGGCCGAGGTGGTGGTGCTGGCCACGGGTGCGCGCCCCGTCCGCCCGAGCTGGGCCGACGGCTCCGTCGTCGACGCCACCGACGTGCTGTGCGGCCGTGCCCGGCCCGCCGGCCGGGTGCTGGTGGTCGACGAGCTCGGCACCCAGCACGCCACGTCGGCCGCAGAGCTGCTGGCCCTGCGGGGGTGCGCCGTCACCACGGTCACCGCGGCAATGGTGGCTGCGCAGCATCTTTCCGCCACGCTGGACCTGCCCGGCTGGCGTCGACGGGCATCGGCCCTGGGCATCGTCGAGCGGACGGACCTGGTCGTCCAGGAGTGCGCCGACGGAAGGGTCGTGCTGCTGCACCACCCCACCGGCAGGAGCAGCACCGAGACCTTCGACGTAGTGGTCCACTGTGGCCCCGCCGCCCCGGACGACCGGTTGTGGCACGGGCTGTCGGGCGCTGCCGACGTGCACCGGGTGGGGGACTGCCTTGCTGCCCGCGACGCGCACGCCGCCACCACCGAGGGGCATCGGGTGGGGTCGAGGATCTAGGGCGGGCGACGGCCCGACCGCAAGAAGCACGCTCCTCGTACGCCCAGCGGCGCTCAGGCGTACGAGAAGGGTGCTACTTGCGGGGTGGGGGTCACGGTCGGGTGGGGGTCACTGTCGGGCCAGCCAGGCGAAGCCGAGCGCGGGCAGCTGCAGCCGGCCCTGCTCCACCACCAGCTCGTCGCTGGCGAGAACGATGTCGGTGAGCCCGAGCCCACCCATCGCCTCGAGCTCCACGCCCGCCGGGCCGCTGCCCACGTTCGCCAACCCCACCAGCACCCCACCTCGGGGGTGCTCGCGGCGCCACGCCAGCACGCGGGTGTCGTCGACGTCCAGCAGCACCGTCGGCGCTCCGGCGGCCAACGCCTGCACCCGCTTGCGGGCCCCGACGACGCGCTGGGTCCACGCGAAGATCCGTCCTGCGATGGTCGTGGGGTCGTGGCGCCGCAACAGGGCCGCCCCGTCGAGGAAGGGCCGGTGCATCCAGCGGTTGTCGTCGCGGAGCTGTGGGTCCTCGAGGTAGCTGGTGTCGTTGTCCTGGGCGAGCTCGTCGCCGGAGTAGACCAGGGGCAGACCTCCCCAGCCGTGGGTGACCGCGCTGAGCAGCACCAGCCTGCGCTCCGCCGCCGTCAGCTCGTCGGCGGTGTCCGCCGAGTACACCCCGCACAGCGCCGCCGCGGAACCCGAGATGCGCGCGTCCCCGGTCACCGGGTCCTCCTGGAACAGCGCCCCACGGGCGAAGGACCCCGGGAACGCCCCGGAGTAGAACTCGTTGAGGAAGCGTCGGTGGCTGGGACCGTCCCACCCCACCGCGGCGGCGTCGACGTCGCTGACCGCCCACCCGATGTCGTCGTGGCAGCGGCTGTAGGTCACCCACGACGTCGACGGCGGGATCGCCGCCATCCGCCCCAGTGCCCGCCGGGCCAGCAGCGCGTCGGAGGTGGCCAGGCTGCTCCACAGCAGCACCATGAGCTGGTTGTGGTAGGCGAGCTCGCACTCCGGCCGGAAGCGGGGCCCGTCCCCACGGGTGTGTGCCCCCAGGTAGCCCACCAGCTCGTCCGGGGCCACGATCGCCTCGGCCTGGAACACCACCGCCGGTGCCGCCGTGGTCACCGCGGCGTGCAGCGCCTGCAGCACGGCGTGGGCCTCGGGCTCGTTCTGCCCCGACCCGCCGAGGCGCTTGTGCAGGAAGGGCACCGCGTCCATCCGGAAGCACTCCACACCCTGCTCGGCGAGGAACAACACCTCGCCGAGCACGGCGAGCAGCACCTCGGGGTTGGCCCAGCTGAGGTCCCACTGGTAGGGCCAGAACGTCGCCCACACCCAGCCGCCCGCGCCGCCGCGCGCCTCAGCAACCCAGGTGAAGCTGCCCGGTGCACGGTCAGGGAACACCGAGACGATGGTCGCGTCGAAGGCGTCGGGCACGGTTCGGTCCGCGAACGCCGTGTAGAAGTCGGCGTAGGCCTCGTCGCCGGCCAACCATCCTCGGGCCCAGCGGTGCTCGCGTGCGGTGTGGTTGAGCACCAGGTCCAGGCACAGGCTGATCCCCTGGGCCCGCAGCGCGGTGGCGATCGCCCGCAGCTCGTCCATGGTCCCGAGCCGCGGGTCGACCTCCCGGAAGTCGGCGACGGCGTATCCACCGTCGTTCTCCCCCTCGCGTGGACGCAGCAGGGGCATCAGGTGCAGGTAGGTGACGCCGAGCTCGCGCAGGTGGGGCAGGCGGCGCCCCAGCGCGGCCAGGGTGCCGGCAAAGCGGTCGGTGTAGGCGACGTAGCCCTGCATGCTCTGGTGCTGGAACCACCCCGGGTCGATCTCGCGGCGGTGGTCGAGCAGGGCCAGCTCCGGCGGCCGGGTCGCGGCCGCGTCCAGGGCCTGGTGCAGCACACGTGCGCACAGCGCGTCGGCGCGCTCGCCGTACAGCTGGGAGAGGGCCTCGCGCAGGTCGGGCAGCCGGCGCCGGGCCCGGGCCAGGAACACCTCCGGCGTGTCCAGCACCTGATCGGCAGCGCGAGCCAGGTCCGGAGCAACGTGATCGAGCAGCTCGTCCCCCACGTCGGTGATTCCACCACGGGGTGGTGGCAGGGTGTCCAGGGTGCACACCCTGTCGTCGCTGAGCTGGCCGCAGGTGCCGCCCACGGCCCTGCTGGTGGTGCCCCTGGGTGCGGTGGAGCAGCACGGCCCGCACCTGCCGCTGGACACCGACACCCGCATCGCCACCGCCGCCGCGAACGCACTGGTGACCGCAGCTCCCGCAGCGCTGCTCGGCCCGGCGCAGAGCTACGGCGCGTCCGGGGAGCACCAGGGCTTCGCGGGCACGGTGAGCCTGGGCGTCGAGGCGTTGACGCTGCTGCTCGTCGAGCTGGGGCGTTCGGCGTGCGAGTGGGCGACGCGGCTGCTGATCGTCAACGGTCACGGTGGGAACGCGTTCGCGGTGCGCGAGGCGGTGCTGCGCCTGCGCGGCGAGGACCGTGACGTTGCCTGGTTGCCGTGCTCCTTTCCCGACGCGGACGCGCACGCCGGGCGCACCGAGACCTCGCTGCTGCTGCACCTGGCCCCCGCCGTGGTGCACCTCGATCGCGCCGCCGCCGGGACTACCGCACCGATCGGCGAGATTCTGGGCGCGCTGCGCAGCCGCGGCACGGCCGCGGTCAGCGCCAACGGCGTGCTCGGCGACCCCACGGGTGCCAGTGCTGAGGAGGGTGCCGAGCTGATGGGCGGGTGGACCGCGAAGGCTGTCGCTGCGCTGGGGCGCTGGGCACCTGACGCGCAGGGATGCCTGAGGTGACGCACCCGCCTGCCCTGCCGTCGGGCTTCACCATCGAGCTGGATCCCACGGTGCGCCGCCTCGACGGTGGGGCGGCGCTGCTCGGGGGGTCGCCGCCCACGCTGCTGCGCCTCGCCCCCCGAGCCCGCACGCTGCTGCGTGCAGGCCGGCTCAGCGTCGTCGACGCAGCCACCGCGCGGCTGGCCCGGACGCTGCTCGACGCCGGGGTGGCCCACCCACGCCCCCGCCCGGGCACCGGCGCCGCCGGGGTAACGGTCGTGGTCCCGGTGCGCGACAACCCGATCGGGCTGTCGCGGTTGCTCCGCGCTCTGCAGGCGGACGCCGACTGCGCCGAGGTGGTGGTGGTCGACGACGCCTCCGTCGCACCCGTGCGCGTGCCGGCCGGGGTGCGGCTGGTGCGTCACCCGAGCCCCCGCGGCCCGGCCGCGGCCCGCAACCGGGGCCTGGCGGAGGTGAGCACACCGTGCGTGGCGTTCCTCGACTCCGACACCGCACCCGAGCCGGGCTGGCTGATCCCGTTGCTGGGCCACCTGCAGGACCCGGCGGTGGCGCTGGTCGCACCCCGGATCGTCGCTGACCCGATGCTGGGGTCCGGCTGGGTGGCCCGCTACGAGAGGGTGCGCAGCTCGCTGGACCTCGGGCACCGGGAGGCGCGGGTGCTGCCCCGAGCCCGGGTGGCCTACGTCCCGAGCGCGGCTCTGCTGGTGCGGGTCGACGCCCTCCGCGGCCTGCCCGGGTGGCCCGGCTTCGACGAGAGCATGCCGGTGGCGGAGGACGTCGACCTGTGCTGGCGCCTGCACGCGCAGGGCTGGCGGGTGCGCTACGAGCCCCGGTCGACAGTGGCCCACACCCATCGCACCCGAACGGGGCCGTGGCTGCGTCGCAAGGCGTTCTACGGCACCGGGGCCGCCGCACTCGCCCAGCGCCACCCCGGGCAGGTACCCCCGGTCGCGGTCGCGGGCTGGTCGTTGCTCGCCTGCGCCGCGGCGGCGACCGCGGGCGGACCCGGGCTGCTGGTGGCGGCGGGGGTGAGCGCGGCGGCTACCGCTCGACTGGCCCAGCGGCTGCCCGGACTGCGCCATCCCAGGTGGACCGCCCTGCGATTAGGTTTCCGGGGCCTGGCCGGGGCCGGGTGGCAGCTGTCCGCCGCCGCCTGGCGGCACTGGTGGCCGGCCGCGGCCCTGGTGGCCGCGTCGAGCCCCCGCGCCCGCCGGACCCTGCTGGTGGTGGGGGTGCTCGAGGGGCTGGCGGACTGGGCCACGCACCGACGGGTCGACGGCTGGGCCGGCTCGGGGGGACCGGGGCCGGTGGTGCACCTGCTGTGCAAGCGGGCCGACGACCTGGCCTACGGGGCGGGGCTGTGGGCGGGCGCCTGGCGCCACCGCAGCGTGGCCGCGCTGCGGCCCCGCCTGGGGTGAGGTCGCGGGTCTGCGACCGGTGCGGTGGGCCGGGACGGTGCCCTCTGCGGGGCACCGGTGTGCGGCGTCACAACCTGGGTTAGCCTGCGAGGCGTGACGTCGGTCACGCGGGAACCCCTGCGGGCCGGACTTCTCCTAGGAGGCTCGATGACGCGCGTCAGCATGACCGTCGACGGTGTGCTCTACACCGACGACGTGGAACCCAGAACCCTTCTCGTCCATCACCTTCGCGAGCGGCTGGGCAAGGTCGGCACCGTGGTGGGCTGCGACACCAGCAACTGCGGGGCCTGCACCGTGGCCCTGGACGGCGCCAGCGTGAAGTCGTGCTCGGTGCTCGCCGTGCAGGCCGACGGCTCCGACATCACCACCGTCGAGGGTCTCGCCCGTGACGGTGAGCTGCACCCCGTGCAGAAGGCGTTCCACGAGAACCACGGTCTGCAGTGCGGGTTCTGCACCCCCGGCATGATCATGGCCTCGATCGACCTCCTGGGGGATAACCCCGACCCGACCGAGGACCAGGTGCGCCACGGCCTGGAGGGCAACCTCTGCCGCTGCACCGGCTACCAGAACATCGTCAAGTCCGTCCGGGCCGCGGCCGCGGCCATGAAGCCCGGCGCGCACGCCGGCACCCCGACCCCCGTGGCAGGTGAGTGAGAGATGACCGCAACCGTCGAGGACACCACGGCGTCGTCCCGCGAGATCGGCAAGTCGCGCCTGCGCAAGGAGGACGCGCGCCTGATCACCGGCCGCACCCGTTGGACCGACAACATCACCCTGCCCGGCATGCTGCACCTGGCTATGCTGCGCAGCCCGTTCGCGCACGCGACGATCACCTCGATCGACATCACCGAGGCGAAGGCCATGCCCGGGGTCATGGCCGTCTACACCGGAGCCGACTTCGCCGAGACCCAGGGCAGCCTGCCGTGCGCCTGGGCGGTGACGCCGGACATGAAGTCCCCGGCCCACCCGTCCATCGCCGTGGACACCGTGCACTTCGCCGGAGAGATCGTCGCCATCGTCGTCGGCCGCACCCAGACCGAGGCGATCGACGCTCTCGACGGGATCGACGTCGACTACGACGAGCTCCCGGCGGTGCTCGACATGGAGGCGGCCCTGGCCGAGGGTGCCGACCTGGTGCACCCCGACCTCGGGACCAACAAGTGCGCCCTGTGGGTCTTCGACTCCGCCGAGGCGGGCACCGGCACCTCGGTCGAGGACGCGATCTCCGCCGCCGAGGTCGTGGTCACCCGGCGCTTCCGCCAGCAGCGGCTGATCCCGGCGTTCATGGAGCCGCGCTCGGTCGTGTGCGACCCCAACGGCGACCAGCTCACCCTCTGGTCGGCCACCCAGGTGCCGCACATCGTGCGCACCATGATGTCGATGACCCTGGGCCTGCCCGAGCACAAGGTGCGGGTGATCGCCCCCGACGTCGGCGGCGGCTTCGGCGGCAAGCTGCAGATGACCCCGGAGGAAGTCATCGCGGTCCTCACCGCGCGACGGCTGAGCAAGCCGGTCAAGTACACCGAGTCCCGCTCGGAGTCCATGCTGGCGGGCCACCACGGCCGCGACCAGATCCAGGACATCACCATCACCGCCGGCCGCGACGGTGTGGTCACTGGCCTCAAGGTGGAGCTGATGGCCAACATGGGTTCCTACCTCGGGCTGGTCACCCCCGGCGTCCCGATCCTGGGGGCGTTCATGTTCAACGCCATCTACAAGTTCCCCGCGTACCACTTCGCCTGCACCAACGTGTTCACCAACATGACGTGGACCGACGCCTACCGCGGGGCCGGGCGGCCCGAGGCCACCTTCGGCATCGAGCGGATCATGGACGAGCTCGCCGTCGAGCTCGGAATGGATCCGCTGGAGCTGCGACGCAAGAACTGGATCACCCACTCCGAGTTCCCGTTCTCCACCGTCGCCGGGCTGACCTACGACTCCGGTGACTACGAGAAGGCGACCGCCCGGGCCGTGGAGCTGTTCGACTACGACGGCCTTCGCGCCGAGCAGCAGCGTCGCCGGGACTCCGGTGACGTGAAGCAGATCGGCATCGGCGTCTCCACGTTCACCGAGATGTGCGGCCTCGCACCGTCGCGGGTGCTGGGATCGCTCAACTACGGCGCCGGTGGGTGGGAGCACGCGGCCATCCGGATGTTGCCCACCGGCAAGGTCGAGGTCGTCACCGGCATCAGCCCCCACGGGCAGGGTCACGAGACCGGGTTCAGCCAGATCGTGGCCGACCGGCTCGGGGTCCCGTTCGAGGACGTGGAGCTGTTGCACGGCGACACGCAGACCTCGCCCAAGGGCCTGGACACCTACGGCTCACGGTCGCTGGTGGTCGGTGGGATCGCCGTGGTGAAGGCCGCCGACAAGGTCATCGAGAAGGCCAGGCCCATCGCCGCGCACCTGCTCGAGTGCTCGGTGGACGACCTGGAGTTCACCGGGGGGCGGTTCAGCGTCAAGGGCACCGACGCCGGCGTGGGGATCACCGACATCGCGCTGGCCGTGTTCGCGGCGCACAACCTGCCCGACGGCGTCGAGCCCAGCCTGGACTCCCAGGCCACCTTCGATCCCGAGAACTTCAACTACCCCCACGGGACGCACCTGTGCGCCGTGGAGGTGGACACCGAGACCGGGTTCGTGAGCGTCCTCAACTACAGCTGCGTCGACGACGTCGGCAAGGTGGTGAACCCGATGCTCGTCGAGGGACAGATTCACGGCGGCATCGCGCAGGGCATGGCGCAGGCGCTCTACGAGGAGGGCGTCTACGACGACGGGGGCACCCTGCTCACCGGCACGTTCGCCGACTACCTGCTGCCCTCCGCCGTGGACCTGCCGAACTTCACGACCGAGACCACCGAGACCCTGTGCACCACCAACCCGCTGGGCGTCAAGGGCGTGGGCGAGGCGGGCACCATCGCCTCCACCCCGGCCGTGGTCAACGCCGTGCTCGACGCGGTGCGACAGTTCGGGGTGACCGACGTCAAGATGCCCTGCTCGCCGCAGCGGGTCTGGCGGGCGCTGCAGCAGGCCCGGGGTCAGATCGCCGACGGTGGCCCTGCGGGTCAGAACACCCCCGAGGCCGGTGGCGGTCTGGGTTCCATCGATTCGGGGTCCACCGACACGTCCAGCACCCTGGACCAGTCCACCGCAGGAGGCCAGGCATGATCCCCGCCGCGTTCGACTACGTCGCCCCCACCACCATCGCCGAGGCGCTCGCCGCCCTCGCCGACGGCGGTGAGGACGCCAAGTTCCTCGGGGGCGGGCAGAGCTTCCTGCCCGTGCTGCGGCTGCGCCTGGCCGCCCCGACCACCGTGATCGACCTCGGGAAGGTCGCCGAGCTCAGGGGCGTCTCGGTGGAGGGCGAGGAGGTTGTCATCGGGGCCATGACCACCCACCACGACGTGCTCACCAGCGCCGAGGTGGCCGAGCACGCCGCCCTGCTGGCCCTGACGACGGCGACCGTGGCCGATCCGGCCATCCGTCACCGCGGGACCCTCGGTGGTGCGCTCAGCCACGCCGACCCGGCGGGCGACCTCGGTGCGGCGGTGCTCGCGCTGGACGCGTCCATGGTCATCGCCTCACCCGACGGCTCCACCCGCACGGTCGGCGCAGCCGACTTCTTCACCGACTTCTTCACCACCGCCGTGGAGCCCGGTGAGCTGCTCACCCAGATCCGCATCCCGAAACACACCGGGTGGGGCGCGCAGTACGAGAAGTTCAACCGGGTGGCCCAGGCCTGGTCCATCGTGGCCGTGGCTGCCGCGCTGAAGATCGACGGCGGCACGGTCACCGAGGCGAGGGTGGCGCTGACCAACATGGCGTCGACACCGTTGCGGGCCGCGGGGGTCGAAGCGGCGCTGGTCGGGCAGCCCGCGACGGTGGAGTCCTTCCGGGCCGCCGCCGAGCACGCCGCGGAGGGCACCTCTCCGGGCAGCGACATCGGGGCCGACGCGGAGTACCGCACCCACCTGGCCGGGGTGCTGACCCGCAGGGCGCTCGCCACGGCCGCCGGGGTCGCCTGATGGACCTGCAGAACACCTTCGTCGTCGAAGCGCCGATCGCCGAGGTGTGGAAGGCGTTCCTCGAGCCGGACCGGGTGGCCCCGTGCTTTCCCGGTGCGACGCTGAAGGAGTCCGACGAGACGTCCTTCACCGGGACGGTGAAAGTCAAGCTGGGTCCTGTCGCGATGCTCTACAAGGGAACCGGCACCTACGTCGAGACCGACGAGGCGGCGCGCCGGACGGTGATCAAGGCCAACGGGAAGGACTCCCGAGGAAACGGGCAGGCCAACGCGACGGTGACGATGACCCTGTCCGAGGCCAGTGACACCACCACCACGGTGGTGGTGGACACCGACCTCTCGATCACGGGCAAGCCCGCCCAGCTGGGCCGGGGCATCATCACCGAGGTGGCCGGCAAGATCATCGGCCAGTTCGCGGACTGCCTCGGCCAGCGGCTCGGGGCGGACGCCGACGCGGGGGGGTCGGACGCAGCGCCGGAGGCCGCGACCGAACCGGTGGTGCCTGCGGGGCCGGAATCGGGTGGCGCGTTGACCGGATCGGCGCCCCAGCCGACCGCCACCCCGGAGGAGGTGCCTGCGGCACCGACGCCGAAGGCCGTGCCCCGCCCGAAACCGGCCTACCCGCCCACGCCCGACGCGATCGACCTGCTCGACTCCGGCGGCAGCGCCGTGGCCAAGCGGGTGGCGCCGGTAGCGGTGGGGGCTCTTCTCGGCGGGCTCGTGGTCTGGTTGCTCACCCGCCGTAGGTAGGCGTCCGTCCGCCAAGTAGCGGGCTTCTTGTACGTGGCGAGGCGTTCTCGCGTACCGGTAGCCCGCTACTTGCGGGGGGAGGGGCACTACGCGGCCCAACGTGACTCGGTCAGGGCCCCGGCCACCTCGCGCACCACGGCCTGCGCACCACTGGCCAGCATCTGGTCGGTGACGTGGACGATGGTCCACCCGGTCCGTCGGAACGCGCCCATCCGTGCCCGGTCGACCCGCAGCTGCTCGCGCAGGGCGTGCCAGGCGCCGTCGTACTCCACCGCGACGCGTTCGCGCTCGAACCCCAGGTCCACCCGCATCGTGCTCCCATCGGGCAGCCGGATCGTGAGCTGCGGCAGCGGCCACAAACCGGCCAGGTTGAGGTGGCACCGCACGATCGACTCCGGCCGTGACTCCGCGCGCGGATCCGCCAGACGGACTGCCTCCCGAGCCTGGACGACCCCGTGGTGTCGACGTCCGCGCAGCGCGCGCTCGACGGCCTCCGGTGACACCCGGGCGCAGCGCAGAAGCGCGTCGAGGTCAGCCACGGCGTCGGGCAGCGGGCCGGTGCCGGCCAGGTCGACAGCGGTGCGCAGGGGCGTGGTCACCCAGATGCCGCCCCACGGCACCGTGTCGCCGGGCAGCAGGGTGGTGCGCCGCACGAGCGTGCCGCGCACCGGCCCGAAACGCTCGGCCTCGTCGACGCTGAAGCAGACCGGGTCACCAGTGCGGGCAAGGTCGCACCCGTGCACCGCAGCCGCCGAGCGATGGCTGATCACGGTGCCCGGTGGCGCCAGCAGCGCTGCCCCCCGCACCCGCAGCAGATGGTCGACGTACACGCCGGCGGGGACGTACACCCCGCGGAACAGCCGACGAACCGCCGGGCCGCGGAGCGTGCGTGCGGTCAGCAGACCGCTGGCGACCGCCTCGGCGCCCAGGAACGGGCCCTCGACGTGACGCAGGCGCGGCGGTGTGGGCATGCCACGATCCTCATCGGTGCGACCAGGATGAGGACTGCAGGCCGCCAGGGTTGTGGACAGCCCGGTGGGGTGTGGACAACGCGCCGCCAGGCCACCCCGCCGCCAGGCCACCCCGTCGGGGGTCGGGGGTCAGGGGTCAGCCAGCGTCGGGGATGGGCGGGCCCAGGATGTCGTCGGCGTCGGTGATCCGGTAGGCGTAGCCCTGCTCGGCGAGGAAGCGCTGCCGGTGTGCGGCGTAGTCGGCGTCCAGGGTGTCGCGAGCCACCACCGAGTAGAAGTGCGCCTGACCGCCGTCCTTCTTGGGCCGCAGCAGCCGACCCAGGCGCTGCGCCTCCTCCTGGCGCGAACCGAAGGTTCCGCTGACCTGGATCGCCACCGAAGCCTCGGGCAGGTCGATGGAGAAGTTGGCCACCTTGCTCACCACGAGCACCGCGATCTCTCCGTGCCGGAAGGCGTCGAAGAGCTTCTCGCGCTCCTTCGTGGTCGTGGAGCCCTGGATGACGGGGGCGTCGAGCTCGACCCCCAGCTCGTTCAGCTGGTCCAGGTAGGCCCCGATGACCAGCGTCGGGGCACCGCGGTGACGGTCGAGCAGACTGCGCACCACCGGCGTCTTCGTGCGCGCGGTGGAGCACAGCTTGTAGCGCTCCTCGGGCTCGGCCGTGGCGTAGGCGAGGCGCTCGGCGTCGGTGAGGGTGACCCGCACCTCGACGCAGTCCGCCGGCGCGATCCAGCCCTGGGCCTCGATGTCCTTCCACGGTGCGTCGTAGCGCTTGGGTCCGAGGAGGGAGAACACGTCGCCCTCGCGACCGTCCTCCCGGACCAGGGTGGCGGTGAGCCCGAGGCGGCGGCGGCTCTGCAGGTCGGCCGTCATCCGGAACACGGGCGCGGGCAACAGGTGCACCTCGTCGTAGATCACCAGGCCCCAGTCGCGGGAGTCGAACAGCTCGAGGTGGCGGTACTCCCCCCGCGTCTTGCGGGTGATCACCTGGTAGGTGGCGATGGTGACCGGTCGGATCTCCTTGCGCTCCCCGGAGTACTCGCCGATCTCCTCCTCGGTCAGCGACGTGCGCGCGATGAGCTCGCGCTTCCACTGTCGGCCCGCCACGGTGTTGGTGACCAAGATCAGCGTGGTGGCCTTCGCCCTGGCCATCGCGGCCGCGCCGACCATGGTCTTGCCCGCCCCGCAGGGCAGCACGACGACCCCGGACCCACCGGCCCAGAACGAGTCGGCCGCCATCTGCTGGTAGTCGCGCAGCTCCCACGCAGGGGTGCCGTCGTGCGCGGTGGTGTCCAGCGAGATCTCGTGGGCCTCACCGTCGACGTAGCCGGCGAGGTCCTCGGCGGGCCAGCCCACCTTGAGCAGCTGCTGCTTGAGGTGACCCCGCTCCGAGGGGTGCACGACGATGGTGTCGTCGTCCACCCGCGCGCCGAGCATCGGGGCGATCTTCTTGTGCCGCAGGATCTCCTCGAGCACCGCCCGGTCGAAGCTGACCAGCAGCAACCCGTGCACGGGGCTCTTCACCAGCTGCAGGCGCCCGTAGCGACCCATGGTGTCGACGATGTCGACGAGCAGCGGCTGGGGCACCGCGTAGCGGGAGAAGCGGACGAGGGCGTCCACGACCTGCTCGGCGTCGTGCCCCGCGGCGCGGGCGTTCCACAGCGCCAGCGGGGTGATGCGGTAGGTGTGCACGTGCTCCGGGGCACGCTCCAGCTCGGCGAACGGCGCGATGGAACCTCGAGCCTCACCGGCGAGCGGGTGGTCGACCTCGAGCAGCAGGGTCTTGTCGGACTGGACGATCAGGGGGCCTTCGGGCACGCGGGTTCTCCTCAGACGGTGGCAACCCCCCATCATCCTCGCTGTCCGGGGGTTGGGGCGACCGCAGGGTGCGACCCGGGAGTGGGGGTGGCTGGTTCTCGGCTGACCGCACGGTTGGGCGTGGCGCGCGGCGCACAAGGACCCTCCGACTGCGCGCAGCAGGCTCGCCCGTCACCAGCTGAGCCTCACTCCGTCGCGAGCGCCGCCGTGGTGATGCGGTGCAGGGCGAAGCGCCGCAGGCCCCTGGTGGCCGGGTCGAACGCCTCGAGCACCCCGCCGCCGACGCTGATCGGTTCCACCACGCGCTGACTGGCCACCCCTTGGGCGTCGACGTAGCCGATCCAGCAGCTGTGCTGGTCGCGGGCGGCCTGCTGCAGCAGCGCCATCGTCGCCAGGCCGCGGGTTCGGCTGCCGTCGCTGACCACCCGATCGGCGGTGCTCGCCGCCGCGGCACGGTCTCCCGCGCGCATGCCCCGCACGGCGGCCTCACGCTGCTCCGCGGTGGCGGGTGCGGGTGGGGCGGCGCTGCGGCGCGCGGCCCGCAGCGTCACCCGGGCGCCGGGCGGGCGCAGGTCGAGCACCGCGCCTGCGGCGTCCTCCGCAGCAGGGGCGAAACCCGCCCGACGCAGACCCGCCAGCAGCTCGGCCAGCGGCGCCGCGCTCACGGAGACGGTGGGGGCCAGGGCGCGCAGGCCCAGCTCCTGGGCCACCGCGGACGCCAGCACCTCGGCGAGCAGGGTCTCGTCGTCGCAGCGCAGGAAGGACGCGGCGGTACCGGTCCGGAGCCGGCCGTGGCGGCGGGCCACGTCGTCGATCAGGTAGGTCAGCGCCTGGGGCACCGGGGTCCGTGAGCGCTGCACGAACAGCGCGTGGAGCTCGGTGGCGCTGCGGCCGGAGTCCAACGCCCGTCGCACGCTCTCCGGCGACACCCGGTAGACCGTGGCCACCCCGGCCGACTCCACGTCGGCCACCAGGGCGATCTCGTTCGCGAGCTCCGGCTGCAGCGGACCAGGGGCGACCACGGTGAGGTCGGCCTGGACCAGGACGTGGTCGACCGGTTCAGGCAGCGCATCGGCCATCGCCGCGGCCGCGGTGGCGGGCGCGTCGAGCAGCGCCCGCCCGGGTGAGCTCAGCGCGTCCCGGGCCACCAGTCCGATCGCCGTCGCCTCGGCCAGGGTCCAGCGCACCAGGTCCCCGCGCCCGCGCCCACCCCAGCGCGGCACCCGCCAGGTGAGCACCCGCTCCACCTCCGCGGCCTGCACCGAGGCGACCTTCCCCCGTCCCGCTGAGAGACCGGCGAGGACGTCGAGCACGCGGCGACGATCCCGTGGAGCCGCCGGCCGCCGCAGCTCGGGGGCGAGCACCGCCAGCGGCTTGTCCTTGGCGTCGCGGCGCCCGACCAGACCGGGCAGGCGGGGGAGCTCCCACCAGCCGCGGGCCAGGGTGAACCAGCGCAGCGCAGGCTCACCGGGGCGCCACGCGTCGACGGCGGTCGTCGGGGTCCACGACGGTTCCACGGCATCGTCAGAGGCGATCAGCCCCGCGGCGGCGAGCAGCTCGAGGACCAGGACGACGCGGTCCTCGGGAACTGAGGTCAGCTTCACCAGCCGTCGGACCTCGCGAACCCCCATGCCCCCGGCGCGCAGCACCGGTGCGGGTGTGGCCTCCAGGCTCGTGAGCAGCAGCTCGGCGTGGCGCAGCAGCTCCAGTGCCTCCCCGGCTGCGGCCGCGTCGACCTCGGCCACCGCACGCTGGGTGAGTGACGGGACGGGTTCTCGTGCCGACACCGTCCCCATCGGGTGGGTGCCGCGCAGCGCCGCGCTGACCTGGCTGGGCAGCTCGACGGTGCCCTCGTCCACCTTCAGCAGCAGCCCGGCGGCCAGCAGCTGCGGCACCGGGCGGTCCGAGGGCGCCCCGGTCGCGGCGTCCCGGGTGTGACCCAGCGGTGAACCCTGGGCCAACGCGGTGAGCAGCGCCCGGCGGGGCTCGTCCAGCTCGTCGAGCAACGCCGGGACGTCGGCGTCGGCGAGGCCGGGACTGGGCCGCCCGACGAGACCGCTGCGCCCGAGCACCTCGCGAACGGCCGGGGCGATCCGGAGTCCTTCGACGTCGGCGTCCGGGCCCCACAGCAGCCCACGGTCGCGCAGGTCCGCCACGGCGGCGCCGGTGTCCTGCACAGGGTCGGCGTCGGGGCCGAGCAGCTCGTCGAGGTCGGCGGCGTCGACCACGACGGTGTCGGCCCCGGACAGCACCAGGGCCTCGAGCACCGTGAGGCGGAACGTGTCGAGCTCGTCGGCCGCGCGCGCCACCGAGACCCGGAGCCCGGCGCGGGTGGCCAGCACCGCCGTGTCGGAGGGAGGCGGAGCTCCGAGGTCGGGGCGCAGCGCGAGCAGCCTCGACAGCTCGTCGTCGGAGCGTCGGTGGAGCCAGGCGGCGAGGCTGTCGGGGGCAGACATCACCACCCAACCTAGTGACCGGTGCGGCATGATGGTGACATGGCGAAGTCAGAGAGCGCGGGGTCACACAGCAAGGGAAAGAAGCAGGCGTGGGTGGATCCGACCTGGCCGCAGGCCGAGGACGGCAGCCACCCGGTGACCGAGCTGGCCTCCCCGGTGGCGGGCGGGCTCTCGCCGTTCGGGGACCTGGAGTTCCCGCTGGAGTCCGTGCCCTACATCCACCCGACCACGGTGATCAACCGCAGCGGGGTGCCCTCGCCCGGCGCCACCGGCTGAGCCGCAAACCCGGAGCGGGCACGGCGATAGGGTCAGATCCTCGCCCACCCCTGCTCCCGGAGGTCTCGATGCCCGTTCCCGGTCCTGGTTACTCGATCACGGTGCGGGTGGAGGCCCCGGCCACGGCCAGTGCAGCCGGCGATCTCGTCGGCGCGGTCGGCACGTGCGGCGGCGTGGTCACCGCCTTCGACGTCACCGAGAGCCACACCAGCTCGATCGTGGTGGACATCTCGGCCAACGCGACCTCGGAGGAACACGCCTCCGAGATCACCGACCACCTGAACTCGCTGCCCGGTGTCACCGTCCGCAAGGTCAGCGACCGGACGTTCCTCATCCACCTCGGCGGCAAGATCGAGGTCAGCTCGAAGGTCGCGCTGCGCACCCGCGACGACCTCTCCCGGGCCTACACCCCCGGGGTCGCGCGGGTGTGCCAGGCCATCGCGGCGAACCCCGAGGACGCCCGCCGGCTGACCATCAAGCGCAACACCGTGGCCGTCGTCACCGACGGCTCCGCCGTTCTCGGGTTGGGCAACATCGGCCCCGCGGCGGCCCTTCCGGTGATGGAGGGCAAGGCGGCGCTGTTCAAGAAGTTCGCCAACGTCGACGCCTGGCCCGTGTGCCTGGACACCCAGGACACCGAGGAGATCATCCGGACCGTCGAGATCCTCGCCCCGGTCTACGGCGGCATCAACCTGGAGGACATCGCCGCCCCGCGCTGCTTCGAGATCGAGGCCCGGCTGCGGGAGAAGCTTGACATCCCGGTGTTCCACGACGACCAGCACGGCACCGCGGTGGTGGTGCTCGCGGCGCTGCGCAACGCGTTGCGGGTGGTGGGCAAGGAGATGAAAGACGTCCGGGTCGTGGTGTGCGGCGTCGGTGCGGCCGGCAGCGCCATCATCCGGCTCATGCTGCCCCTGGGCCCGGCGCACGTGACCGCGGTCGACGTCGAGGGCGTCGTGCACCCCGATCGCGGCGGCATGGATCCCAACCTCGAGTGGATCGCGGCTAACACCAACAACGAGGGGCTGCGCGGCACCCTGGCCGACGCCCTGCGCGGCGCGGACGTGTTCATCGGGGTCAGCGCGCCGGGGTTGTTCGGCGCGGACGAGGTCGCGAGCATGGCGAAGGACGCGATCGTGTTCGCCCTCGCCAACCCGGACCCGGAGATCGACCCGGCGCTGGCCCAGCAGCACGCGGCCATCGTCGCCACCGGCCGCAGCGACTACCCGAACCAGATCAACAACGTGCTGGCCTTTCCCGGCATCTTTCGTGGCCTGCTCGACGCCGGGGCTCGCGACATCACCGACGGGATGATGGTGGCCGCCTCCGCCGCGATCGCCGACGTGGTGACCGAGCCCAACGCCAGCTTCATCATCCCCAGCGTGTTCGACACCTCGGTCGCACCGGCCGTGGCCGCGGCGGTCCGAGCCGCCGCCGAGCAGGATCTCAGCGCTGCGGAGGCCGCCGCCGAGGCCGACGAGGACACGGCGGGGGCCGACGATGCGTGAGCGTGCGTCCGCGCTGTCGCACGTCGACTCGGCCGGGGCCGCCCGGATGGTCGACGTCAGCGACAAGGAGGTCACCGCCCGGACGGCGGAGGCCGCCGGCGTGTTCCGCACCACCACCGAGGTGATCGGCCTGATCAGCTCCGGCGGGCTGCCGAAGGGCGACGCGCTGGCGACGGCGCGCATCGCCGGGATCATGGCCGCCAAGCGCACCCCCGACCTGGTGCCGATGTGCCACCCCCTGCCCCTGACCGGGGTCACGCTCGAGCTCGTGCCCACCCGCGACACCGTCGAGGTGACCGCCACCGTGCGCACCACCGGGCGTACCGGCGTCGAGATGGAAGCCCTCACGGCGGTGGCGGTGGCGGGGCTGACCCTGCACGACATGGTCAAGGCCGTGGACCCGCTGGCGACGATGGACGGGGTGCGGGTGCAGAGCAAGTCCGGTGGCCGCAGCGGGGACTGGACGAGGGGCGCAGCGTCGTGAGCAGCGCGGTGAGCCGGGCCGTCGTGGTGGTGGCGTCCAACCGGGCGTCGACCGGCGTGTACCCCGACCGCACGGGCCCGGTGATCGTGGCGTGGTTGACCGAGCGCGGGTTCTCCGTGGCGGAGCCCGTCGTCGTCGGTGACGGCGAACCGGTGGCCGAGGCGCTGCTGGCGGCGATCAAGGCCCGCGTGGACCTGGTGCTGACGACGGGCGGCACCGGCATCACCCCCACCGACCTCACCCCGCAGGTCACCGGGCCGTTGCTCGACTACGAGGTTCCGGGCATTGCCGACGCGGTGCGGTCCGCGGGCTCCGGTGCGGTCCCCACCGCCATCCTCAGCCGCGGGGTCGCCGGGGTGGCCGGGCGGACCCTGGTCGTCAACCTGCCCGGTTCGACCGGCGGGGTGCGGGACGGTCTGGCCGTGCTGGAGCCCGTTCTCGCCCACGCGCTGGACCAGCTGCGGGGGGGTGACCACTCGTGAGCCCGACGGTGCGGCGGGCCAGGGTCACCGAGGACGTGCTGAGCGTGGCCGAGCACGAGGCGCTGGTGGCCGACCCGGCCGCGGGGGCGACGGTCAGCTTCGCCGGGGTGGTGCGGGACCACGACGACGGGCGGGGCGTGCAGGGTCTGACCTACACCGCGCACCCGAGCGCCCCGGAGCTGGTTGCCGCGGTGGCGGCCGACGTCGCTGCCCGGGTGCACGGCGTGCGGGCCCTGGCCGTGAGCCACCGGGTGGGTGAGCTGCAGATCGGCGACGTGGCGCTGGCCTGCGCGGTGTCCGCCGACCACCGGGCGGCAGCCTTCGAGGTGTGTGCGCTGCTCGTGGACGAGGTGAAGGCGCGGATCCCGGTCTGGAAGAACCAGCGGTTTGCCGACGGCACCGACGAGTGGGTGGGTTCGGCCTGAGCACGCAGCTCAACCTGAACAGTGCCGAAGGCCCCGGGGCAGCAGGTGCTCCGGGGCCTTCGTGCGGGTGGAGAGCTGATCAGAGGGTGAGGGTCTCACCCGGGAAGATCAGGTTCGGGTTGGCGATGACGCCGCGGTTGTTCGCGAAGATCGCCTGCCAGCCGCCCTTGACGCCCTGTGCGCGCGCGATCTTGGCGAGGGTGTCGCCCGAGACCACGGTGTAGCGCGCGCCGTTCTGCTGTGCGCTGGGCGCGGCAGACTGCTGCGGGGCCTGCTGCTGCGGCGCCTGCTGACGCTGCGGGGCCTGCTGCTGCGGCGCCTGCTGACGCTGCGGGGCCTGCTGCTGGGGCGCCTGCTGACGCTGCGGGGCCTGCTGCTGGGGGACGGAGGAGACGTCGGCAGCGCCGAGGCCCTTGCCGCACACCGGCCACGCACCCTTGCCCTGACCCGCGAGGGTTCGCTCGGCAACGGCGATCTGCTGGCCCTTGCTCGCGAGGTCCGCGCGGGGGGCGTACGCGAGGCCGCCGTACGCAGCCCAGGTGGACTGGGTGAACTGCACGCCACCGTAGAAGCCGTTACCGGTGTTGATGGCCCAGTTGCCGGTGGACTCGCACTGGGCGACGTTGTCCCACTGGTTGCCGGTAGCGGCATTCGCGGGAGTGGTGGTCAGGAGCAGGGGGGCACCGAGGGCGACGCCAGCAATCGCGGCGCGGCCGAGGTGGCGGCGGACGTTGCTCGGCTTGCGGTGACGGCCGTGGGAGCTCATGTACGTGTGGGTCCTCTCCGTGCGCCTACGAGGTGAGCTGTCGGGTTGGGGCCGAGAGGCGGCCCCGCTGCAGCGGGGGCTGCAGCTTCACCCCCAGGACGCTGGCTGCTCGTCCGTCGAGAGTGGTTTCCCCGTCCCTGCCCCTGGTGTCCGTTGGGGGGTCACCGATGTTGTCCCGCGGGGCAGGGCTTGGCGCGGCGGGTCGGTGTGCGGCCCGTATTTCCGGGCCGGGCGCGAACCTACGGCCTCGGCGCCGGTTGGTCACGTCGGGGCCACCGCACGATCACGGGACGGTAACGCTGCTGCCGTCGTCGGCGATGAGGGCATCGACCCTGTTCAGCGGGGTGATCGAGGCCGCACACGGCCGGGATGACCGACCTCCCGACGTGACGTAAATCACACGGTTCGGGGTCAAGTGGCCGTGTGGTCGGGGTCACCCACCCGCGAACGGCGGGAGCACGTCGACGACCGCGCCGGTCTGCAGCCGGTCCGCGAGGTCCCGCACGGCGACCGCGTCGTGCAGGAACGAGCACCGCTGCAGGACGGGGGCCAGCTCTGCGCGGTGGTCACCGAGCTGACCGACCAGGGTCTGCACGGTGGCCCCCACTGGCAGCGCCACGGTCTCCTCCGTGGTCCGTGCCGCGGCCGCCGCGGCGGCGAAGTACCGGACCAGGACGGTCGGGCCGGCCCGCGCAGCGTCTCGTGCTCCGTCTCGTGCTGCGTCCTCGGCGGCGGTCATCCGCCGATCGCACTCATCGGACGCGCGGGCTGC
>JBDTDI010000118.1:0-7702 GCA_039923155.1 Mycobacteriaceae bacterium | reverse complement strand
CGGGGCGCTTGACGAACGTGGAGCTCTTGGCGACAAAACCCGGCAGGTACGGACCGGTGTAGGCGCTGCGGTCGACGAGGGTGTGCCGGGTGTCGCCGTAGGTGGCGATGGCGGCCATCCGGACGGTGCCGTGGGCGTCGCTGATGTCGTGCGGCTCGTCGAGGATGGTGGCGCCCTGCTCGCGGGCGTGCGCGACGCAGCGGTCCACGTCGGGCACGTCGATGGCGAGGTCGACCACTCCGTCGCCGTGGCGGCGGTGGACGTCGGCGAGCGGGCTGGTGGGCTCCACCGCGCCGGTGATGACGAAGCGCGCCGAGCCGGACTCCAGCACGAAGGCCTTCGAGTCGCGGCGGCCGGTCTCGGGGCCGGCGTAGGCCACCAGGGTCATGCCCCAGGTCGAGATGAAGTACTGCGCACTCTGCGTGGCGTTGCCGCTGACGAAGACGATCGCGTCCATCGCGTTGACCGGGAACGGGTCGTCGGCCACGTCGTGGCTCACCAAGCCGGTCAGGCGGGCCAGCTCGTCGGCGTCCAGGGCGGCGGCGCGCTCCGCCGGGGTCAGCTCGATCGTGGCCTCGGCGGCAGGCTTCTCGGTGGTCGTCAT
The DNA here is from genome assembly GCA_039923155.1 of Mycobacteriaceae bacterium. GTDB lineage: Bacteria > Actinomycetota > Actinomycetes > Mycobacteriales > Mycobacteriaceae > Rhodococcus_D. The sequence goes on along the minus strand of JBDTDI010000118.1, from coordinate 7,098 downwards.
CGTCGGGACGCTTCCCCGGAACCGGCGGATGGTCAATGGTGCGTTTTCAGGCTGGGCAGAGTGCACAGAAGTACGAGCCTCGGCCCACCGACGCTGGGCAACATGTGCACTCTCGGCAGGCCGTCCTTCCGTCGGCACCTGCGTTAGCCTGAAGACCTCAGCGGGACGAGGGAGCCGTACCCCGACAAGCACGACGGCCACCGGGAGGTTCGTCGTGGCGTGGGTCGTGCTGGTGCTGTCGGGGGCGATGGAAGCGGTCTGGGCCACGGCCCTGGGCCGCTCGGACGGGTTCAGCCGGCTCGTGCCGGTGCTGATCTTCGTGGTGGCCGTCACCGCGAGCATGGGTGGGTTGGCCTACGCGCTGCGGGAGATCCCGGTCGGCACCGGGTACGCGGTCTGGGTGGGTATCGGTGCGGCGCTCACGGTCGCCTACGCCATGGTCACCGGCGAGCAACCGGTGTCGGTGCTGCGGGTGCTGCTGCTGGCCGGCCTCGTGGGATGCGTCATCGGGCTCCGGGTGGTGGGTTGAGCGGGGACACGCCCCACGGCGGTCCCCGAAACTAGGGTCGGACCATGCCCCGACCGATCGACGAGCTCGACGCCCGCCTGCTCGAGCTGCTGGACGAGCAGCCCAAGGTGGGGGTGCTGGAGGCGTCGCGGCAGCTCGGGGTGGCGCGCGGCACCGCGCAAGCCCGCCTGGACCGGCTGCAGCGCGCCGGGGTGATCACGAGCCTGGCCCCCACGCTGGACCCCGCCGCCCTGGGCTACCCGGTGACCGCGTTCGTCTCGGTGGAGATCACCCAGGGCCAGGGCCACGTCCCCGTCACCGAGCACCTCCAGTCGGTGCCCGAGGTGCTGGAGGCACACACCACCACCGGCTCCGGCGACATGCTCATCCGGGTGGTCGCCCGCGACCACGGCGACCTGCAGCGGGTCATCAACACGATCGTCGACGGCACCCACGTGCTGCGGGCCTCGACCGTCGTGGCCCTGGAGACCCAGGTGCCGCTGCGCACCCTGCCGCTGGTGCGAGCGGCCCTGCGCTGAGACCGGGTCTGCTGGTCAGCTGGTTGACCGCCCCACCAACCCCGCCTAACGTACAACTCTATGGTTGTAGATCTCGACATCAGCGACGTAGAGGTGGACCGGATCTTCCGAGCCCTGGCCGACTCGACCCGACGCGACATCCTGCGTCGCTCCCTTGACGGTGAGGCGTCGGTGTCCCAGCTGGCCGCGGCGTACGACATGTCCTTCGCGGCCGTGCAGAAGCACGTCGCCGTCCTGGAGGGGGCCGGACTCGTGACCAAGAGACCGAGGGGCCGCGAGCGTGTCGTGCGCGGCAACCCCGAGGTTCTGGCGCAGGCACGCACCCTCCTGGACCGTTACGAAGCGATCTGGCGCGCCCGGATCGCCCGGCTCGACACGCTCCTGACCGAAGACTGAAAGGACCCCGTCATGCCCGTCACCTCCGTCACCAAGGACCCGGCCGCGCTGACCATGACCGTCGCGGCCGAGTTCCCCGTGCCCGTGCAGCGCCTCTGGAACGCCTACGTCGACCCTCGCCAGCTGGAGCGGTTCTGGGGACCACCCACCTACCCGGCACAGTTCACCCGCCACGACGCCGCAGCGGGTGGGCTGTCGGCCTACGCGATGACCGGGCCGGACGGAGACGTCTCCCGCGGGTACTGGCAGTGGCTCTCGGTCGAACCGCAGAAGTCGTTCGAGGTGCTCGACGGCTTCGCCTCGGCCGACGGCTCACCCAATCCCGAGATGCCGTCGATGCGCATGGTCTTCGCGTTCGAGCCCACTCCGACGGGCTCGCGGGTGACCACGACGACGTACTTCGACACGGCCGACGAGCTGGCACGCCTCGTCGAGATGGGGATGGAGGAGGGGATGACGCTGGCCATGGGACAGATGGACCGGGTGCTGGCGGACCTGCGTTCCTTCGCGGCCGACCTGCCGGCCACGGCCCAGATCCTCAGCGACACGCAGGTACGGATCAGCCGAGTCATCCGCGGCCCCGCTCACGCCGTGTGGCGGGCCCACCACGAGAAGGCCCTGCTCCAGAAGTGGCTGCTCGGACCCGAGGGATGGACCATGCCGGTCTGCGAGGTGGCCACGGTGGTCGGCGACTCCTACCGCTACGAGTGGGAGAGGGGCGAGGACCGTTTCGGCTTCGAGGGCGAGCTGCTCGCCTCGCTGCCGCCGTTCCGGGCGGTCACGACCGAGCGGATGATCGGCATGCCGGGCGAGGGCACCACCAACGAGCTGACCCTCACCCCGGTGGCGACCGGCACGCTGTTGTCCATCCTGATCACGTACCCGAACGCCGAGGTGCGCGACATCGTCCTGGCGACCGGAATGACGGACGGGATGGAGACCAGCTACCGCCGCCTCGAGGCCGAGATCCTCATCCCCGCATAGGCGAGGCGGCAAATAGCACGCACTTCGCACGCGCGGGCCCCGAGTTGGCGCCAAGTAGCGTGCTTCTTGCCGGAGACGGCGTGCTACTCGGCGGGGAGGGCGTGCGCTGGCGGCGGGTGCACGAACGGCGCCACCAGGGCCACCGCCGCGGGCAGCACCGCCCCGCCCAGCAGCGCTGCGGTGAAGCTGCCGGTGGACTCGCGCACCAGGGCGAAGCTCACCGGCCCGAACGCCGTCGAGCCGACGCTGATGGCGGTGACCAACCCGCGGATCTCCCCGATGTGGGCCACCCCGAAGTACCGGGGGAACGACGCCGCCTCCACCGAGCGGATGCTGCCCCCGGCCGCCCCGATGGCGACCCCGAAGCCGAGCGCCGACCAACCCGGGCCGACGACCGTGCCCCACAGCAGCGCACCGAGCAGGGTGAGCATCGAGCCTGTGGTCAACCACCGCGGCGACACGCGGTCCACGGCGGCCCCCACCGCGAGGGTCGAGACCAGCCCGGCCGCGGTCTGGGGCAGGAAGTTTGCGGCCGCCTCCGCGGTGGACAGGCCCCGCTCGCTCAGCAGCGCGATCTGGTGGAAGGCCACGGCGGTGCACAGCAGACCCGAGGCGGCCACCCCGGCGACGACCGTCCAGAAGAACGGCGTGCGCAGCGCCTGCCCGCGGGTCATTCCCGGCTCGGCCGCCACCTCGCCGTCGTCCGGGGGCGGCGCCCCGTCGGGCTGCTGGCCGAGGTCGGCGGGGCGGTCCCGTAGTCCCAGCAGCGCCACGGGCAGCACGACCAGCCACACCGCCACCCCCTCGATCGCCCAGGCCTGACGCCAACCGACGGCGGCGATCACCCGCTCCAGCACCAGCGGGGCCAGCGAGATGCCCGCCGAGCCGACCGCGCTGACCAGGCCGATCGCGAGGCCCCGGCGGCGGGTGAACCACAGCGCGGTCACGGTGGTGGCCACCAGCCCGAGCGCCCCCTGCCCGGCCAGCCGGATGCCCACGAACCCCGCGGTCAGGCCCAGCACCCCGCTGACCGCCGACAACCCGAGCAGCACCGCCCCGAACACCGCCCCGACCATCGCCATGGTGCGGCGCGGCCCGAAGCGGTCCACCGCCCGACCGACGAAGGGCATGGCCGCGGCTCCGACCAGCGTGCCCACCAGGTACGCGGTGGCGATGACGGAGCGGCTGATGCCCAGCTCGCGGATCATCGGGTCGATGAACGCCGACACCCCCGCCGTCTGCCCGGGGGCGGTGGCGACGACGGCGACCGCGGCGAACCCGGCAACGTGCCAGCCGTAGAACCCGCCCGGGGCGCGGGATGTGGGCCGGGTCAGGGTGACGGTGGGCCCTGCTCTCACGTGCGCGGCTCTCACGTGCGCGCAACCACGTCGGCGCTGATGAGGATGACGAACTCGTGGTCGGAGGTGAGCACGTTCAGGTAGCCGGAGTCCACGCTGAGGACGTAGCCGTCGATCACCTGGCCGCCGACCATCGTGATCTCCTCCCGCGGCACCCACGGCGTGCCGACCAGGGCGGCAACGAGCAGCACCGCCACCCCCGCCACCCAGCCGACGCGCGCCGTGACGATCGAGACCACGCGGCGCACGCGGCGCTCGGGCAGCCGACGGAGCACCGCAACCACCCCGAACAGGGCCGCCGTCACCGGTGGCAACCACCAGCTGTGGAAGCTGAGGGTGAGGGCGACGATCATGACCACGCCGACGGTGGCCGGCAGCACCACCACCGGTCGGTGACCGCGCTCGCCCCAGAGGAACGCCGCCCCCAGCAGGGGCAGCACGATCATCAGCGCCAGCGCGACGAGGACGTGCCCGGCCATGAGGGAGCCGAACAGCAGGGCCAGGCCGTCGTCGACGCTCAGGGTGGTGGTGACCAGGAACGTCGTGTTCCAGTCGTAGCCGGACACGGCGAAGACCCGCAGGATCAGGAACGCGAAGGCCCACGCCGCAGCCGGGGCGGCGATGCCGGACAGCCGGGACGGTCGCGGCTCGGGCTCAGCGGGTCCCGCCGACACGCTGCGGGCGTCGTCGGCGGACACGGCGCAGACCGTACGCGGTGTCGTCCTCGCCCACCGTGCTGTAGGCAGAGCCGATGACCACCACCGTCCGCTCGATCCACCGCTTCCCGGTCAAGTCGATGCTCGGCGAGACCCTCACCGAGTGTTCCGTCGATGCCGGCGGGCTGCTCGGCGACCGCGCCTACGCGCTGCTCGACGTCGAACGGGGCACGATCGCCAGCGCCAAGGACCCTCGGCGCTGGGGGGCGCTGCTCGACTTCTCCGCCGCGTTCGTCTCCGAGCCGGTCGCCGGTGAGGCGGCGCCGGTGGTGGACCTGGTCTTCCCCGACGGCTCGCGCCACCGCAGCGACGACCCGGACGTCGACGACGCCCTCAGTGCCGTGCTCGGCTGCGCGGTGCGGCTGCTGCGCGAGCCCCCGCCCGAGGCCACCTTCGACGAGGTGTGGCCAGACATCGACGGGCTCGCCCCGCAGGGATTCATCGACGGCACCCGCCACCACGACGACGAGGGGCTGGTGGTGAGCCGCATCGGGCTGGGCATGATGGCCCCCGCGGGCACCTTCTTCGACCTGGCTGTGCTGCACCTGCTCACCACCGCCACCCTGGCGCGGCTGCGGGAGCTGGCCACCGAAGCCGGGTCGGCGGCCGACTTCGACCCCCGCCGCTTCCGGCCCAACCTGTTGCTCGACGACGACGCTGGTGGTGGTAGCGGGTTCGTCGAGGACGCATGGGTGGGCCGGGAGCTGCAGGTGGGCTCGCAGCCCGAGCGTGCGCGGCTGTCGGTGAGCATGGTGACCATGAGGTGCGTGATGACGACGTTGGCGCAGCAGGGCCTGCCCCGTGACGCCGACACCCTGCGGGTGGTCGCCCGCCACCACCGCGAGAAGATCCCCGGGCTGGGCACGTGGGCGTGCGCCGGGGTGTACGGCGGGGTGAGCGGTCCGGGTGTGGTGCGGGTGGGCGACGAGATCACGCTGGTGGCGTCATGACCCACCTGCGCGTGCCCGCCGTCGACATCAGCTCGTGGGTGGGTGACGGCTCGCCCCAGGACCGGGCCCAGGTCGCGGCTGCGTTGGACGCCGCGTGTCGCACCGTCGGGTTCGTGCAGGTGCACGGCCACGGCATCCCGACCGCCACCATCGACGGTCTCGCCGCGGCCATGGACGAGTTCTTCGCGCTGCCGCGGGAGGTCAAGGACGCCTACCGCACCCCGCCGGAGGTCAACCGCGGTTACACCCCGCCGAAGGCGGAGAGCCTCAGCCTGAGCCTGGGGGTGGAGCAGGCCCAGCGGATGAACGACTTCTTCGAGGCCTTCAACGTGGGGGTCACCGCCGCCGACCACCCGAGCCTGGACCTGCCGCTGCCGGCCTACGCGCCCAACGTGTGGCCGGTCGAGCTGACGGGCTTCGAGCCCCGGGTGCGGGCCTACTTCGACGAGGCGGCCCGGGTGGCGCGCACCTTGACCCGCATCTTCGCCCGCGCCCTGGACCAGGCGGACGACTTCTTCACCCGGGTCACCGACCACTCGGCCGACGTGCTGCGGATGAACCACTACGCCTTGCCGCCGGGCGAGGCGGTGGAGCTCGACGGGCGGCTGCGTGGGATGGGCGAGCACACCGACTACGGCATCGTCACCGTGCTGTGGGCCGACCAGGTGCCGGGTCTGCAGGTGCTGGGCACCGACGGCGCCTGGCACGAGGTGCTGCCCGAGGACGGTGCGCTGCTGGTGAACCTGGGCGACCTGACGGCGCGGTGGACCAACGAGGCGTGGCAGTCCACCCTGCACCGGGTGGCCCCGCCGGTGGTGGAGGGCACCATCCGCCGGCGTCGCTCGGCCGCGTACTTCCACGACGGCAACGTCGAGGCGGTGGTCGAGGCCATCGGAACCTGCGTCCCGCTCGGTGAACGAGCCACCTATCCCCCGATCACCGTCGGGGAGCACATCGCGGCGAAGCTGGCCGGGTCGAGGTCCGGCGTGGCCAACACCGCGGCCGCCCGTGACGCCGCCCGGGTGCGTGCGGCCGGGCGCTGAACGCTCGGGTCGGCGCAGGTTTCGCGCACTCCGTCGCAACGCGGTGGCTCCGAACCCCCTTCGGCGTCATGCTGGTGGGGACATGGACCCAGAACCGATCACCGCGACCACGCCGCGTCCGCTGCGCCACACCCTGCTGACCCAGTGGTGGCGTGAGCTGACGTTCCTGCACTGGCGCACCGACCCGAAGGTGCTGGAGCCGTTCATGCCCCCCGGTGCGCGCCCGGACGTGTTCGACGGCTCCAGCTGGATCGGGCTGATCGCCTTCCGCATGGTGGACCTGGGCTTCGGGCCGCTGCACGGGGTGCCCTACTTCGGCTCGTTCCTGGAGACCAACGTCCGCCTCTACTCGGTGGACGCCCTCGGCCGGCGCGGCGTGGTCTTCCTCAGCCTGGACGCCGACCGGCTGGCCCCGGTGCTGGTGTCGCGGCAGTGGCCGCGCATCCCCTACACCTGGTCGGCGATGTCGATGCAGCGCAACGGGAAACCGGCCGCGGGCACCGAACCGTTGCGCAACGGCGAGCAGCTCACCTACACCGCCCGGCGGCGCTGGCCGGCTCCTCGGGGGGCCCGCAGCCGCATCGGTGTCGAGGTCGGCGACGCG
>JBDTDI010000117.1:0-4153 GCA_039923155.1 Mycobacteriaceae bacterium | reverse complement strand
GCCAGGTCCAGGGAGTGCACCTCGGCGATCTCCGCGAGGGCGGTGCGGGCGCGGGCCATCCGGGAGGCGTTGGTCGACTCCCACTGCTCGATCTTCTCCGCCGGGCTCTCCTCGGGCTCGGTGCTGCTGAGCACGTCCAGGGTGAGCGCACGCAACGACCCGTAGAGGTCGTCCCGCAGGGCCAACCGGGCCAGGGAGTGCCACCGGTCACCGCGCTCCAGCGTCGACACCGCAGTCAGCAGCAGGTCCACGTCAAGGTGGTCGCTGAGGGCGAAGTACAACGGCCCCACCTCCGCGGGTTCCCGCTCGGCGAGCTCCGCCACCTCGACGACGTCGAGCAGGCAGTAAGCCCGCAGCAGCTCGACCACCCGACGGGCCAGCGGCTCGGGCGCACCCCGGTCCACGAAGGCCGCCACCTGGGCCTGCACGTCGACCTTCTCGGCCCCACACAGCCACTGCTCGACGTGTGGGCTCAGCTCGCGCACCGCGGCGGTGAACCTGCTGATCTCCGCACCCACGGCGAGCGGCTGCGGGCGGTTGGACAGGAACCAGCGCGAGGCCCGGTCGAGCAGCCGCCGCACCTCCAGGGTCAGCTGGTCGGACAGATCCGTCGGCGCGGTCGCACCCAGCGCCATCAGCTGCTCCCGGATCTCGTCCAGCGCGAACACCTCGGTGCTCACCGCGTGGGCGCGAACGGCGTCCGTCGCCGACGCACCCGACTCCTCGGAGAGCCGGAAGGCGTAGGTGATGCCTCCGGTGTCGACCACGTCGTTGACCACCTGGGTGGCCACGATCTCCCGTCGCAGCGGGTGCGCTCGCAGCGCGGTGGGGAACCGCTCGGGCAGCGGGTGGGGGAAGTAGTGCGGCAGCCGTCTGGCGAAGACGTCGAGCTCCGGCAGACCACTGGCCAGCACCTCGTGCTTGAGGGCCAGCTTGACCTGCGCCATGAGGGTCGCCAGCTCCGGTGAGGTCAGGCCCTCTCCGGCCTTGTCCAGGGCGGCGAACCCGGCGACGGTCGGCAGGGCCTCCAGGCTGCGAACCAGGCCGGCGCTGGACTCCAGCACCCCCACCAGACGGGCGTGCACGCTGACCATCGGACCGGCATGGGTGCGGCTCACGCCCATCAGCTCGTTCTGGTCGATGTTGTCGGTCAGCACGAGCCGCGCCACCTCGTCGGTCATGGACTCCAACAGCGGGTTTCGGTCTTCGACCGCCAGCGTGCCGTCGGTGACGAGGGCGTCGAGCAGGATCTTGATGTTGACCTCGTGGTCGGAGCAGTCCACACCGGCCGAGTTGTCGAGCGCGTCGGTGTTGACCTTGCCGCCCGTGCGGGCGTACTCGACGCGCCCCCGCTGGGTCATCCCCAGGTTGCCGCCCTCACCGACCACCCGCACCCGCAGCTGGCTGCCGTTGACCCGGAGCCCGTCGTTGGCCTTGTCGCCCACCTCTGCGTGCGTCTCCGCACCGGCCTTCACGTACGTGCCGATCCCGCCGTTCCACAGCAGGTCCACCGGGGCGAGCAGCACCGCCCGGACCAGCTCCTCCGGGGTCAGGTGCTCGACGTCCTCGCCCAGACCCAGCGCCTGCCGGACCTCACCGCTGACCGGCACCGACTTCAGGGTCCGCGGGTAGACCCCGCCACCCTCGCTGATCAGCGCGGTGTCGTAGTCGGCCCACGAGCTGCGGGGCAGGGCGAACAGCCGTTCCCGCTCGCCGAACGAGCGGGCCGCGTCCGGGGAGGGGTCGAGGAAGACGTGGCGGTGGTCGAAGGCGGCGACGAGGCGGATGTGCGGGCTGAGCAGCATCCCGTTGCCGAACACGTCACCGCTCATGTCGCCGACCCCGACGACGGTGAACTCCTCGCTCTGGGTGTCCAACCCGAGCTCACGGAAGTGCCGCCGCACGCTCTCCCAGGCCCCCTTGGCGGTGATGCCCATGTCCTTGTGGTCGTAGCCGGCGGATCCCCCTGAGGCGAAGGCATCCCCGAGCCAGTAGCCGTAGTCGATGGCCACGGCGTTGGCGATGTCGGAGAACGACGCGGTCCCCTTGTCCGCCGCCACCACCAGGTAGGTGTCGTCGCCGTCGTGGCGCAGCACGTTGTCCGGCGGGAGAACCGTCCCGCTGACCGGGTCGAGGTTGTCGGTCAGGTCGAGCAGGGCGGAGATGAACAGCCGGTAGCAGGCGATGCCCTCGGCCTGCAGCGCCTCCCGGTCGGCCCCGGCGTCACCGGTCGGGATCGGGGGCTGCTTCAGCACGAACCCACCCTTGGCTCCCACCGGGACGATGACCGCGTTCTTCACCGCCTGCGCCTTGACCAGCCCCAGCACCTCGGTGCGGAAGTCCTCACGCCGGTCCGACCAGCGCAGCCCGCCGCGGGCCACTGCACCGAAGCGCAGGTGGACTCCCTCCACCCGGGGTGAGCAGACGAACACCTCGAAGCGGGGGCGCGGCTGGGGCAGCTCCGCGATCGAGCGGGGGTCGAGCTTGATGCTCAGGTAGGGCCGCAGTGCGCCGTCCTCGTCGGTGACCCAGTAGCTGGTGCGCAGCGTCGCCTGCACCACCGAGAGCATCGCGCGCAGGATCCGGTCGGCGTCCAGCGCGGCCACCGCGTCGATCATGCCCGCTACCTCAGCCACCCTGGGGTGCAGCTGCTCCGGGGTCGGCGGCTGTCCCAGGGCTGGGTCCAGGCGCGCCTCGAACAGGCCCACGAGACCCCGGCAGATGTCGGCGTTGTCGCGTGTGACCTGCTCGACGTAGGGCTGGCTGAACGGGAGCCCGGCCTGGCGCAGGTACCGGGCGAGGGTGCGCACCAGGGCCGCTTGACGCCAGCTCAGGCCGGCGTGCAGCACGAGGGCGTTGAAGCGGTCGCACTCGGCGCGCCCGGTCCACATAGCGGTGACGGCGTCGGTGAAACGGGCTCGAAGATCGCCGGCCCCGGAGTCGCTCTCCCCACCGTCCAGACCGTCGCCCGGCCCCAGCGCGGTCCTGTTCACCGTGAGCCCGAAGTCGTAGAGCCAGCAGGTCGCCCCGTCGGGGCGGCGCACCTCGTAGGGACGCTCGTCCAGCACGACCACGTCCATCGACTGCAGCAGCGGCAGCACGTCGGAGAGCGACACCTTGCTGCCAGCCAGGTACAGGGTCAGACGAAGCTCACCGTTGCTTCCGGGCGGGGTCAGGGTGACGTCGAACCCACCGGGCGCCAACGCTCGCAACCGTTTCAGGTGTGCGACCGCCGTCACGGCGTCGAAGTCCTCCTTGTAGGCCTCGGGCAGGTGCTGGGCGTAGCTGGTGGCCAGCTCGACCGCGTCGGCGGCCCCGTCGGCGCGCAGGGCCTCGGCGAGCCGGTCGGCCCAGGTGCGGCTGGCCTCGGTGACCATCTGCTGCAGCCGCTGCTGTGTGCCTGGCGCCAGCTCGACGCGTTGGCGGGTGTGGACGGTGACGTGCAGCAGGGCCAGAGCCGACTCCGTGACCCGGGCGGTGTGCTCCAGGCTCTCCCCGTCGAGCTCGCGCAGGAGCAGCTCCTGCACCGCCGTCCGGCTGCGGGTGGTGTAGCGGTCCCGCGGCAGGTAGACCAAGCAGGAGACGAAGCGGCCGTAGGTGTCCTGGCGCAGGAAGAGTCGCGCGGAACGTTGGTCGGCCACCGCCAGCACCGAGCTCACCGTGTTGCTGAGGGTGTCCGTGTTGGTGGCGAACAGCTCGGTGCGGGGGTAGGTCTGCACCACCTCGAGGAGCTCCTGCCCGGAGAACGAGTCCAGCTCGAACCCGGCGGCCGCCACGACGTCCCGGGTCCGCCCGCGCAGCACCGGGATGTCGAGCACGTCCTCGTGCAGCGCGACGACGGGGAGCGCCCCGACGAACCGGTGCTCGACGGTGACCCTTCCCGCGGAATCGGTCTCGCGGACCCCGAGCAGGTACGGCGTCGTGGAGCCGCGGACGCTCGCCGTCACCGAGGCCGTGGTCAGCACCAGCACCGGCGCACCGGGTGCGGACCGGTGGACGGCGTCGGCCGGGCCGTCGGGGTCGTCCTGCGCTGGCTCGGCGTGCAGCACGCCGAGGCCGCTGCCGGGCGCCGCGGTCCGGGTGCCGGCCGCGGGGTCGACGTCGTAGCGCCGGTAGCCGAGGAACGAGAAGTGCCCGGCCGCGAACCAGCGCA
>JBDTDI010000116.1:0-5507 GCA_039923155.1 Mycobacteriaceae bacterium | reverse complement strand
CGCGGTCGCGTCGTTCTACGAGGCTTGCGGTGCCCGCGTGTTCGACTCGGACCCGGTCGAGGCCGCCCTGTCCGACCAGGGGCGCAGGGGCACGGTCGGGTTCGTCGAGCCGGTCCTCGCCGCCGCTCACCTCCCCCTGGAGCTCGCCACAGCGGTGGACGACGACTCCTGGGACGACGAGATCCAGGCGTCCACCGACGAGGCCCTCGCCCTGACCGGCAAGGACGTGGGGACGCCGATCATCCACTTCGAGCCGCCGCAGGGTGTGGCGTTCTTCGGGCCGGTCATCAGCCGGTTGCCCAGCGACGCCGACGCCGTCGAGCTGTGGGACCACGTCATCGGCCTGGCCCGGTTCCCCGGCTTCGCCGAGCTGAAGCGCTCGCTGCGCGAGCGCCCGCAGCTGCGCGGGCTGGGCGTGGCTGCCGACGAGGTCGGGGTCAGCGAGGACTGGCACGGCGGCAGCCGCCGACAGCACCGGTAGAAGCCTCGGGGTCTGGTCAACCCGTGAGCCGCGGCGGCGTCAGGTGGTGGGCAGAGCAGCACCGGTGGCACCAACCGCGGCACCGACGGAGACGGGTTCGTGAAGTATCTGGGTAGGACCCGTCGCTGCCGTTGACCCACCCGGTGGCGACCCCGGACCGGGCGCCGTCGGTGTCCCACGGGTGCACCGCGTCCGCCAACGCGAACCCGTCCCGCAGCACCCCGGCAGACCAGAGCGCCGACCAGTGTCCCGGTGCGCGCCCACCACGACGAACCGGCCCGCCATCGGACCCATGTCCAGCCATCGACCGTGGACGTCGAACACCGCCCTGAGCTCGCCGTCAGCACTCCCGGGACCGCGACGGTCGGGCGTTCCCCAGACCTTCGCCGGCGCAGCTGCCTGCGCTGGGCGCGCCGTCTGCTGAGGGCGGCGAGGGACTCATTCGGGATGGGTCGGCTTCGACCATCGGCCGCCGACGGCGATCATGACCACGGAGAGGGCGGCGGCTGTGGTCCCGGAGACCAGCAGCGGAAGCGTTCCGGTGGTGTTCCAGGCCAGACCGGCCCAGGTGCCGGCCACGAGGACCGCGCCACCGGCGGTTGCCTGGTACAGGCCTTGGGCACCGGACTGGCGGTCGGTGGGGGCGAGGTCAGCGATCCAGGCCTTGCCGACACCGTCGGTGGCCGCGGCGAAGAACCCGTAGAGCGGCAGCAGCAGGAACACCCACCCCGGGCTGTGCACAAGTCCGAGTCCGAGGTAACCGGCGGCGAAGAAGCCCAGTCCGCCGGCGAAGATGAGGTGGCGGGGCACCCGGTCGGACACTGCACCCAGCGGGTAGGCGGCGAGGGCATACACGCCGTTGTAGAGAATGTAGGCGGCGATGACCCCTGCGATCGAAAGGCCCAGTTGGCTCGCGCGCAGCAGCAGCAGGGCGTCGGGGAAGTTGACCAGCCCGAACACCGCCAGGGTGAGAATCAGTGAGCGCAGCCGGGGTGGCAACGCCGTCGGGTTCGCCACCGGCATCCGCCCGGCACGGGTGCTTGGGGCCGCCACGGGGCGGGGGTCCTCCCGGACGGCGCGGACGAGCAGGACCGACAACACGGCGGGGACGACCGCGATGATGAGCAGCGGCCGGATCTGGTGTCCGAGGAGCTCGTAGAGCCCGAGGCCCAGGGCGGGCCCGACGACGGCACCAGCGGTGTCCGCAGCCCGGTGGACCCCGAAGATGCGGCCCCGCACGGTGGGGTCGGCGTCGACCATCAGCAGGGCGTCCCGTGGGGCACCGCGGATGCCCTTGCCGACCCGGTCCACCACCCGGCCCGCAAGGACAACAGGCCACAGCCCCGCGATGGCGATGAGGATTTTGCCCACCGCGGCCAGGCCGTACCCGGCAGCGATGAGGGGACGTCGCGCCCGGGTGTCCCCGAGCCGCCCCGCAACCAGCTTCGTCACCGCAGCCACCCCCTCGGCCACGCCTTCGATGATGCCGACGACCGCGACCGGCGCCCCGAGGGTGGTGGTGAGGAAGATCGGCAGGACCGGGTAGAGCAGCTCGCTCGCCGCGTCCTGCAGGAAGCTCACCCCGGACAACGTCCGCACGTTCGGCGTCAACCACTCCCGCCCGACCGGGGCCTCGCCTGGACCCGAGCTTCCCACTCCAGGGGGCTGGGGCAGGGTCACCGTCACAGTCTTGCGTTCGCGGCACCGACGACCCGCACCGCGTCGTCGGTGGTGGGGTCCCGGACGACCAATCACCCGCAGCGCGACCTGCCCGGTCACGACCACGGCCGGCCCTCGACCTTTGACCTCGGGCGTGAGCGGGGCCACTGTGCAACACACCGGCGCTGCGTCGGCAACCGTTGCTGGAAGTGGGACGACATGGATGTGCAGGTCACCGGTGGCCAGGTCCGCGGTGTCGAGGAGGGCGGCGTCGCCCGCTACCTGGGCGTCCCCTACGCCGCGGCACCGTTCGGCGAGCAGCGGATGGCACCTCCGGCGCCGGTGGCGCCGTGGGAGGGGGTGCGCGATGCTTCGGCCTACGGAGCCACCGTGCCCAAGGGGGACTACCCGCCGCAGTACCAACGGCTGCTCACCGAGCAGGCCATCCCCGGGCAGGAGTGCCTGAACCTCAACGTCTGGACCCCCATGGGCTCGGCGTCTGGGCTACCGGTGCTGGTGTGGATCCATGGTGGCTCTTTCATGAACGGCTCCGGATCGGTGCTCGAGTACGACGGGTCCGCCTTCGCCCGCGACGGCGTCGTCTGTGTGACGATCAACTACCGCCTGGCCGCCGAGGGCTTCCTGTACACCGACACCGACGCCGTGGATGGCACCGCCAACCTGGGTCTGCAGGACCAGGTTGGCGCGCTGCGCTGGGTGCAGGACAACATCGCTGCGTTCGGGGGTGACCCGGCCCGGGTGACCGTCGCCGGCGAGTCCGCGGGGGCCATGAGCGTCACCACCCTGCTGGCGATGCCCTCCGCCCACGAGCTCTTCGCGCAGGCCATCACGCAGTCCGGCGCGGCCGCCCACACCCTCACTCCTGAGCAGGGACTGATGGTCACCCGCACGCTGGCCGAGGCCCTGGATGTCGAGCCCACCCGGGCGGCGCTGGCGAGTGTGGGGCTCTCAGCCCTGGTCCAGGCCGCCTCCAACCTGGTGGTGCAGGTCCAGACGGCGCCCGACCCGGTGAAGTGGGGCTCGCTCGCGCTGAGCCTGCTGCCCTTCGCCCCCGTGGTCGACGGCACCGTGCTGCCCCGGCACCCGCTGGAGGCCTTCGCCGCCGGAGCCGCCAGTGACGTCCGCGTGCTCGTGGGCTCCAACCGCGAGGAGGCGCGGCTGTTCCTGGTGGCGCCCGGGGCGATCGAGCACGTCGACGAACCGACCATGGTGGGCGGCAGCGGGGCGTACGGCCTGCCACCGGAGGGCCTGGAGGTCTACCGCCGCAACCGTCCCGACGCCTCACCGGGCGACGTGCTGGCCTCGGTGGTGACCGACTGGTTCTTCGCCGTGCCCGCGCTCCGCCACGCCGAGGCCCGGGAGGCCGGGGGTGGCACGACGTGGGCCTACCGGTTCGACCGCCCGTCCCCCGCCGACAACCACGGCTTCGGCGCCTGTCATGCCGTCGAGATCCCCTTCGTCTTCGACACGATCGGGATCGAGCAGTCGCACGCGCTGGTCGGCGACACTCCGTCGCAGCAGGTGGCAGACACCACGCACGGGACGTGGGTGAGCTTCATCAGCACCGGGGAACCCGGCTGGGCGCCGTACACGACGCAAACCCGGACGACCGGCGTGTTCACCGAACAGCTCACCGTGGTCGACGACCCGAACGAGGACGAGCGACGAACGTGGGACGGAATCCGGTAGGCCCACACCGGCCGGAGCCGTCATCCGGCTAGGCACCCCGAGGTCGTCCGGTCGCTCACCAAGCCGAAGGTCGGCGCCCACTGCACGCTCGGTCACCAGGCTGCCCGAGCTCGAGGACCCCGTAGGCACACCGCCCCCGCGGTCCTCCCGGGTGAGCGCAGCACCGCTTCGCAGGAGCCACCCCGGGCACGCGTGCGTCCCTGGACCCGGCCCGGTTGCGCCCTCAGTGCACTCTCAGCCGCCGTCGCCACCATGGAGTCGGACCGGGCAGCGGGCGCGGCAGGAAGGGGGCGTCGTGGGCCAGACCGTGCCGGCGCAGCACCGAACGGGGGCGGTTTCACCCGCGCCGGCACGCAGGTCGTGGCCGTGTCGGCTCGGGGTGTTCTTCGTTGCCGCCCTCGTCCTGGTGGGCGTGACCGGCGCCGCAGCCTGGCTGCTGACCCCGTCGGTGTCCGACGCGCAGGCCCGCGTGGCGTCACGGCTCGCAACTTTCGGCGCCCACGACCCGGGTGCGCTGCCCGTGCCGGACCCGGTGGGGCGGGCGATCATCGCCACGGAGGACGCCACGTTCACCACCAACCCCGGGCTCTCGGCCTCCGGGATCTACCGCTACCTCACCTCACCCGTGACCGGCAACGCGGGCAGCGCCACCCTCGAACAGCAGCTCGCCAAGGTCCTCTACAGCCACGGCAGCCAGGACCTGCTGTCCCAAGCCGAGGACGCCGTCCTCGCGGTCAAGGTCGACGCCTCCTACAGCAAGGACCAGCTGCTGCAGATGTACCTGTCGGCCGTCTACTTCGGCCACGGGTTCTACGGCCTACCCGCGGCTGCCCGCGGCTACTTCGCCCTCGCCCCCGCCGACCTCAGCTGGGCCCAAGCCAGCCTGCTCGCCGGCCTCGTCCAGGCCCCCAGCGCCTACGACCCCCTGGTGCACCTCGACCTGGCGGTGAGCAGGCAGGGCCACGTGCTGGACAGGCTGGTCGCGACCGGCGTGCTCACCACCACCCAGGCCGACACCGCCCGGACCGCACCGCTCGGCCTGCAGAGCCACTAACCCCAGGCGCTCAGGCGGTGATGCCGTACTGGGCGATCTTGCGGTAGAGGGTCGACCGTGCCACCCCGAGCGCCGTGGCGGCCGTCGTGCGGTTCCCGTCGAACTGGCGCAGCGCGGCCACGAACGCGTCGCGCTCGGCCTGGTCGACCGGACGCAGTGCGCCCCGCGGTGCGCTCTGGCAGGACTCGGGCAGGTCACCGATCTCCAGCACCCCCACTGGACGTCGGCGCACCGCCGTGTCCAGTGCGTCCCTCAGCTCCACCATGTTGCCCGGCCATCCGTGGCGGGCCAAGATGCGCAGCGCCTCCGCGGACAGCTGCACGTCGCGGCCGGGCGCGACGTCGGCGAGCACGTCGGTCACCAGCGCCGCCAGGTCCCGGGCCCGGTTCCGCAGCGGTGGCACCGTCACCGAGCGGCGAAACCAGGCGAGCACCTCGACGACGTCGACCGTGCACCGTGCGCGGTCCATCGCTGTCGCCGCGAGGCGGGCCCGGGATGCGCGCAACGCCGCTGCCAACCCCGGGGGGACCGTGGTCCATCGATCGAGGTCCCGCAGGACGACCAGCGGTGACGGCCCCGCGCACCGGATGCGTGCCCCCGGAT
>JBDTDI010000115.1:0-3922 GCA_039923155.1 Mycobacteriaceae bacterium | reverse complement strand
CTGCTCCAGCTCGGCGCGGGCGTGCGCGGGGTCCTCGCCGAGGCGCACCCCGAGGCGCCCCTGCGCGACCAGGAGGTCGGGCACGGTGCTGGCCCAGTCGCCGGCGTGCACGGTGCCCACCGACAGGGTGTGGGGCACCGGGTAGTCGGCCATCAGCGGGTCGTGCACGGTGTTGCGGGCACGCTCCAGCTCGGCCAGGGCGGCGTGCAGCGGCAGGTACACGTCGATCGCGCTGACCCCGGCGTCGCGGGTGCTGCCGTGCGTGGCCAGGCCCGGCACCCGCAGGGTGAAGGTGAGCGCGCCGCCGTTGGCGATCATCAGGGTGCCGGAGGTTGGTTCGGTGATCACGCAGGCGCCGCCGGTGTGCCCGCGGGCCAGGGTGCCGAACGCGCCGAGCCCGCCGTCCTCCTCGCCGACCACCAGGTGCAGCGCCACCGGCCCCGGCAGCGTGACACCGCTGGCCTGCAGCGCCGCCACTGCGGCCAGGTTGGCGGCGACGCCGGCCTTCATGTCGCAGGTGCCGCGGCCGTGCACCATGGTCGACGGGCCCCGCCCGGTGACCCGGGGGGTGAAGGGGTCGCCGTCCCAAGCCCGTGGGTCGCCCGGCGGCACCACGTCGACGTGCCCGCACAGGATGGTCGTCGGGCCGTCTGACGCGTGCGTGGTGGTGGCCACCAGGCCCCAGGCCTCGGTGCGGGGAGCCTCGGTACCGGGGAACTCGGGGTGGGCCCGCAGCGCTGGAAGGTCCATCGACCAGTGGTCGACGTCGAGGCCCATGGTCTCGAGCCGTCGGGCGAGGAGGTGCTGCAGCTCGGACTCCGCGGCTGAGCCGGTGATGCTGGGCACCGCCACCAGCTCGCAGAGCAGCTCGCCCAGGGCGGCCTCGTCGACGGCGTCCAGCGCCGCGGCCTCGTCGTCGGTCAGCTGCGTGCTCACCGGCGCAGTGTGCACCCGACGACGGACGCCTTCGCGTAGGCCCCAACCTGGTACACGTACTGGTAGACCCACTGAAACGGGCTGGGCTGGCTGTCCGGCACGGTCATGCTCAGCCGGCCGTCGTAGCAGCGCTCGATGATCCATCGTGCCCGCGAGACGTGGAACACCGCAGTGACCACGACCAGGTGGGTCCAACCACGCGCCTGGGCCAGCTCCGCGATGGCCTCCGCCTCGCCCTGGGTGGTGGACGGGTCCGGCACGAAGCAGGTGATCTGCGCCCCGGGCTCGTGGCTGCGGCAGGTTCGCCCGGTGAGCGTGGTGGGGTCGCGGTAGGGGTTGGAGAGCACGAGCTGGTCGGCCACCCCCGAGCGCACCAGCTCGAGGCCACGCTGCACCCGCCCGTCGTGGTTGGACCCGCCCAGCACCACCACGGCGTCGGCGTGGGTCACCGGATCCAGCTGGGGGCGGACGAAGACGGGGTAGCCGGCCACGGCGACGACGAGGACCAGGAGTGCGCTCCCGGTCACGAGCCTGGTCAGCCGGGAGCGGGTGGCGGAGCGGGACACATCGACGAGGGTAGGCACCACCACGACGTGTCCCGGGCTCAGGGCCGGACCAGGCGCCAGTCGACGGTGTGCCGGTAGAACGACCACCGCGGCACCCGATCACCCTGGGGGACACCGTCGGTGATGACGTCCGCCCCCGTGGAGCCCAGCTGCAGGGCACGCGCGGACAGCCAGGGACCACGCCGCACGCGCCCCCGCACACGCGCCCGCACCCCCTGGTCGCCGGTGCCGACCTGCACGGCGGGCACGTCGCCGCTGAACAGCAGCGCGTCGTCGGCGTACGCCTCGCCGTGCAGCGCAGCGCCGCCCAGCCCTCGCACGGTGGCCTCGCCGGCCACGACCCCACCCTGGGTGGTGCGCAGCAGAGGGGTCACCCGGGCGGCCTGGCGCAGCGCGGCCCGCGCAGCCGGAGGCCCGGTGGGCAGCGACCAGGTGCGGGTGAGCGCGGTGGCCCGGACTCCCACCACCGCGACCTCCACGTCCAGTCGTTCAGTGCGCAGCAGCCGCAGCAGCACCGCGGCCACGTCGGCATCGTCTCCGAGCACCACCAGCCGGTGGACGTGCTCCAGCAGCGGGTCGACGTGCTCGGAGCCGGGGCGGGCGGGGACGGCGTGCACCCGCTGCTCCTGCAGGGGTGCGGGAACGCGCGTCGTGCCGCACCTCAGCACGGCAATGATGTGGACCTCCGGCGCTGGGTGAGCACACACACCTCCTGGGCAGCACGGTTCGGGGCTCGCGCCAGGACTCGGGCACGGGCGCGGACACTCCGACTAAGGTTCTCCCGGCGCCCAACCGGGCGCGAGTGACCATTTTGCACCCGTGTTGGGGGAGTTCATGCCGGCGATCGTCCTGATCGGTGCCCAGTGGGGCGACGAGGGCAAGGGCAAGGCCACCGACCTGCTCGGCGGCCGCGTCCAGTGGGTGGTGCGCTACCAGGGGGGAAACAACGCCGGCCACACCGTCGTGCTGCCCGACGGGCAGGACTTTGCCCTGCACCTCATCCCGTCCGGGATCCTGACCCCGGGCGTCATGAACGTCATCGGCAACGGCGTCGTCGTCGACCCGGGGGTGCTGCTGGACGAGCTGAAGGGTCTTGAGGGCCGGGGGATCGACACGACCCGCCTGCTGCTGTCGGCCGACGCGCACCTGTTGATGCCGTACCACGTGGCGATCGACAAGGTCAGCGAGCGCTTCCTGGGCAAGGCGAAGATCGGCACCACCGGTCGCGGCATCGGACCCGCCTACCAGGACAAGATCGCCCGCGTCGGGGTCCGGGTGGCGGACGTGCTCGACGAGAAGATCCTCACCCAGAAGGTGGAGGCAGCGCTGGAGTTCAAGAACCAGGTGCTGTCGAAGATCTACAACCGGCGTGCGCTGGATCCTCAGCAGGTGGTCTCCGAGGTGCTCGAGCAGGCCGAGGGTTTCAAGCATCGCATCGCCGACACCCGCCTGGAGCTCAACCGGGCGCTCGAGCGGGGGGAGACCGTGCTGCTGGAGGGCAGTCAGGGGACCCTGCTGGACGTCGACCACGGCACCTACCCGTTCGTCACCTCCTCCAACCCGACCGCCGGTGGCGCGGCCATCGGGTCGGGCATCGGTCCCACCCGCATCACCACCGTGATGGGAATCCTCAAGGCGTACACGACGCGGGTCGGCTCCGGACCGTTTCCCACCGAGCTCACCGACGAGTGGGGGGAGTACCTGCGCAAGACCGGTGGTGAGGTGGGGGTGACCACCGGCCGGCTGCGGCGCTGCGGCTGGTTCGACGCGGTCATCGCCCGCTACGCCACCCGGGTCAACGGGATCACCGACTACTTCCTCACCAAGCTCGACGTGCTCAGCTCGCTGGAGCAGGTCCCTATCTGTGTGGGTTACACCGTCGACGGGGTGCGCACCGACGACATGCCGATGACCCAGACCGACCTGCACCACGCCGTCCCGGTGTACGAGCAGATGCCCGGCTGGTTCGAGGACATCACCGCCTGCCGGGACTTCGACGAGCTTCCCCAGGCTGCACAGGACTACGTGCTGCGCATCGAGGAGCTGGCTGGGGCGCGGGTGTCGTGCATCGGGGTCGGGCCCGGGCGCGAGCAGACGATCGTGCGTCACGACGTCCTGGCCCGAGAGGTCGACGCCGGAGCTTGAGGTGGCGTCCGTTGGAGGCCCCGCTAGAGCCAATGGCCGCCGGTCGCGCCGGGCCAGCCCTGCCGCGGGGTCCAGCGCCAGGGCCCCGAGTCGGCCGAGTCGATCGACCGGTTGCTGGCCGACGCAGGCTGAACCGCGCTCTCCTCAGGCGGCGAGCAGCAGGTGGTGGAAGGCGATCTCCATGACCGTCCATGGTGGTGGTCGGGTGCCGGGGACCGGTGGTGGGCGGCTGCGGTAGGTGTGTCCGGTGGGGGTGGTGGTTGCCACCTCGTGGT
>JBDTDI010000114.1:0-17728 GCA_039923155.1 Mycobacteriaceae bacterium | reverse complement strand
CTACGACACCTTCCCCAACGCGCACAACGGTTACGGCGACTTCAGCCACCTCGAGGAAGCGTCGGTGGACGACTGCGCCGACTTCTTCGACACCTGGTACGCCCCCACGAACGCCGTGCTCACCGTGGGCGGCGACCTCGACGTCACGGTCACCGAGGGCTTGGTGCGCCGGCACTTCGACGACGTGCCGGCCCGACCGAGGCCGGTGCGCGGTTCCTTCGCCGAACCGGCGCTGACCACCGAGCGCTGGCAGACCCACGTCGACGCCTACGCCCCGCTGCCCGCCCTGAGTGCTGGGTACCGGCTGCCCGACCCCAGCCTCGACCTGCCCGGTTACCTGGCCGCGGTCGTGCTGGGCGCGGTCCTCACCGACTCCGACTCCGCCCGGTTGCAGCGCACCCTGGTGCAGCGCGACGGTCTGGTCACCGACATCTCCGCCGGGTGTGGGCTGTTCGGCGAACCGCTCGACGCGCGCGACCCCGACCCGTTCGTCATCACCGCGGTGCACTCCCCGCAGGCCACCGCACGGCAGGTGCTCGACGCGGTGGACACCGAGCTGGCCACCCTGGCGGTCGACGGACCAGGCGACACCGAGCTCGCCGGGGTGGTGGCGCGCTGGCGCGCTGGCGCCCACCGGGAGCGCGACCGGTTGGTGTCGCGGACCCTCGATGCGGGCTCGTCAGCCCTGCTGTTCGACCGCCCCACGCTCAGCGCGGAGCTGAGCGACATGATCGCCGCCGTCACCAGTGAGCAGGTCGCCGCCGCGGCGGCCGCCCTGCGGCCCGACGCCCGCGCCGTGGTGGAGATCCAGCCCGCAGGAGGAGCCGCATGAGCCGCACCGCAGCCGAGATCGCCACCACCGCAACCGGACCCCGCCCACTGCCGGCGCTGGGCGAGGCGGGCGTGGGCGCAGAGCCCGCCCTGGTGGACGTGACGTTGACCACCGGCCTGCGGGTGCTGGTGGTGGCGCGACGGAGCGTGCCCATGGTCGAGGTCCGGCTCGTGATCCCCTTCGCCGAACCCGTCGACCTGGACACCGGAGCCCCGCACGTCGGTGCCGCCGAGGTGCTGGCCGCCACCCTGCTCGCCGGTACCGCCACCCGCGACCGTCTCGGCCTGGACACCGACCTCGCGGCCGTCGGCGCAGAGCTGGGGGTCGCAGTGGATCCGGAGCGGCTCGCCGTCGGCGGGTCGGTGCTCGCCGAGGGCCTGGACGTGCTGCTCGAGGTCGTGGCCGAGGTGCTGACCTCGGCCAGCTACCCCGAGGACGAGCTCGCCGGGGAGCGCGACCGGCTGCTCGAGCGCCTCGAGGTGGCTCGCTCACAGCCTGGGGTGCTGGCCCGCGAGGC
Source organism: Mycobacteriaceae bacterium (assembly GCA_039923155.1). Lineage (GTDB taxonomy): Bacteria > Actinomycetota > Actinomycetes > Mycobacteriales > Mycobacteriaceae > Rhodococcus_D. The sequence goes on along the minus strand of JBDTDI010000114.1, from coordinate 16,379 downwards.
GGTGCTCGCGAAGAGCCTGTCCGGCCACCCCTCGGCCCACGAGGTGCCGACCCCCGACGAGGTGGCGGCGGTGACGGCGGACGCGGTGCGAGCGCTGCACGAGCGGGCCGTCGTCCCCGACGGCGCGTTGCTGGTGCTGGTCGGCGACGTCGACCCCGACCAGGGCCTGGCCCAGGTGGCGAGCGCCCTGGGTGGTTGGCGCAGCGAGCACGTCGCGACACCGCTGGCGCCCTGGCCGACGGTGCGCCCCGGGCCCACCGAGCTGGTCGACCGGGCGGGGGCCGTGCAGTCCCAGATCAGGCTCGTCGCGCCCGGGGTGGCGCGCACCGACCCCGCCTACACGGCCGCTCAGCTGGCCAACCTCGTTCTGGGTGGCTACTTCTCGTCCCGGTTGATGGAGAACGTCCGCGAGGACAAGGGCTACACCTACGGCTCGTCCTCCGGCCTGGAGGCCACCACGGCCGGGCAGGTGCTGACCGTCGAGCTCGACACGTCGCGGGAGACGACCGCCGCGGCGTTGATGGAAACCGTGTACGAGCTCTCCCGGGTGGTGCTGGTGCCCCCGACCGACGACGAGGTCGACGCCGCGCGCCAGTACGCCATCGGGGCGCTGAGCATCTCCCTGGCCACGCAGAGCGGACTGGCCAGCACGCTGAGCCGGCTGATCCCGCTGGGCCTGGGCGCCGACTGGGTTCGTGAGCACCCGGCCCGCCTGGCCGCCACCACGAACGACGAGGTTCGTGCGGCCGCCGCGCGAATCTTCGGCCCCGGGCGGTTCACCGGCATCGTGCAGGGCGACGCGGCCACCCTCACCGAGGCCCTGGTGGCCCTCGGCGGCGTGCAGGCTCCGCAGCGATGAGTGCCGCCTTCGAGCTGCGGGAGAGTCCGCGGCTGTCGCGTGCCACGGCCGTCCGCGACGAGCTGCTGCGCCTGGACCCGGAGCGGTTGAGCGCGGGGTGGGGTGACGCGCGTGTGCTGCGGGTGGATCCCCAGGGCCGGGTGGTGGCCGACGGCGAGCGGCTGGTGCTCAGCCCCGGTGGCGACGTCGCGGCCGCCGCACCGCGGGAGGCGGTGCTGCTCGGCCAGGGTGACGACGGGGCGGTCTGGGCGGTACCGACCCCCGTGCTGGACCTCCGCGAGGGCGAGGCCACGGCGGGTCTGCGCACCCACGGCGCGCTGCTCTCGGCTACCGACGTGGGGTTGCTGACCACCGCCGTCGCACTGCTGGGCTGGCACGACAACGCCCGCTTCTGTGCCCGCTGCGGTTCGCGGACTAAGCCGGTGACGGCCGGGTGGGTGCGCCGGTGCGTGCAGTGCGGGCACGAGGAGTACCCGCGCACCGACCCGGCGGTGATCTGCCTGGTGCACGACGGGGCCGACCACGCCCTGCTCGGGCGCCAACCCAGCTGGCCCCGCGGCCGGTTCTCGGTGCTGGCGGGGTTCGTGGAGGCAGGGGAGTCGTTGGAGGCCTGCGTGTCCCGGGAGGTGGGCGAGGAGGTCGGCGTGGCGGTGCGCGAGGTGCACTACCTCGGCAGCCAGCCGTGGCCGTTCCCCCGCTCGATCATGCTGGGCTTCGAGGCCACCGCGGACGTCGGTGCGGCGATCGCCCCTCGGGACGGGGAGATCGAGGAGGCGTACTGGTTCAGCCGTGATGAGGTTCGCGCCGCGCTGGACCGAGGGGAGTGGACCGGGGACCTCGAGGATCCCGCCGTGGCCGTGCCGCTGCTGCTGCCCGGCTCGATCTCCATCGCCCGGACGATGCTGGAGTCCTGGGTCGGTTAGCGCAGCCGCGGGCGTGCTGTCTCAGGCCGCGAGCCTGGCCCTGACCTCGGCGAGGCTCGGGTTGGTGGCGGTCGAGCCATCGGCGAAGCGGATCGTCGGCACCACCTGGTTGCCGTTGTTGACCCCCTCGACGAACTGGGCGGCGGCAGGGTCGCTCTCGATGTCCACCTCGTCGTAGCCGATGCCCGCGTCGTCGAGCTGCATCTTGAGGCGACGACAGAAGCCGCACCAGCCGGTCGAGTAGAGCGTGAAGTCAGCCATGCCCACCTCAACCACGCCGCTGCGCCCACCCTTCCCGCCACCTTCTCCCCGCGCCCGCCACGGCCACCTTCTCCCCACCCCGCCGGCCTGCCGGCCCCCCACGACGGGGTGGGGCGAGGTTCGTGTGCTGACCGCGGCGACCAGTTCGTCTCAGGGGCTTCCCTGACGCCGACCTCGGGCAAGACAGGGGCAAGAGCAGGGACGTCCCCGATGCCCGCGGGTCGGCCGGCGAGAGAGCCTGGTCGTCATGATCACCACTGAGTCGCTCACCAAGACGTACGGCAGGTTCACCGCCGTCGACACTGTCTCCTTCACCGCCCAGGCCGGGCGGGTGACCGGGTTTCTCGGACCGAACGGCGCGGGCAAGTCCACCGCCATGCGGATGATGGTCGGACTGACCAGGCCCACCTCCGGAACCGTCCACATCAGCGGTCGGAGCTTCGCCGACATGGTGAACCCGGGCCGGTCGGTGGGCGTGCTGCTCGATGCCTCCGCCCAGCACGCCGGTCGCACGGGTCGGGAGATCCTCAGGATCGCTGCGCGCACCATGGGCCTGCCGGCCCAGACGGTGTCGGCCATGCTCGGTCGGGTCGGCCTGACCGACGAGGAGGCGGGCCGGAGAGTTCGCAACTACTCCCTCGGCATGCGGCAGCGGCTCGGCATCGCGGCGGCCCTGATCGGTCGCCCCCGGGTGCTCATCCTCGACGAACCCGCGAACGGCCTCGACCCGGCTGGAATCCGGTGGATGCGTGACCTGTTGCGCTCCTACGCCGACGAGGGCGGCACCGTCCTGCTGTCCTCGCACCTGCTCCACGAGATCGAGGTCGTGGCCGACGACATCGTGGTGATCGGGCACGGCCGCATCGTGGCCCAGGGGACCAAGGCCGACCTGCTCGCCGGGGCGGGCACCGTGGTTCGGACCCCCCGCGCCGAGGTGCTGGCGACCGCGATGGCCGCGGCCGGTCTGACGTTCTCGTCGTTGGGAACCAACGGTTTTCGCGTCGACGCGGAGGCCACGGCCGTCGGTGAGACCGCGCTGCGTGCGGGCGTCGCCCTGACCCAGCTCGGCGTCGCCGATGGCGCAGGGCTGGAAGAGATGTTCCTCGAGCTCACCGCCGAGACCGCACGAGAAGGAGCAACCGCATGACCACCGCCACCGCCACCGCGCCGACGACCCGCGACGACGCGGACCTCGAACCGATCCACCCCGTGCGCCTCACCCGCCTGGTCGCGGTGGAGCTGAGCAAGATGTTTGACACCCGGGCCGGGTTCTGGCTGGTGTCCGCCATCGGCATCCTCGCGGTGGTCGCGACGGCAGCCGCCATCGCCTTCGCCCCCGACGACGCGATCACCTACAGCACCTTCGCCCAGGCGGTCGGGATCCCGATGTCGGTGCTCCTGCCGATCATCGCGATCCTGTCGGTCACCGGCGAGTACAGCCAGCGGACCGCCCTGATGACCTACACCCTGGTTCCGCGGCGCGGCCTGGTCATCGGGGGCAAGGCGCTGGCCGCACTCTTCGTCGGGATCGTCGGCATGGTCGCAGCCCTGACCATCGGTGCGCTGGGCAACCTCGTCGGCGCCCTGGTGAGCGGGGTGGAACCAGCGTGGAACGTCTCGGCCGGCGCGATCGTGCTCGTCGTGGGTGCCAACATCATGGTGATGACGGTGGGTTTCATGCTCGGGGTGCTCATCCGGAGCTCGCCCGGCGCCATCGTGGGCTACTTCGTCTACTCGCTCGTGCTCCCCGGCCTGCTCGCCACGCTGGCGGCGTACCAGAGCTGGTTCGCCGACCTCCAGGGCTGGGTCGACGTGAACTTCAGCATCAACCGGCTCTACGAGGACGCGATGACCGCGCAGGCGTGGGCCCAGCTGGGGCTCACCTCGCTGATCTGGATCGCCGTCCCGCTGCTGCTCGGCGTTCGTGCGGTGCTGAGAGGCGAGGTCAAGTGAGCGCGCACCCGTGGGCACCGACGCTCGTGCGACCATGACGACCGTGCCCGCACCGACGATCGTCCCCTTCACCGTTGAGCAGACCGAGGTCGACGGGCTCTGGATCCTGACCATGAAGCAGGTCACCGACGACCGCGGCACGGTCCGGGAGTTCTACCGGGAGTCGGCGTTCGGGCAGGCGGGCCTACCCTCGCTGGGGCCGTGGGTGCAGGTGAACCTGACCGCCACCTCCCGTGGCGCGGTGCGCGGTCTGCACGGTGAGGCGATGAGCAAGCTCGTCGGGGTGGCGGCCGGGGAGGCCTTCGGGGCCTACGTCGACACCCGGCCCGAGTCGGGCACCTTCGGCCGGGTGGTGACGGTGAACCTGACCCCTGGGGTGCAGGTGCTGGTGCCGGCCGGGGTGTGCAACGGCTTCCAGGCCGTCGCCGACGGGGTCACCCAGTACCTGTACGCGTTCACCGCCGAGTGGGCCCCGGGGATGGCCGGCACCGCGCTGACCCCGCTGGACCCGGAGCTGGGCATCGACTGGCCGATTCCCCTCGACGCGGACGACCGGGCCCAGGTCTCGGCCAAGGACGCCGCCGCCCCTCGCCTGGCCGACCTGCGCTGAGCACCGCCCGGGCGCGCACTGTCGGGGTCGGCTGGGACACTGACGGGGTGAGCGACACTGGCCTGGATCCGGAGCAGCTGGCCGCGGTGCAGGCACCCCGGGGGCCGGTCTGTGTCCTCGCCGGGGCGGGAACGGGCAAGACGCGCACCATCACCCGGCGCATCGCGCACCTGGTCGAGCACGGGCACGTCGCGCCGGGGCAGGTTCTCGCGGTCACCTTCACCTCCCGCGCCGCGGGGGAGATGCGGACTCGGCTGCGCACCCTCGGCGTCGGTGGAGTGCAGGCTCGCACGTTCCACGCCGCCGCCCTGCGCCAGCTGCGCTACTTCTGGCCGCGGGTGGTTGGTGACACCGGCTGGGAGCTGCTCGACCGCAAGCTGGGTCTGGTCGGTCAGGCCGCCAGCCGGGTGGGTGCCTCCACCAGCGCTGACAGCCTGCGTGACCTCGCGGGGGAGATCGAGTGGTCCAAGGCCACCCTGATCGCGCCGCAGGACTACGCGGCCGCGGCGGCCCGCTTGCACCGCGACCCGCCGGGCTCGGCCGAGCAGGTGGCGCAGGTGTACGCCGGCTACGAGGCGCTCAAGACCCGCAACGGTGTGCTCGACTTCGACGATCTCCTGCTGCACACCGCCGCCGCGCTGGAGGAGCACAGCGAGGTGGCGCGCGAGTTCCGGGAGCGGTACCGCTGCTTCGTCGTCGACGAGTACCAGGACGTCACCCCGCTGCAGCAGCGCGTGCTGGACGCCTGGCTCGGTGACCGTGACGACCTCACCGTGGTCGGTGACGCCAACCAGACCATCTACTCGTTCACCGGTGCCACCCCGCGCTACCTGCTCGACTTCTCCCGCCGCTTCCCCGACGCGACCGTGGTGCGCCTGGAGCGTGACTACCGCTCCACCCCGCAGGTGGTCAGCCTGGCCAACCGGGTCATCGGGGCCGCGCGGGGGCGCATCGCCGGGAGCAGGCTGCAGCTGGTCGGTCAACGGCCGACGGGGCCCGAGCCCGAGTTCGCCGAGCACCCCGACGAGTCGGCGGAGGCGGCGGCCAACGCGGCGCGCATCCGCAGGCTCGTCGACGCGGGCACGCCCGCAGCCGAGATCGCGGTGCTCTACCGCATCAACGCCCAGTCGGAGGTCTACGAGCAGGCGCTGACCGAGGTGGGCGTGGGATACCAGGTGCGGGGTGGTGAGAAGTTCTTCGCCCGGCCGGAGGTGCGTGGGGCCGTCGCAGCCCTGCGTCAGGCGGACCAGCAGGGTGCCGACGGTGCGGGTGCCGGACTGCTGGAGCTCGTCCACGCGGTGCTGGAGCCCGTCGGCCTGACCGCGACCCCACCGTCGGGCGGGGCCGCCCGGGAACGCTGGGAGTCCCTCACCGCGCTGGTCGAGCTGGCCGAGGAGCTGGTCACGGTGGCGCCGGAGGCGGGCCTGTCCAAGCTGCTCGACGAGCTGGCGACCAGGGCCGACGCCCGGCACCCACCCACCGTCCAGGGGGTCACGCTGGCGAGCCTGCACGCGGCCAAGGGCCTGGAGTGGGACGCGGTCTTCGTCGTCGGGCTCAACGACGGCACGCTGCCCATCCAGCACGCCCTCGGCGAAGGGGGTGCCGCCGAGGAGGCGGCGGTCGAGGAGGAGCGTCGGCTGCTCTACGTCGGGGTGACCCGTGCCCGGGAGATGCTGAGCCTGTCCTGGTCGCTGAGCCGCAACCCCGGCGGGCGGCAGAACCGGCGCCGGTCGAGGTTCCTCTACGGCCTGGTGCCCGACGACCATCCTGCGGCCCGGCTGCCGACCAAGGCCGGCCCGCGCGAGACCCGCAAGCGGGGCCGCTGCCGGGTGTGCGGGAATCCGTTGGTCGGGGCCATGGCGACCAAGCTCGGGCGCTGCGAGTCCTGCCCCAGCAACGTCGACGACGAGCTGTTGGGATCGTTGCGGGACTGGCGCAAGCAGCGCTGCAGCGAGCTGAAGGTGCCCGCCTACGTCGTGTTCACCGACGCCACCCTGACCGCGATCGCGGAGCAGAAGCCCGGCGACGACGGCGCGCTGGTCGCGATCCCCGGGATCGGGGCCGCCAAGCTCGAGCGGTTCGGGGCCGACGTGCTGGCCCTGGTGCGCGGCGAGCCGTTGCCGCACAGCTGAGAACCGCAGGTCAAAAAGGTGTTGTGCCCGGCCCGTCGACCGTCATAGCCTGCACTGGACAACAACGCCAGCCGAGTGCGGACAAGGAGGTGACCACGATGACGAGCATCCCGATGATCGGCCTGACCGCCCCGCGTTTCGCCGTGTCCGCCTCCGTGGTTGCCGCCACCGACGTGGGCGCTGCGGCGTACGCGCTCGCCGCCACCTTCGGCCACACCGAGGGGACCGGTGCGTCGGTCACCGCTCTCGTCGAGCGGATCCCGGGTGGCGTCAACGCCGATGCACGTCCGCGCACGTCCGTGTGCCGGAGATCTGATCTGTAGCTAGGTCAGCCTCCCTGCCAGGCCACGGACTGCTCATGCGGTTCCGTGGCCTTCTCTCTGCGAGCACCTCGCGGTGAGGGTCCTTCGGTTTCCGCCCCCGAACCCCAGAACACCGAGAAGAGCACGAGAGAAGGAGAACGACGTGTCCACAGCGACGCAGGAGACGCTGGGAGCACGAGCGCTGCAGGGGGACTCTCCCTTGGACGACGTGTTGCCCGACGACGTGTTGCCGTGTCGAGTGGGTGACGCGGACCTCTGGTTCGCCGAGACCCCGACCGAGCTGGAGCTCGCCAAGGCGCTGTGCACGCAGTGTCCGGTCCGGCTGCGCTGCCTGCGGGTGGCCCTGGAGCGGGCCGAGCCCTGGGGGGTGTGGGGCGGGGAGATCTTCGACCACGGTGCCGTCATCACCCGCAAGCGGCCCCGTGGTCGCCCGCGCAAGACCCCGCGCCCCGAGCCGGTGGCGGCCTCCAGCTCGGCTGCATGAGAGCACTGAACGTCGCAACATCAGTTGCGGCACAAACGATCCCAGGAGAATATCATGAGCATGTTGTACGAGGCGCTGGCGCGTGAGCGCATGCGCGCCGACCACCTCGCGGCGGCCCGCCGCCGTGAGGTGAACCGGATGGTCGCCCAGCGGCGTTGGCGGGCGGTGGCCCGTTTCGTCCAGCGTCGCCTCGACCACCTGGACGGCTGACGCCCGCCCCCGCACCACCGGTGTGGGGGCGGGACAGGTCCAACCAGCTTGGGAACGGTGCCTGACCTGGCGGGGAGCGAGGTGCGGCATGCTTGGTGGTGTGAACGATCCGGGTCGGTGCGCCGTGTGCGGGCAGGCGCGCCCCGACGGTGGCGCCGCTGCCCTGGAGGGCAGCACGACCCATGACGGGGACCAGGTCAGCTGGACGTGTGCACGGTGCACCCGTGAGCACGCGCGGTCGATGGAGGCCCGCCTCGACGAGCGGTGGTGGTGAGCCCGCGACGAGCCGGTTGGCTCAGACCTCGACGACGCCCGGTTGCCAGGTGCGCACGATGTCCCAGAACGGGATCTCGGCGTTCAGCTGGCAGAGGATGGCGATCGAGCCCATCGTGACGCGGTGGATGAGCAGGTAGTCCGCCGGCAGGTTCAGCGAGCGGGCCATCTCCATCTCAGGTCCGCGGGCGTCGCCGAAGCGCTGCGCCTGGCCCTGCAGCCACCGTCGGGTGAACCGAAAACGTTCGGTGCGCATGGGGTCCACGAACGGGCTGAGGTACTCCAGCACCGCACTGGGGTCCATCTCCATCCCCGGACGCACGAACCCCGCCTCGCGCATCACCTCGAACAGCTCGCCGGGCCGGTCCTGGAGCGACAACCGCGTCATGATGCCGAGCGTCGGCGGCATGCCGCTCGGCAGCCGGGCCACCGCTCCAAAGTCGATGACGATCAGCCGACCGTCCTCGGCGAGCAGGAAGTTGCCGGGGTGCGGGTCGGAGTGCAGCAAACCCACGCGTGCCGGTGAGGAGAAGTGGAAGATGCTGAGCTTGCGCCCCGACTCGTCACGCACCTCGGGGGTTCCACTGGCGATGATGTCCGCCAGGGGAGTGCCTTCCACCCATTCGCTGACGATCACCTTCGGCGCGCTCGCCACGACCTTGGGCACCCAGAACTGCGGGTCCCCGTCGAACGCGGCGGCGAAGGCGCGTTGGTTGTCGGCCTCGGCCCGGTAGTCGAGCTCCTCCACCATGCGGTCGCGCAGCTCGATGATCAGAGGCTTGATCTCCAGTCCGGGCGCCACGGCCTGGAACAGGCGGCTGAAGCGCAGCACCTGCTTGAGGTCCGAGCGCAGGGCCTCGTCCGCCCCGGGGTACTGCACCTTGACCGCGACCTCGCGGCCGTCGCGCCAAACCCCGTGGTGCACCTGACCGATGCTGGCCGCCGCCGCCGGGACGTCGTCGAAGGAGTCGAAGCGGTCTCTCCACCCGGTACCCAGCTGCTCGGCCAGCACCCGGTGCACGGTGGTCGTGGGCATGGGTGGTGCGTTCGACTGCAGCTTGGTCAGCGCCTCGCGGTAAGGCCCGGCGAGCTCGTCGGGCACGGCAGCCTCGAAGACGCTCAGGGCCTGGCCGAACTTCATCGCACCGCCCTTGAGCTCGCCGAGCACCGAGAACAGCTGCTCGGCGGTCTTGGCGCTGAGGTCGGTGCTCACCTGTTCGCTCGTCTGGCCGGCGATGCGCTTGCCCCACCCCGCCGCAGTCCGCCCGGCGAAGCCCAGCGGCAGGCTCGCGAGCTTGGCGGTGCGCGCTGCACCGCGCCGGGGTATGTCGGACACGGCCACCATCATCCCCGAGACGTGGCTGCCGTGCAGCCCACCCGTTCAGGGGTGCGCACCGCAGCCACACCCAGGGTGCGCCGGCCAGGGTCGTCGCGAGAGCGTGCATCCAGTGAGGTCGAGCTCGAGGGTCGCCCCGAGGCTGGGTGGCGCTCCGGTGAGCAGGGACGTGGTGTCGTCGGCGAGCAACAGCTGAACCTGCGTCGCCGCGAGGGCGGCGGTCGCGCGTGTCGCCGCCGCTCCGGCGGCGCCACAGCGCCCCACGAGCTGCGCGGCGAGCAGTGGCCACTCCGGGTCGCGGTCGCAACGGTGCCGGTCGGCGCAGCGCAGGCAACCGGTGCGCCCGGGCAGCACGAGCGGGCCGACCAGGCCCACGCCGTCGCGCATGCGCACCACCAGGTGTGGCAACCCGTCCGCAACCAGGGTGCTGACCAGCCGGGGCTCGTGCACGAGGGTGTCGGTCAGCACCACCAGCTCCACGCCGCCCTCGGGCAGGCTCAGGCTGCGCCGGGTGCTGCGGTGGACGGTGACCCCGGAGCTGGGCAGCAGCGCATCGAGGGCGTCGGTCAAGGGCCCGCGACCGTGCAGCAGCACCGGCGGCCGGTGACCTGTCCCCGGGGGCGGCGCGAGGTGGAGCAGCCCGTGGCCGGTGAGGTCCTCGAGCAGGCCCGACAGCGCCTGCGCCCCGAAACCCGCCCGTTCGGCGAGGGGAAGCAGCTCGGCCGTGGTGTGCAACCCGTCCATGGTGGCGAGCAACGTCACGAGCATGGGGGTCGAGTCGACCGTCGTGGGGTGCAGCACCAGAGCCCGCCCGGGTGACCAGCCCACCTGAACCCCGCCGCCGCGTCGCGTCAGGACGGGTGCGCACGGGTCGAGGACCGATCGACGATCGTTGGCGCTGCGTGGGGAACGATCGTCGCCACTTCGTCGGTGACGATCTTGGAGGCTGTGTCGCGGTTGATGGTCGGTGGGGATGGTCAGGGCCTCGGTCATCGACCGAGCGTGCCTGAGGCAGCGACCGGGTGCGGGCGGCAGCGGCGGGTTGTCCACAGGCCTCGACCGTTGTTTGCGCTGGTCAGAACGGTACGGGCGCGTCTCGGGGGATTGGTCCGGCCGCCTACGCTGGTGCAGTGCCAGCCCCGAAGGTCGTCCTCCGACGCAGCACCCGGCGTCGCCGCACGGTGAGCGCCCACCGGGAGGGGGACACGGTGGTGGTGGCGCTCCCGGCCCGGTTGAGCGCGGCCGTCGAGCAACGGTGGGTGGCCGACGTGCTGGCGCGGCTGCAGCGCGCGGAGGACCGGGCGGCGGCTGCACACCGTCGCTCGGACGCCGACCTGCTGCACCGCTGCGGCGAGCTGTCGCGGCAATATCTCCGTGGGCTGGCGGAGCCGGCAGAGGTGCGCTGGGTCCCCTCCATGCTAACTCGGTGGGCGTCCTGCACCCCGGCGCGGCGCAGCATCCGGGTTGCTGAGCGACTGCGCCGGGTGCCCGCCTGGGTGCTGGACTACGTGCTGGTGCACGAGCTGGCGCACCTGCTGGAGGCCGGTCACGGACCCGGATTCTGGGCCCTGGTCAACACCTATCCCCGCACCGAGCGTGCCCGCGGCTACCTCGAAGGACTGTCCGCCGCCGCCGAACTGGGGAACACCGAGCTCGACGGTTCACCGCAGTCCGGCGCACGCGACGCCGACTGAGCCCGCCGGCTACCCCACGAGTCAGACCGTGGGCTCGGTCCCGCCCTCGTCGGTGTGACCGTCGTCGTGAGGCTCGGTGGTGCCGGACTCGGTGGTGCCGGACTCGGTGGTGCCGGACTCGTCGGCGGCGGCCAGGGCACGCTCGAACTCGGCCATGGTGTCGTCGCCCACCGCGGAGGCGTCCGCCAGGACCCGGTCGACGAAGGCCACCGGGTCGTCGAGGTCGCTCGCGAGCGGTAGCTGCTCGGGGTGGGCCCACACCCGGTCGCGAACATCGGCGTCGCCGCGCTCGGCCAGCAGGCTCCACAGCTCGGTGGCCTCGCGGAGCCGGCGTGGGCGCAGCTGGAGCCCGACCAGGGTCGCGAAGGTCTGCTCGGCCGGTCCGCCGCTTGCGCGTCGCCTTCGTAGCGTCTCGCGCAGGGCGGGCGCGCCCGGCAACCGATCCCCGATGGCCGCGGTCACCACCGAGTCCACCCAGCCCTCGATGAGGGCGAGCAGCGTCTCCAGCCGCTCCAGGGCCGCCTGCTGCGCCGGGGTCGTCTTCGGCTCAAAAGCTCCGCCCTGCAGCAGGTTCTCGATGGCGGAAGGATCCTGCAGCGCGGCCGGGTCGAGCCCACGGGCCATCTCCTCCAGCCCGGAGAAGTCAACCGTGATGCCGCGGGCGTACTCCTCCACGGTGACGAGCAGCCGTTGGCGCAGCCAGGGCACGTGCCCGAACAGCCGCTGGTGGGCGGCCTCGCGGGCGGCGAGGTAGACCAGCACCTCGTGGCGCGGGCGGTCCAGGCCCTCGGTGAACGTGGTCACCGCGGCCGGAAGCAGCGCAGCGGTTCCCTCCGGACCGAGGGGCAACCCGACGTCGGTGGAGGTGAGCACCTCGGCGGCGAGCTGACCCAGCGCCTGACCGAGCTGTGACCCGAAGGCCATGCCCCCCATCTGTCCCATCATGCCGATCATCGGTCCGGCCATGGCCCGAGCTTCCTCAGGTAGTCCCTGGACCCAGGCCGAGGACACCTGCTCCGCAACCGGGTCGCACAGCCGCTTCCAGGTCGGCATCGTCTGCTCGAGCCACTGCCGGGGAGTCCAGGCGGCGGTCGCGCGGACCCCCGACGGGAGGGGCGTGGCGTCGTCGAGCCACAGCTCGGCCAGGCGCACGGCATCCTTGACCGCCTCGACGTCGGCGCTGCGCACCGGTGTGTCGGCCCCGAGCTGCTGCACCGCGAGCTGGCGGGCGAGGTCGTAGTTGACCGGACCGCTCTGCCCACCGGAGCTGGACAGCATCTGCCCGAGCTGGGTGAACATCTGCCCGAGCTGGGAGGGGTCGAAGCCCCCCGTGCCCGGTGCGCCACCGATGCCGAGCCCGCCCAGGCCACCGAAGCCGAACCCGGCAGGGCCGGTGGACGACGAGTCCCGGCCGGCCCCGGTGCCACCGTCGCCACTGCCGTCGTCGCGGCTGCTGCCATCACCGTCGTCGTCGTCACGCCCACGGAAGCCGAAGGGGAGATCACTCATGCCCGCGACGGTACCCGCGCCGCCGTCCCGTCACCGGTCCGTGCGCTGCGCCGAGGACGAACGGCGGCGGGCGGTGGTGAGCTGCGGCGACCGACGGCGCCCCGGCACGCGACAGCGAGTTCTCTAGTCTGTGCTCGTGACTCGTCGGACGATGACCCTGCTGGCCGGCCTGCTGCTCGTCGTCGTCCTCGGCGCGGTGGGTGGCACCATCACGGTCCCCTACGTCGCCCTGGGACCGGGCCCCACCTTCAACACCCTCGGGCAGGACAAGGGCACCGACGTCATCAGCATCAAGGGCACCAGGAGCTACCCGACCACCGGACACCTGAACATGACCACCGTCTCGGTGCGGGACGGACTCACCCTGTTCGGCGCCCTCGGGCTGTGGGTCGACGGACGGGACGCCGTGGTGCCGAGGGAGACGGTCTACCCGCCGGACCAGACCACCCAGCAGGTCGAGCGGCAGAACACCCAGGACTTCCAGCGCTCGGAGTCCAGCGCCGTGGTCTCGGCGCTGAGGTACCTCAAGTACCCGTTCACGGTCAAGGTGGACTCGGTGACGAAGGGGTCGCCGTCCTCCGGTGTCCTCGCCCCCGGTGATCGGCTCACGACGATCAACGGAACCGCGGTGACCACGGCCGCCCAGGTCAGCAAGGCGCTGGCGGGCACCCGCCCCGGGCAGTCGGTCACGGTGGGCTACGTCCGCAACGGGGCTGCGGCCACCGGCACGGTGGTGCTCGGGCACCGCCCCGAGACGAACGAGACCCAGGGCTTCCTCGGCATCGCCCCCGCCGACAGCCCCGACGTGCCCTTCACCGTGGACATCAGCCTGGCCAACATCGGCGGGCCGTCCGCGGGTCTGATGTTCGCCCTCGGTGTGGTGGACAAGCTGACTCCCGGCCAGCTGAACAACGGGGCGTTCGTCGCCGGGACCGGAACGATCACGAACGACGGCACCGTGGGTCCGATCGGCGGCATCCCTTTCAAGATGGTCGCCGCGCGCGAGGCGGGAGCCACCACCTTCCTGGTCCCCTCGGCGAACTGCAAGGAGGCCAAGGCCAACGCGCCGGCGGGGCTGACCCTGGTGAAGGTCGACTCCCTCACCAGCGCGGTCACCGACCTCGACGACCTCGCCAAGAACCGCCCCGTCACCCACTGCTGACGGGTCTCGAGCTCAGGGCTCGGGCTCAGGGCGCAAAGGTCGCCCGCAGCGCGTCGACGAGGTTGGGAGCCAGGTCCGGGTGCTCCAGGAGCTCGGGCGTCTCACCGGTGGAGCCGTGCGCCCGCAGCTGCAGCAGGCACAGCGCCGGTCCGTCCCGCAGCACGGCGGCGATCACCCTCGCCTCCCGCCGGTCGGCGTGGTGCATCGCGGCGTGCAGTGCGGCCTCCTCGTCCACCCCCGCTGCGTCTCCCGCTGCGTCCAGGACAGCTTCCGCCTCGGGGGGCAGGATGAGCACTTCCTGGACCAGTGCGCACCCGGCCACCCCGTCGGGCCAGGCCACCGCGGCCAGGGCCGTGTCGAGCTCCGGCGGGCGCCCGTCAACCCCGCCGGGCAGCGCTTCCTGTGCGACCGGGGTCAGCTCGCTGCCGGCCGTCACCCGCTGAGCGAGCTGAGGCTCGGCGGCCACCAGGTCCGCGGTCGCGACCAGCGCGAACAGCTGCAGCGGCTGGTCCCAGCCCGCGGCGTCGACGAAGGCCGCCACCTCGCGGACGCAGACCGAGAGCGCGCTGGGGGAGAGGCTGCTCATGGCTCCATCCTGCCAGGGGGCGCTCGGAAGGTCCTGCCGCCACCTGCGTCCGTACAGTGGTGCTCCAGGTCAACCCGGCCGAGTGATCTCGCTCGACCCGGTCGGCTGAACCACGAGCAGCGGCGCGCACGCGTCGCGAGAGACCCTGGAGCGTGATCAGTGGCCGCACGGCCCTCTGCCGGAGTGTCCGGTCTGTCCCGTCGCAGTCGCATACTGATCGGTCTGGGCGTCGTCCTGCTGGTGGTGCTGCTCGGTGGTTCTCGACTCGTCAGCACCTACGTCGACTTCCTCTGGTTCGGTGAGGTCAAGCAACGCGGGGTGTTCGTCACCGTGCTCCTCACCCGGGTCGTGCTGTTTGCGATCTTCGCGGTGATCACGGGCGTGACCATCTTCGCCGCGATGACCCTGGCGTACCGGTCGCGGCCGGTGTTCGTGCCCGTCGCGGGACCGGACGACCCGGTGGCCCGCTACCGAACCACCGTCATGGCCCGGCTCGGGCCCTTCGGCATCGGGATCCCCGCGGCGATCGGGGTGATCACCGGGCTCGTCGTGCAGGGCAGCTGGGAGACGGTGCAGCTGTGGATGCACGGCACCAGCTTCGGCAAGAAGGACCCGGTCTTCGGCCTCGACGTCGGCTTCTACGCCTTTAGCCTGCCGTTCTACCGGTTGATCCTGGACTGGCTCTTCGTCGTGCTGGTGCTGGCGTTTCTCGCCAGCCTGACCACGCACTACCTGTTCGGCGGGGTGCGCCTGGCCGGACGGGGTGGGCAGCTGACCACCGCGGCCCGCGCCCAGCTGGCCGTCCTGGCCGGGCTGTTCGTGCTGGTCAAGGCAGTTGCCTACTTCTTCGACCGGTACTCGTTGCTCTCCAGCAACCGCAACAGCCAGTTCACCGGTGCCACCTACACCGACCTGAACGCGGTGCTGCCGGCCAAGCTGATCCTGCTGGCCATCGCGGTGATCTGCGCGGCCGCGTTCTTCGCCGCGGTGGTGCTGCGCGACCTGCGGATCCCCGCGCTCGGCCTGGCCCTGCTCGTGCTGTCCTCGATCGTCGTGGGCGCCGCCTGGCCCGCCGTGCTGCAGCAGTTCTCGGTGAGGCCCAACGAGGCCGTGCGTGAGTCGGTCCCCATCCAGCGCAACATCGACGCGACCCGGGCGGCCTACAACATCGGTCCCGACAACGTGGACTTCGTGAACTACTCCGGCACCGACGCCGTGGCCCCCGCCGACGTCGCCGCCGACCCGACCGTGTCCAACATCCGCCTGCTCGACCCGAACATCGTCTCGCCCACCTACACCCAGCAGCAGCAGCTGAAGAACTTCTACGGCTTCCCCGACACGCTCAACGTCGACCGGTACACCACCGACGGCCAGCTGCGGGACTACGTGATCGCCGCCCGCGAGCTCGACCCGGCCAACCTCACCGGGAACCAGACCAACTGGATCAACGAGCACACCGTGTTCACCCACGGCGACGGGATCGTCGCCGCCCCGGCCAACCAGGTCAACGCCGCGGTCAGCGACGCCGGCGGTTCCTCGACCGGGGGCTACCCCGTCTACACCGTCAGCGACCTCGCGGCGCTGACGAACAAGTCGAAGGAGGTGATTCCCGTGACGCAGCCGCGGATCTACTACGGCCCGCTGATCGGGAACACCAACCCCGACTACGCCATCGCCGGCAGCAGCGGAGAGCCGCGGGAGTACGACACCGACAGCTCCAACTTCAGCTACAACGGCGACGGGGGGGTGCGGGTCGGCGGGCTGTTCCACCGGCTGCTGTTCGCGGCCAACTACGGTGAGCGCAACATCCTGTTCTCCAGCGCCGTCACCAAGGACTCGAAGATCCTGTTCAAGCGCAACCCGATCGAGCGGGTCAAGACCGTGGCCCCGTGGCTGACCACCGACAGCGAGACCTACCCGGCGGTGATCGACGGGCGCATCAAGTGGATCGTCGACGGCTACACCACGCTGGGCTCCTACCCCTACGCCCAGAGCACCTCGCTGCAGGAAGCCACCACCGACAGCCTCGAGCGGACCGGGATCCAGCAGCTGCCGGCCGACCAG
>JBDTDI010000113.1:0-13851 GCA_039923155.1 Mycobacteriaceae bacterium | reverse complement strand
GTCCGGGGGCAGGTCGACGACGAGCTCACCGGGCCCGGCGATCGGGTCGCGGTGAGCGGCCAGCCGTCGGTGCACGTCACCGAGATCGTCCGGTCCGGGGACAGAGATGACGAACGCGCCGTCGAACCGGGCGGCGCAGCGGGGCAGCGTTGGGCCAGCGCCCGGCGATCCAGATCGGGATCGGTCGGTCCGGCGCCGGCAGGAACTGCACGCCCCGCGCCTGCAAGAGCTCACCGTCGTGGTCGACCCTCTCGCCCGAGAGCAGTCCCTGCAGCACGGCCAGCCCCTCGTCCAGCATCAACCCCCGTCGGCGCGCGTCGACCTCGTCGCCGAAGCGCGACAGCTCACCGGGGCCGTCGTCCCCGAGGCCGAAACCGAGCACGAGCCGCCCGCCGGAGAGCCGGTCCAAGGTCACCGCTTGGCGGGCCAGCACCTGGGGGCGCCGCCGTGAGAGCGGGGTGACCATGGGACCGAACAGGATCCGCGTCGTGGCGCAGGCGATCGCGGCACAGCTGATCCAGGGGTCGGCGATTGCCCGCACCGGCTCGCGGTAGAGCAGGTGGTCCCAGACGAACACCCCGTCCCACCCGGCCTGCTCCGCGTCGGCGGCCAGCCCGGCCAGCACCCTCGGGTCTGACAGCGCGTCGAACGGGGCGACGAACAACCCGCGGCGGGTCATCGCTGGGCCTGCGCCTGCGCCTGCGTCAGGGCCAGGGCGCGGGCCACCGGAAGGGCTGAGTCCGCCGCGGTCTGCCGAGGGGCCTCCTCGCCGGCGACCACCGCCGAGATGTGACGCAGGGCGGCGGTGAAGGAGCGGTCGTCGACGGTGGGGCGCTCCACGACCACCTCACCGCCGCGGCGCAGCTCGATGGTGTCGCTCGGCCCGGGATGGAACGGGTTGTCCACGCGCAGCGTGCCTTCGGTGCCCAACAGCAGCGTGGTGGTGTCGGACGCGCGCCGGAAGCCGCAGGTCAGCAACAACCGCCGCCCGCCGGGGTAGTTCAGGGTCGCTGCCGCGTCGACCTCGACCTCGTCGCCGTGCACCGCGGACACCGTCGCGGTGCTCGGCTCGGCCCCGAACAGCTCGTGCGCCAGGCGCATCGGGTAGCAGCCCACGTCGGCCAGGGCGCCGCCGCCCATCTCGGCCGAGAGCCGCGCGTCCTTAGGGCGTCCGAGCGGGAAGTGGAAGGCACTGACGATCTCCCGCAGCTCGCCGATCGCCCCGTCGGCAATCAAGGCCCGCACTCGCTGCTGCTGGGCCTGGAACGGGAAGACGAAGGCCTCCCACAGGGGCTGGGCAGCACCCGCGGCCGCCTGCAGGACCTCCTCGGTCTGGGCCGGGTCCAGGCACAGCGGCTTCTCGCAGAGCACCGCCTTGCCGGCCGCGAGCGCCGCGATGGCCCACCGGGCGTGCAGCGGGTTGGGCAGCGGCACGTAAACGGCCTGCACCTGCGGGTCGGCGAGGACGGCCTCGTAGCTGCTCACACCGCGGTCCACGCCGTGCTCACTCGCCCACCGCGCCGCGTGCTCACCGTCGCGGCTGCCGACCACCACGGCCTGCCCGCCGGACTCCGCCACCGCGGGCAGGAACTGGGCGCGGGCGATGTTGGCGGTACCGAGCACGCCCCAACGCAGCCCGGTCACGATGACGGCCCAGAACAGGTCAGCTCAGTCAGCACGGTGGCCATCCTGCTCCCCTCCGCCGATTCGGGAGCGGGAGCGGTCCTGGCGACAACGCCCGCTTCCCGATCGTGTGGGAGGCAGGGGCGCGGGCGGGTGGCGGAGGGCGGCACGGGCAGCTCAGCGGGCGAAGACCTGCGCGTCGTCGGCGAAGGCCTTGAACTCCAACGCGTTGCCGGACGGGTCGCAGAAGAACATCGTCCACTGTTCGCCGGGCTCGCCGGCGAAGCGCAGGTAGGGCTCGATGACGAAGGTGGTACCGGCTGCGGTGAGGCGCCCGGCCAGGGCGTGGAAGGCGTCGACGTCGAGCAGCACCCCGAAGTGGGGCACCGGGACGTCGTGCCCGTCGACCTCGTTGGTCGGACGCGGACGTTGCTCACTCGGGGCGAGGTGGGTGACGAACTGGTGCCCGAACAGGTTCCAGTCGATCCACCGCTCGGCGGAGCGGCCCTGCTCGCAGCCCAGCACCTCGCCGTAGAAGGTGCGCGACGTCTCGAGGGAGTCGACGGGCACGGCGAGGTGAAAACGTCCCAGCTCCGGCATGCAGGGATGCTATCGCCGCCGGCGTGCGGTCTGCGAGAGATGGGCTCCGCTGCCGTCCGGCACACTGAGGCCGTGGAGCTCGTCATCGCCCGCAACCCCGACCCCGACAGCTCGCTGCCCTACCTGCTGCGGCTGCCCCTGGGGGGCGGGCTGGTGTTCCGGACCAAGGGCACGTGGCCGCGGACCTCGGCGCTGTTCTGCTACCCGGTCCCCCTCGCCCAGTGGCCCGCGCAGCCGGACGTCGTCGAGCGGGTGGCGCTGCGCTCCTGCAGCCGTCGCGGCGCCGCCATCGACGTGGTCGCCGACCGCGGCCGCGAGCAGCGCTCCCAGATCGTCTACACGGTGGCGCGCGGTCGAGAGATGGTGTTCTGGCAGTCCCCACGCACCCGCAAGCAGTCCCGGCCCGACGTGCGCCTGCCCACCGCCCGCGCCGCCGGCATCGTCGAGCTGGCCGTGGTGGTGGACGCACACGAGCGCTACGCCTACCGCTTCCCGGGCCAGCAGGTGCGCACCAGCACCCGGGGGTTGACGTGCGGGGACTACGCGGTGGAGGTCGACGGGCAGGTGGTGGCCGCGGTCGAGCGGAAGTCGCTCGCGGATCTCGTCTCCAGCCTGACCAGCGGCCGGTTGCGGTTCGCGCTCACCGAGCTGGCGACGCTGCCTCGCGCCGCGGTCGTGGTGGAGGACCGCTACCCCAAGGTCTTCGACCAGGAGTGGGTGCGCCCTGCGGTGGTGGCCGACGGGCTCGCCGAGCTGCAGGTCAGCTGGCCCGCGGTGCCGATCGTGTTCTGCGACAACCGCAAGACGGCCGAGGAGTGGACCTACCGCTGGCTGGCCGCGGCGCACACCTGGGCGTCGCAGGAGCAGGCGGCGGTGGCGCGGATCGGACCGGCGGCGCTCGAGCTGCCCGGCACCGCCGCGCTGCGGGCGTGGGCGCAGGAACACGGCCTGGCGGTGGCCGACCGCGGCCGGCTACGACCGGAGATCGCCCGCGCCTGGCGGGACGCACACGCGAGGTGACCCCAGGGCTGGGTCGACGGGCTAGGCGGCTCCCGCCGCACACCACGTGCGGAGCAGCTCGGACACCCGGGCGGGCTGCTCCATCGGCGACAGGTGCCCGGCGTCGGCGATGACGTGCAGCTCGCCGCGGGGCACACCGTCGGCGATCTCCTGGTGGGCCTCGACGGGGGCCAGCGCGTCGTCGGCGCCCGCACACACCAGGACCGGGCACGCGATGCGCGCCAGCGAAGGCCGCAGGTCGGTGCGGGAGTGCTGGGCCCTGAGCTGCTCCAGGAACCGCTGCGGGCCGACCCGGTCAGCCATGGCGACGACGGCCGCACGCAGCGCGGGGTCCGCCTGGTGGGCGGGGTTGAGAAGCACCGGCATCAACCGCTCGCCGGTGATGGTGGCGAACGCCCCGTCCGCGGTCAGCGCGGCCATGGTGTCCCACGAGACCTGCTGCTCGGGGCGCGGCGGCCGCGCGGTGGCCGACAGCACCGCCAACCGGCTCACCCGTTCCGGTGCGGCCGCCGCGACGCCCAGGGCCACGATGCCACCCAGCGACAGGCCGACCAGCGCCATCTGCGGGTACGGCAGCGCCAGGACGCCAGCCACGATCTCGTCGATGGTGCTGCCACGCAGCGGTACCGGGCACAGCTGCACGTCCGGGCCGAGGTCGAAGCCGGGCTGGGTCCACAGCTGCTCGGTGCACAGCATCCCCGGCAGCGCCACCACCACCGTCCCGCTCACGCGCGCCCCGCGCGGGGTGCGGCGGCCGGAGGCATCTCAGCAGCCACCCCCCGAACCATCGCGTGCGTGCCGCGCAGCACCGGGGTCACCGCGTGCACGTCGACGTGGGCGGGTGAGTCGTCGCCGGCGAGGCGGTTCAGGAGCATGCGGATGGCGCTGCTCAGCATGGCGTCGAAAGGCACCTTCATCGTGGTCAGGTTGTACACCGGCCACGACGCCTCCTCCAGGTCGTCGAAGCCGGTCAGCGCCAGGTCGTCGGGGATGCGCAGACCCAGCTCGTGGGCGGCGTTGATCGCGCCCACCGCGATGATGTCGTTGGTGCAGAACACCGCGGTGGGCCGGTAGCGACCCCGCAACAGCGTGCTGAGCGCGGTGCGGCCGAAGGCGTAGTCGAACTCCCCGTGCAGCACCCGGCTCTTGGGCAGCGACACCCCACCCTGCGCCAGGCCCTCGCGGAACCCGAGCTCCCGGTCGCGCCCGGTGCTGGTCTCCGGCGGTCCGAACAGCGCCCCCACCCGGGTGTGCCCCGCCTCGATCAGCAGCTGGGCCGCCGCGCGCCCACCGCGGATGTTGTCGGCCACCACCGCGTCGGCGGCCGTCCCGGCCAGGGTGCGGTTGACCAGCACGAACGGCACCCCGCGTCGGGACAACATCTGCGGCAGCTGGGCGTCCAGGCGGGCCGAGCTGATGATCACCGCGTCCGCCCACCCACCGGCCAGGTAGGTCAGGATCTTCACCGGGTCACCGTGCTCGGCGAGCAGGGTCATGGTGTACCCGTGATCGGCCAGCTCGTCGTGGGCCTGGGCCACCAGCAGCGACCAGAGCGGGTTGTCGAGGTCGGCGACGAACGCGATGCGGTGCGTGGCCTGGTTCTTGAAGCTGCGGCCCAGGTCGTTGGGCACGTAGCCGAGCCGGCGCGCCGCCTCCTGCACCCGCAACCGGGTCTTCTCCGCGACGCTCGGGTCGTTGCGCAACGCCCGCGACACCGTGGCCTGCGACACCCCCACGTCCGCGGCCACGTCACGGCTGTCGACCTGCGGAGGCCGGCCCGCGCGTACCCCGCGGGTGCCGGCCTCCCCGGGCATCAGTACCCGCTCGAAGTCCGGTCAGCGCCTGCCTCACCGCGGATGGTGGCCAGGCGGGCGGCGACACCGTCGCGCAGCAGCACCACGTCGTTGCCCGGGGTCACGAGGTCGAAACCGTCGTCGGCGAGCTCGCGGGCCATTCGTGCATCGGCGCAGTATGCACCGACGGCCACGCCCGCGGCATGGGCGGCGAGGAGAACCTGCGCGAGCGCCGCCGTCACCTCCGCGGCCACCGGCACCGTCGCCGGGGTGACCCCCAGGGACAGGGCGAGGTCGTTCGGGCCGACGTAGATCCCGTCGAGGCCGGGGGTCGCCACGATCTCCGCGAGGTTGCCCAGCGCCGTGGCGGACTCCACCATCGCCCACACCTGCACCGTGTCGTTGGCGGCGTCGAGGTAGTCGCTGCCCCCGTACAGCAGTCCCCGGGCCGGGCCGTAGCTGCGCCGCCCGACCGGCGGGTACCGGCACGCCGCGACCAGCGCCGCGCACTGCTCGGGGGTGTCGATGCTGGGGCAGATCAACCCGTACGCCCCGGCGTCCAGCAGCTTGCCGATCTCCGCCTCGTCCAGGGCGCTGGCCCGGACCATCGGCATCGCCGGCCCGGCGGAGACGGCCTGCAGCAGCCGCACCGCCCCGTAGAGGCCGAACATGCCGTGCTGCAGGTCGATGGTCACCGTGTCGTACCCGGAGTGCGACAACACCTCCGCGGCGTACACGCTCTCGCACGACACCCACCCGTTGACCACCGTCGTGCCCTGGCTGATCATCTCGCGCACCCGGTTGGCCCGCACTGCTCCTCCTCGTCTCGTTCACCACCGCAACCAAGCTCGGGTGTCTACTCCTTCACCGCACCCCCGACCAACCCCTCCACGAAGTACTTCCGGGCGAAGATGGTGATCAGCACGATCGGTACGGCCAGCGCCAGGCTGCAGGCGGCCAGCAGCTGATAGGTGGTGACGTCGTCGGCCCCGGACGGGGCGGCGACGAACAACGGGATGGTGACTGCGTTGTTCTGCGTCAGGGTCAACGGGATCAGGTACTCCTGGAAGGCCAGCAGGAAGCTGAACAACCCGGCGGTGACCAGACCAGGGCCGGTCAGCGGCACGATCACCCGCCAGAACGCCTTGAGCCGGGTGCACCCGTCGACCATGGCCGCCTCGTCGAGCTCCTCGGGGATCGCTCGGAAGAACCCGACCAGCAGCAGCAGGGTGAACGGCATGTTGATGGCCACGAACGCGATGACCAGCACGGTCCTGGTGTCGTACAACCCGACGGCCCGCGACGCCTGGTAGAACGGCAGCACGACGGCGAAGCGGGGCAGCGCCCGGAACACCAGGGCCAGCACCAGCAGGATCGGGCCGATCCGGCCGCGGTAGCGGGCGAAGGCGTAGGCCGCGGGCGCTCCGACCACCAGGGTGACCACGACCGAGATCACGGCCACGCCAGCGGTGTTGACCATGATCGACGCGAACTGGGTGTTCTCCCACAGCTGGGTGAACGAGCTGAACTGGGGGGTGAACGACCACACCGGCGGGTTGAGGAACGCCTTGTCGAAGGGCTTGATCGCGGTCAGTCCCGCCCAGATGAACGGCGCCAACATGATCACCGCGATGATGATCATCACGGTCAGGCTGGCCCACGGGTGGTACGCCCCGTCGTCGTCACGGCGCTTCTTGCTCCGCCCGGACGTCACGCCCGGCGGGGTGACCTGCTGGTCCTCCTCCGGGAGGTAGGTGGCGGTCATGCCGTCCCCCTCGCGTCACGCCAGGTCGAGCGCATGAACGGGGTCAGCAGCACCAGCGTGATGATGATGGTCAGCACGTTGACGGCGCTGCCGATGCCGAGGCGGTAGCTGTCGTTGAGGGCGATCTGGAACACGTAGGACATGAGCGATTCCGTTCCCAGGGTCGACGCCGCCGGAGTGATGATCCGGACGGAGTCGAACACCTTGAGGTCGTCCATCAGGCTGATGACACACACGAACACGAGCATGCGGCTCAGGCCGGGGATGACGACGAAGCGCTGACGCTGCACCCAGCTCGCCCCGTCCAGCGTCGCCGCCTCCATCTGACCCTTCGACAGCGACTGCAGGCCTGCGAACAGGATCAGTACCGCGAAGGGGATCTCGTGCCAGGTGATGTGCATGAGCAGCAGCGCCCGGGCCGGCCAGGTGTCCACCAGCCACTGGATGTTCAGCCCGAACACGTCCAGCACCCGGTTCACCGGGCCACCGAACACGTCGTTGAACAGCCACGAGAAGTCCAGCGCCCCCACCACCGTCGGGACCACGTAGGTCGCCAGGATGATCCCGAGGAAGATGGCCCGACCCTTGCGCACGTTGTTCAGCAGCAGTGCGATGGCGTAGCCGATCACGACCTTGAGCACCGTCGCGGCGATCGCGAAGCCGACCGTGAACACCGCCGCGCTGCGGAAGCGTGAGCTGGAGAGCAGCTCGGTGTAGTTGGACAGCCCGGTCCAGGTTCCAGGCTTGCCCACCGGCACGTTCTGGAAGCTCCAGGTCAGCGTCGCGACCAGCGGAACGACGAGCAGCAACGTCATCAGCGCAACTGCCGGTCCCGACAGCGCGAAGAAGGTTCGGACTCGCATGATGGATCCCTCCCGACCGCAGGACTACTTCGCGAAGCCCGCGCTCTGGATCGCCTTGGTGGCCACGGACTGTGCGTTGTCCAGCGCCTGCTGGACGGGAACCTTGCCCGAGACCGCTTCACCGATCGGGGCACCGAGCACGCTGTACACGTCGGCCATGTAGGGCACCGGGGTCAGCGGCAACGGCTTGGCGTCCTTGAGGATCGCCAGGGCGCTGTCCGCGAACGGGATCGACGCCCCCTTGAGCACGTCGAGGCGCGCCGGCAGGGCGATGGGCAGAGCCGCCTTGGCCGCGTCGTTACCGGTGGCCACCGCCGCCAGCTGGAACAGCAGGTCCTTGTCGACCTTGGAGTTCTTGGCCAGCGCGAACCCGTCCACCGACAGGAACGACAGCGGCTTGCCCCCGGCCTTGACCGACGGCGGGGTCGCGAAGCCGAACTTGTCGGCGTTCGGCGACTTCGTCTTGTCCACCAGCGGCGACAGCCGGCCGGTGACGAGCATTCCCATGGCGGCCTGGCCCGTCAGCAGCTGGGTGGTCACCTCCGGGGAGGAGAAGCTCAGCGCCTGCGGGGCCATGTAGGGCAGCAGGCTGCGGATCGCGTTGACCGCCTCCACCCCGTCGGGGGTGTTCAGCGCCGGCTTGGGCTCGCCCGGGACGAAGTAGTCGCCGCCGAGGGAGCGGATGGTCTGACCGAACAGGCCCTGGATGTCGTTGGTGGGGGCCATCGGGACGGCGAGGGGGTACTTGATGCCGCCCTTGTCCTGGATGATCTTCGCGTCGTCGATCATCTCGGCGAACGTGGTGGGGGGCTTGAGCCCGAGCTTGTCGAAGATGTCCTTGCGGTAGACCATCTGGTTGACGCTCCAGTAGGTCGGCAGGCCGTACAGCTTGCCGTCGTACTCGGCGGCCTTCAGCAGCGACGGGTCGATCGCGCCCAGGTCGAACTTGTCCTTGTACTTGGTCATGTAGTCGTCGATGGGCACGGTCCAGCCGCGTGCGGCGTACAGCGGGAACACGGTGCCGAACTGCTCGATCAGGTCGTAGCTGGCGCTGGAGCCCGACAGGGTCTGCACCGCCCGCTGCTTCTGCCCCACCAAGTCGGTGGCCGGGTGGTTCAGGGTGAGGTCCTTGGACTTGCAGTTCGCCGTCAGCACGTTGGTGAACGGGTCGGTGGCCACGCTGTTGTAGGCGAGGATGTTCACCGTGGTCGGCGACGTCGGCTGGGCGATGTCGCACTTCACGTTGGCCGCCTTGGCGCCCCCGCTCGTGCCGCCGGCCGTGCTGGAACCGCCCACGTTCGAGCCGGCGCCGCACGCGCTGAGGGCGAAGACCGAGACCGCCGCGACCGCGACCACCGGAAGGCGCCTGAGCAGCAGGGTGCGGATCGACGACGGGCGTGCAGGGCGACGGAAGCCGTTGGGGGACAGCTCGGTCAGGGGCTCGGTGTACGGCAAGAGGGGCCTCCGGGTAACTGGTGAAGTGGCCTGCCTCGCATCACGCGGCAGGGGCTAGCGGCGTTCGGGTCTGGTGATGTATACGTATACAAGACCACGAACGATCATCCCGTCAAGAGGGTTGGTCCACGAAATCTGATCGTTACCTCATCCGCAGGAAGCAGAGGCCTTGATGCCCATCAACCCCACCAGCTACGCGCCGTTCGAGAGCCCCGAGGAGTACATCTGCGGGTGGACGGACCTGATCTGGGACGACTACGGGCTGGGCCGCCTCGGGGAGCACTACGCGGAGGACCTGGTGGTGCACACCGCCTACGGCCCGATCAAGGGCATGGAGACCGTGCTGCGCGGGTCGCTGGTCAAGAAGAGCTCGTTCCCCACCCGGGTCGGTACCGCTGAGGACGTCATCTGCGAGTCCCGCGGCGACGATGCGTTCATCAGCCACCACCGGGTCTTCCACTCCGGACCGCAGCAGGGGTGGGGGGCGTACGGGCCGCCGTCGATCCACAACTCCGAGTCCCGCAACATGGCGATCTGCCTCGTGCGCGACGCCGTCGTCGTCGAGGAGTGGGTGGTGCGCGACGAGTACCGCGTGGTCACCACCCTCGGTCACGACCCGGCCGAGATCGCCCGCACCCTGGCGTTCTCCGGCGACGAGGAGGGCCTGTTCGCCACCGCGGCGCCGGCCGACGTGCTGCGCCTCGGGGAGTCGGGGCCACGCCCAGACACCCACGGTGAGGAGGCGGCGTTCATCAACGAGTTCATCACCGAGGTGTGGGGGCAGCGGCACCTGGAGCGGGTGGGTGAGTTCACCCAGCGCGACCTGTTCCTGGAGACCACCCGCGCCCGGATCCGCACCCGCGCCAACAACTACCAGATGGACCTGACCCAGATGCTCGCGCCGTTCCCCGACGCCACCATCGAGGTCCGCGACATCGCCGTCGACACCGCCGACGAGCAGGGCACCCGCGTCGGAGTGCTGTGGCGCCTGGCCGGCACCTACGACGGTGCCCCGATCTACGGCCCCGTCACCGACTCGCCGGTGGAGATCCTCGGCTCGTCGCAGTTCCTGATGCGCAAGGGCAAGATCATCCACGAGTGGCGCGTGTTCGACGAGATCGCCGTCATGACCCAGATCGCCAAGGCCCGCGGCGACGAGCCCCGCACCCCCAGTGCCGCTTGAGATGACCCCGCCCGGCGAGCCCAGCACCGCAGCGCCGCGGCGCAACCCGGTGCTGGGCTGCGTCGCCGACGACATCACCGGGGCCTCCGACCTCGCCGACGCGCTGGTGCAGGCCGGGCTGGCCACCGTGCAGGTGTTCGGCGTCCCGGCCGACGACGTGAGGCTGCCCGCGTGCGACGCCGTCGTGGTGGCGCTCAAGTCCCGCACCTGCCCGGCCGACGACGCCGTCGAGCAGTCGCTGACGGCGGCGCGGTGGCTGCGCACCCGGGGCACCGAACGCACCTTCTTCAAGTACTGCAGCACCTTCGACTCCACCCCGGCCGGCAACATCGGCCCCGTCGCCGACGCCCTGCGCGCTGAGGACGGCGCCCAGACTCCGCTGGTGCACTGCCCCGCCTACCCGGTCAACGAGCGCACCCTCTACCGCGGGTACCTCTTCGTCGGCGACGTGCTGCTATCAAAGTCCGGTATGCGTGAGCACCCGCTGACCCCGATGACCGATGCCAACCTGGTGCGGGTGCTGGGCGCCCAGACGCCGGCGCCGGTCGGGCTGCTGGCCCTGCCGCAGGTGCGCCGCGGCTCCGAGGCGGTCGCCGCGCGCCTGGGCGAGCTCGCCGCCGACGGGGTGGTGCACGTGCTGGCCGACGCCCTGGACGACGACGACCTGGCCGCCACCGCACAGGCGATCACCCGGCACCCGCTCGCCGCGGGGGGCGCGGCGTTCGGGGCGGCGTGGGGCGCGGCCCTGGCGCCGACCCGGGCCGGGTCTGCGAGCCCGCGACCCACCGCCCCGACCGGGCGGGCCGCGGTCCTGGTCGGCAGCGCCTCCACCGCCACCGCCGCGCAGGTCGCCACAGCCGAAACCTCCTGGCCGGTGCTGCGGCTGGACCCGGAGGCCCTCGCCGGAGGTGATGGGGTCGCTTCCGTGCTGCGCTGGGTACGGGAGCACATGGTCGACGGACCGGTCCTCGTCACCGCCGACACCAGCGCCGACGGGATCCGGTCCGCGCGGGAGCGGTTCGGGGACGGTGCCGCAGCGCGGGTCGAGGCGACGTTGGCCGAGGTCGCCGTCGGGCTGCTCGAGCAGGGGGTGCGGCGCCTGGTCGTCGCCGGTGGCGAGACCTCCGGCGCCGTGGCCGCCGCCCTGCACCTGACCCACGTGCAGGTCGGCCCGCAGATCTGCCCCGGGGTGCCGTGGACCCTGTCGGGTGCGCCCGAGCTCGCGGTGGCGTTCAAGTCGGGCAACTTCGGCGGCGAGAGCTTCTTCGCCGACGCCTTCGCCTCGTTCGACACCGACGCGTGGGAGCACCCGTGAGCAGCACCGCCGCCGCCGCTGGGGCCACCGACGTCGACGGCGCGGCCGCCCGGGACGAGCCGGTGCTGCTCGGGCGCGCCCTCTACGACCGGGGCGTCACCCCCGGCCGGACGGGCAACCTCAGCCGGGTCGTCGGTGAGCGGATCCTGATGACCCCCACCAACAGCTGCCTGGGCCGCCTGCACCCCGACCAGCTGTCGGTCCTGGGCCGTGACGGCACCCACCTGGAGGGCCCACCCCCGTCGAAGGAGGTGGTGCTGCACCTGGCGCTGTACGAGACCCAGCCCCAGGCCCGCGCGGTCGCGCACGTGCACTCCACCCACGCGGTGGCGTTCTCCTGCCTCGACGACCTCGACCCCGACGACGTGCTGGCCCCGCTGACCGCCTACTACGTCATGCGGGTGGGGCGGCTGCCGCTGGTGGGATACCTGCGCCCGGGCGACCCCGGCCTGGGTGCTGCCGTCGTCGCCGCCGGCTCACCCTGCGTGCTGCTGGCCCACCACGGTTCGGTGGCCGCGGCACCGACGCTGGAGGCGGCCGTGGACGCCGTCGAGGAGATCGAGGAGACCGCCAGCATCGCGCTGCTGCTGCGCCACCATCCCCACCACCCGCTCACCCCGGCCCAGGCCGACGCGCTGAGGTCCTGACCCCCACCACCCGCTGCACGAACACAGAGAGGTTCTCCGAGCATGAACGACACGACCACCACCGACGCCGACCTGACCGCCACCGAGGTCACCGCCGCGGAGATCGAGCACCGCACCATCCGCAGGGCCGAGCTGGTGCCCGACACGTCGGCGTTCATCGACACGATCCTCCCGCAGTGCAAGGGCAAGGCGAACTACGCGCTGATCGGCCCCGGGGTGGCGGAGAACCCCGACCAGCTCGTGCCGGTGACCGAGGCGCACGGGTTCAACCTCGGGGTGGCCGCCCTGCCCCACGGGGTCACCAACTCCCTGCACCTGCACTTCACCGCCGAGGTGTTCAGCTGCATGAGCGGAAGCTGGACGTTCCGGTGGGGCATCGACGGCACCGACGGGGAAGCAACCATCTCCCCCGGCGACATCATCTCCATGCCGTCGTGGATGTTCCGCGGGTTCACCAACCTCGGCGACGACGACGCGTGGATGTTCTCCTCCCTCGGCCAGGACGAGAACGGCGGCATCCTGTGGGCGCCGTCGGTGCTCAAGGCCGCCGCCGAGCTCGGCGGCTTCCTCTCCGCCGACAACCGCATGGTCACCGGCGAGCCGAACAAGCCCCCCGCCGGGGTGAAGCTCACCGAGCCGCTGCCCGAGGCGGAGCTGGCCAAGCTCACCACGATCACCCCGGAACAGATGCGGGCCCGCCTGACCACCCCCGAGGACCTGGTGTGGTCCTCGAGCGCCTTCCTGTGCTCCGGGCAGGACGGCGGCAACGCCGAGCTGGCCCTGGTCATCGGCTACGGCCTCACCGAGGAGCGCACCATGCACCCCCGGGTGTTCAACCCGCACGGGTTCTCCATGGCGTGGCTGCGCGCGCAGCCCGGGGAGGGTCTGCTCACCCACCGCCACCACGCCGCCCAGGTGTACATGGTCAAGGACGGCCGCTGGCGCATCACCCTGAACCGGGAGAACCCGGTGACCACCGAGATCGGGCCGCTGGACACGTTCTCGGTGCCGATCGGGGCGTGGCAGAAGCTCGAGAACATCGGCGAGGACACCGGAATGATCGTCGCCATGACCGGCGGCGACGGCCGCGTGCGCCTCGACTGGACCGACGAGGTCCGGGCCGCGGCACTGGCCGCCGGCACCGCGTTCGACCCCGACGGCTACCTCGCCCCCGCCGCCGTCGTCGCCGCCTGACCCAGAAACGGAGAACAAGCAGATGAGCATCGAAACCGCCGAGCTGCCCCCCACCGCCGACGTCGTCATCGTGGGGGCCGGGCTGATGGGCGCGGCCAGCGCCTGGCAGCTGGCGCAGCGCGGTGTCGAGACGCTCGTGCTCGAGCAGTTCGAGCCCGCCACCTCGCGGGGCAGCTCGCACGGCTCGGCGCGGATCGTGCGCCGGGCCTACCCCCACGACGACTACGTGACGCTGACCGGGGAAGCCTTCGAGCTCTGGCACGAGTTGGAGCGGCAGAGCGGCGCCACCCTGATCCGCACCCTGGGCGGTATCGACCATGGTGCCGGCCGCGACCCGCTGGCCATTTCCCAGGCGCTCGACCGGGCGGGCATCGCCTACGACCTCATGGCCTC
>JBDTDI010000112.1:0-3224 GCA_039923155.1 Mycobacteriaceae bacterium | reverse complement strand
CCCCTGATCAGCGTGCTGCTGGCCGTGGTGGTGCTGCACGAACGGCTGCGGCGTCTGCAGATCGTCGCCCTGGCCATCGCCGCGATCGCTGTTCTCGCCCTCACCATCGACTACGGCCGCCCACCCTGGCTCTCGCTCGTGCTGGCGTTCAGCTTCGGGCTCTACGGCCTCGCCAAGAAGACGGTCCGCCTCGATCCTCGGGCGAGCCTCACCGCTGAGGCAGTGGTGCTGGCGCCGTTCGCGCTGGGCTGGCTGGTGTGGCTGCACGAGAGCGGCGCCGCCACCTTCACCACGCTCGGGGCGGGCCACCTGCTGCTGCTGGTGGCCTGTGGACCGCTCACCGCGGTGCCGCTGCTGCTGTTCGGCGGCGCGGCGCAGCGGGTGCCGCTGGCGACGCTGGGCCTGCTGCAGTACCTGACCCCGGTGCTGCAGTTCCTGTGGGGCGTCGTCGTGGTGCACGAGGCCATGCCCAGCTCACGCTGGTTCGGCTTCGTGCTGGTCTGGCTGGCCCTGGTGGTGTTCACCACCGACGCGCTGCGCACCGGTCGACGGGCGGGCCGGAGGCGGAGCCGGACTCAGCCGGTGCGGGCCACCGTGTAGTCCACCCACGCCTGCAGCGCAGCCCTCGCCGGACGGTCGGGCAGCGCCGCCAGCTCGGTGTGCGCGGCGGCGGCGTAGCCGGCCACCACCTCGCTCGCCCGGGCCAACCCCGCCGAGCGCCCGAGCAGCGACAAGGCCTCGGCGAGATCGTCGTCGTCGGTCACCGGCCCGTCGAGCAGCACCCGCAGCCGATCGGCGTCCGGACCGGTGTCGGCCAGGGCCAGCAGCACGGGCAGGGTGTGCACCCCCTCACGAAGATCGGTGCCCGGGGTCTTGCCCGACTCGGTGGACACCGAGGAGATGTCGATGATGTCGTCGACGATCTGGAACGCGGTGCCCACCGCACGGCCGAGACGCTGCAACCGGGCCACCTGTTCGTCCTCGGCCCCGGAGAACATGCCGCCGTAGCGCCCGGCCGTGGCGATCAGGGAGCCGGTCTTCTCGGCCACCACCTGCAGGTAGTGGTCGACCGGGTCGGCACCCGCGTCGGCGACGCTGCCGGCGCCCACGGTCTCCCGCATCTGACCGGTGACCAGCTCGGCGAAGGTCTCGGCGATGATCCGCACCGCCTCCGGCCCCAGCTCGGAGACCAGCCGGGAGGCGTGCGCGAACAGGTAGTCACCGGTGAGGATGGCGGCGCTGTTGTCCCACCGGGCGTTGGCGCTCACCGCGCCACGACGCATGGTCGCCTCGTCCATCACGTCGTCGTGGTACAGCGTGGCGAGGTGGATCAGCTCGCACACCACCGCGGCCTTCACCGCGTCGTGCGAACCCGGCTCGGGACCGAGCTGGGCGGCCAGCAGGGTGAACACCGGACGGAAGCGCTTGCCGCCCGCCCGCACGAGGTGCAGGGCGATCTCGGCCACGAACGGCTCCCCCGAGGCCAGCTCGGCGTGCAGCAGCGCCTCCACCTGCTCCAGCCCGTCGCGCATCGCGTCCGCCAGCACGCGGTCGCCCATGTCGATCCCGGCCACGGTCAGGTCGGCGGCTGTTCCGGTCTGGCTCACGTGTGCGGGGCCCCTCTGCGGCGCGCACCTGCTCAGGACAAGAAGGTGCTGACGTTGGCGAAGTCGAGCACCGGGGCGGGCACGACCCCCAGCAGGAGGGTCGCGAGCGCACCGATGCTGATGGCCACGGTAGTGAACACCCCGGGCACGGTCACCGTCGGGCCCTCGGCGGCAGGCTCGGAGAAGAAGATGACGACGACGATGCGCAGGTAGAAGAACGCCGCCACGGCGCTGAACACCACGGCCACGACGACCAGCGGAATCATGCCGTCCTCGTACGCGGCCGCGAACACCGCAAACTTGCTGATGAAGCCCGCGGTCAGCGGCACCCCGGCCAGCGACAGCAGGAACAGCGCGAACACCGCGCCCACCACGGGTGATCTGCGACCCAGCCCGGCCCACTGGGAGAGCTGGCCGGCCTCGCCTCGGGAGTCGCGGACCAGGCTGATCACCGCGAGCGCGGCCATGGTGGTGAACCCGTAGGCCAGCAGGTAGAACAGCGAGCCCGACAGGCCCTTCGGGGTCAGTGCGATGGCGCCGACGAGGATGAATCCGGCGTGCGCGATGGAGGAGTAGGCGATCATGCGCTTCATGTCGGTCTGGGTCAGACCGAGCACGGCGCCGACGGCCATGGACACGATGGCGATCCCGATGAGCAGCGGGCGCCAGTCCCAGCGGACCCCCTCGAACGCCACCGTCAGCACCCGCAGGATGGCCCCGAAGGCCGCCACCTTGGTGCAGGTGGCCATGAACGCGGTGATCGGCGTCGGCGCGCCCTGGTACACGTCGGGCGTCCAGCTGTGGAACGGGCCGATGGACGCCTTGAACAGCAGCCCCACCAGCAGCAGCCCGAGCCCCGCGAACAGCAACGTGTCCGAGCGGTCGGTGCCGGTGGTGGCGGCCGCGATGCCCGACAGCCGCACGGTGCCCGCGTAGCCGTAGAGCAGCGCCAGCCCGTACAGGAAGAACCCGGAGGCGAACGCACCGAGCAGGAAGTACTTGAGCGCCGCCTCCTGGCTGAGCAGCCGGCGCCGTCGGGCGAGCCCGCACAGCAGGTACAGCGGCAGCGACAGCACCTCCAGCGCGACGAACATGGTCAGCAGGTCGTCGGCGGCGACGAAGGCCATCATCCCGGCCAGGGAGAACACCACCAGGGGGAAGACCTCGGTGTGGGTCGAGGTGGCGCCCGCCTGCTCCCGGGTCAGCGTGGCGGTACCGGTGCCCCCGTCCTGGCCCCGTGCCTGCAGGGTCTGCAGGTCGGCCACGAAGGCGCCCCCGGGCTCGACCGAGCGGTCCGCCACCAGCAGCACCGAGCCCGCGCCGAGCACCAGCAGGGTGCCCCACAGGAACAGCGTGGGCTCGTCGATCGCCAGCGATCCCGCCAAGGTCGAGATGTCCCGGCGTGAGCTCCCGCTCGCGTACAGACCGAGCGCAGCCCCGGCCAGGACCAGGGCGGCGAACGTGAGACCCACCTGGGTGGCCCAGCGCGAGGCACGCGGCACGAACGCCTCCACCAGCACCCCCAGGCAGGCGGCCCCGAGCAGGATCAGCAGCGGGCTCAGGGCACCGTAGGCGATGGCCGGAGCCTGCACGGTCTCGCTCTGCGCGAGCAGCACG
>JBDTDI010000111.1:0-7370 GCA_039923155.1 Mycobacteriaceae bacterium | reverse complement strand
GACCGCCTCGGGCGCCTGCTCGCCGAGCTGTGCGTCTCCACCGACCACAGCGGCAACCTCGCGGTGCTGCGCACCCCACCCGGGGCGGCCAACTTCCTGGCCAGCGCCCTGGACCGCGCCGCCCTGCACGACGTCGTCGGCACCATCGCCGGTGATGACACCATCGTCGTCGTCGCGCGGGAACCCCTGACCGGCGCCGACCTCACCGCCCGCATCACCCAACTGCAGCATAAGGAGCACAACCCCCATGGCTGACCGCGTCGTACTCGCCTACTCCGGCGGGCTGGACACCTCCGTGGCCATCAGCTGGATCGGCCGGGAAACCGGCAAGGAGGTGGTCGCCGTGGCCATCGACCTGGGCCAGGGCGGGGAGGACATGAACGACATCCGCCAGCGCGCGCTGGACTGCGGCGCGGTGGACGCGGTGGTCATCGACGCCCGCGACGAGTTCGCCGAGCAGTACTGCCTGCCGACGGTGCAGGCCAACGCGCTCTACATGGACCGCTACCCGCTGGTGTCCGCGATCAGCCGGCCGTTGATCGTCAAGCACCTGGTGGCGGCGGCCAAGTTCCACGGCGGCACGACCGTGGCCCACGGGTGCACCGGCAAGGGCAACGACCAGGTGCGCTTCGAGGTCGGGATCGGCGCACTCGGGCCCGACCTGGAGGTCATCGCCCCGGTCCGGGACTACGCATGGACCCGGGAGAAGGCCATCGCGTTCGCCGAGGAGAACGACATCCCCGTCAACGTCACCAAGGGCTCCTCGTTCTCCATCGACCAGAACGTGTGGGGCCGCGCGGTGGAGACCGGGTTCCTCGAGGACCTCTGGAACGCCCCCACCAAGGACGTCTACTCCTACACCACCGACCCGACGGTGAACTTCACCGCTCCCGACGAGCTCGTCCTCGCCTTCGAGGCCGGCGTCCCGGTCAGCATCGACGGGCGTCGCCTCTCGGTGCTGCAGATCATCACCGAGCTCAACACCCGCGCCGGTGCGCAGGGGGTGGGACGCCTGGACATGGTCGAGGACCGTCTCGTGGGGATCAAGAGCCGCGAGGTCTACGAGGCGCCGGGCGCGATGACCCTGATCACCGCGCACCAGGAGCTGGAGAACGTCACCGTCGAGCGCGAGCTGGCCCGGTTCAAGCGTCAGGTCGAGCAGCGCTGGGGCGAGCTGGTCTACGACGGGCTGTGGTTCTCGCCGCTGAAGTACGCGCTGGACGTGTTCCTGGCCAAGACCCAGGAGCGGGTCACCGGCGAGATCCGACTGGTGCTGCACGGTGGCACCGTCACGGTCAACGGCCGGCGCAGCACCGAGAGCCTGTACGACTTCAACCTCGCCACCTACGACGAGGGCGACTCCTTCGACCAGGGCCTGGCCAAGGGCTTCGTGCAGCTGCACGGGCTGTCGTCGAAGATCGCGGCCCGCCGCGAGCTGCGGACGTGAGTGCGCTGTGGGGCGGGCGCTTCGCGACGGGGCCGGCCGAGGCCATGGCTGCGCTGAGCTGCAGCACCGGATTCGACTGGGTGCTCGCGCCCCACGACGTGCGCGCCTCGGCGGCGCACGCCCGGGTCCTGCACACCGCGGGGCTGCTCACCGACGCCGACCTGGCCACCATGCTCGACGGGCTCGCCCGCCTGGGCGCTGACGTCGAGGCGGGAACGTTCACCCCCGAGCCCGACGACGAGGACGTGCACTCCGCCCTGGAGCGGGGCCTGATCGAGCGGGTCGGGGCGGAGGTCGGGGGGCGCCTGCGCGCCGGGCGCTCCCGCAACGACCAGGTGGCCACCCTGTTCCGGATGTGGTTGCGCGAGGCCGTGCGGGAGGTGGCCGCCGGGGTGCTCGACGTCGTCGACGCGCTGGCTCTGCAGGCCGCGGCGCACCCCGACGCGCCGATGCCCGGACGCACCCACTCCCAGCACGCCCAACCGGTGCTGCTGGCTCACCACCTGCTCGCCCACACCCACCCGCTGCTGCGCGACGTGGCCCGGATCCGCGACCTGGACGTGCGGCTCGCCGTGTCTCCCTACGGCTCCGGGGCGCTGGCCGGCAGCTCGCTGGGCCTCGACCCGGAGGCGGTGGCCGCCGAGCTGGGGTTCGCGTCGTCGGCCGAGAACTCCATCGACGGCACCAGCGCACGCGACTTCGCCGCCGAGGCCGCGTTCGTGCTCGCGATGATCGCCGTCGACCTCTCCCGCCTGGCGGAGGAGATCATCCTGTGGAGCACCGTCGAGTTCGGCTACGTCACGCTGCCCGACGCGTGGTCCACCGGCAGCTCGATCATGCCGCAGAAGAAGAACCCCGACGTCGCCGAGCTGACCCGCGGCAAGTCCGGCCGCCTGATCGGCAACCTCACCGGACTGCTCGCCACCCTCAAGGCGCAGCCGCTGGCCTACAACCGTGACCTGCAGGAGGACAAGGAACCCGTCTTCGACTCCGTCACCCAGCTCGGGCTGCTGCTGCCCGCCCTGACCGGCCTCATCACCGAGCTGGCCTTTCACACCGACCGGATGGCTGAGCTGGCGCCGGCCGGGTTCACCTTGGCCACGGACGTCGCCGAGTGGCTGGTGCGGGCCGGGGTGCCGTTCCGGGTGGCGCACTCGGCGGCCGGGGAGTGCGTACGTGCGGCCGAGGCCAGGGGAGTGGGCCTGGCCGAGCTGACCGACGACGAGCTGGCTGCGGTGGACTCCCACCTCACCCCGGCCGTGCGGGAGGTGCTGAGCGTGCCCGGCTCCATCGCCTCGCGCGACGCCCGAGGTGGTACTGCGGGGGTGCGGGTGGCGGAGCAGCTGGACGGGGTGCGGGCCGCCTCGGCCCAGGGCCGGGCATGGACGGCGCTGCCGACCGCGCGCGCCTGAGCGGGACGCCCGAGGACGCCGCCCGGGCCCTGCTCGGCGCCACCCTGCGCGCTCGGGGGGTCAGCGCGCGGATCGTGGAGGTGGAGGCCTACGCCGGGCTCGCCGACCCGGCGTCGCACGCCTTCCGGGGCATGACTGATCGCACCGCGGTGATGTTCGGCCCTGCCGGGTACTTGTACGCCTACTTCGTCTACGGCATGCACACCTGCCTGAACGTGAGCACTGGTCCCGACGGGGTCGGCTCGGCGGTGCTGCTGCGGGCCGCGGAGGTGGTGTCCGGTGCCGATGTTGCGGCTGCCCGGCGACCCGCCGCCCGCCGCCCCGCCGACCTCGCGCGTGGCCCGGCCAACCTGGCCCTCGCGCTGGGTATCACCCTCGCTGACGGCGGGACCAACTTGCTGGCCGGCGGCGAGCTCGGTCTCGAGCTGCGCGAACCGGCCACCGACATCGCCGTCGGTCCCCGGGTGGGGGTGAGCGCCGCAGCCGAGGTGGCGTGGCGGTTCTGGCTGCCGGGCCACCCGGCGGTGTCGGCCTACCGGCGCTCGCCCCGGGCGGGCACGGCCTCGGGATGACCGACCCGCTCGCCGACACCCCCGCCCCGCCGTACACCGCGGTCATCTTCACCTCGCTGCGCACCGCGGGGGACCAGGGCTACGCCGCGATGGCCGCCCGGATGGACGCCCTGGCCCGGCAGCAGCCGGGTTTCCTCGGGGTGGAGAGTGCTCGCGACGAAGTCGGGATCACCGTCTCCTACTGGATTGACGACGACGCCGCGCGGGGTTGGAAACAGGTCGCCGAGCACCTGCTCGCGCAGCGTCGCGGTCAGCAGCAGTGGTACGAGACCTACCGGGTTCGCGTCGCTACCGTGCACCGCGACTACGGACCTGACCACACCACAACGACGTGATGGCGACCCTCCCTCCGCGATGGTCCGCCAGCTCGCACCAGGGCTGGTGAGCGGCTGCGGACGGGTGTGCCGCGGCGCCCGCCGGTCCGGCGGGACCGTCCGTCCCGAGCGCCACGCCCCGGTGGTCAGCCTCCTACAGCGCTCCGACGGCCGCGGCCACCGCCAGCACCCGCTGGGCCTGCTCCATGTGCAGGTTCTCGATCATCCGGCCGTCGACCGTGGCCACGCCACGACCCTCCCGCTGGGCCGCGTCGAAGGCGGCGATGACCTCACGGGCATGGGCCAGCTCGTCGTCGGTGGGCGCGAAGACCGTGTTGCAGGGCCCCACCTGGCTGGGGTGGATCAGCGTCTTGCCGTCGAAGCCGAAGTTTTTGGCCTGGTGACACTCCACCGTGAAGGCGTCGGTGTCGGTCACGTCGTTGAACACCCCGTCGAGGATGTCCTTGCCGGCACTGCGCGCGGCGAGCACCGCCATCGACAACGCGGCGAGCAGGGGCCCCCGGCCCGGCACGTGCTCGGCACGCAGCTCCTTGACGAGGTCGTTGGTCCCCAGCACCAGCACCGCCAGCCGGGACGAGGCCGCGCAGATCGCCGGCGCGTCCAGGATCGCGCGGGGGGTCTCCAGCATCGCCCAGATCGTGGTGTGCTCGGGCGCGCCACCAGCCTGCAGCGCCGCCTCGATGACGTGCACGTCGTCGGCTGAACCCACCTTCGGCACGACCACAGCGGCCGGCCCGGCGGCCGCGACCGCGCGCAGGTCGTCGCCGTGCCACGGGGTCCCGATCGCGTTGACCCGGATGGTGACCTCGCGGCGTCCGTAGTCGTCCGAAGCCGCTGCCGCGCACACCCGTTCCCGCGCATCGTCCTTGGCGTCGGGGGAGACGGCGTCCTCCAGGTCGAGGATCAGCGCGTCGGCGGGGATGGTCTTCGCCTTCTCCAGGGCGCGGGCGTTGGCCCCCGGCATGTAGAGCACGGAGCGACGCGGCACGAACGCCATCACGAGCCGAACCCGTAGCGTGCGGCCAGCTCGGGATCACGCTCGGCGAGGGAGTGGGCGAGGTCCACCATCACCCGGCACTGCTTCACCGACGCGTCGTCCTCCATCTTGCCGTCGATCATCAGTGCCCCCGTGCCGTCACCCATCGCGTCGATGACGGCCTGGGCGTGCGCCACGTCAGCCGGGTCGGGGGAGAACACCCGCCTGGCGATGTCAATCTGCACCGGGTGCAGGCTCCACGCTCCGACGCAGCCCAGCAGGAACGCGTTGCGGAACTGGTCCTCGCAGGCCACCGTGTCGGCGATGTCGCCGAAGGGGCCGTAGAAGGGCAAGATCCCCGCGGCGGCGCAGGCGTCCACCATCCGCGCGATCGTGTAATGCCACAGGTCCTGCTGGTAGGTGGTGCGCGGCGCGCCCTCGGTGGTGGAGTCGGCGCGGACTAGGTAGCCGGGATGACCGCCACCGACCCGGGTCGTCTTCATCCGCCGGTTCGCGGCCAGGTCCGCCGGGCCGAGCGAGAGGCCCTGCATCCGGGGGCTGGCCGTACAGATGTCCTCCACGTTGGTCATCCCCCGGGCCGTCTCCAGGATGGCGTGCACCAGGATCGGGCGCTGCAGCCCGGCCTTGGCCTCGAGCTGGGCGAGGAGGCGGTCGACGTAGTGGATGTCCTCCGGGCCCTCCACCTTCGGCACCATGATCACGTCGAGGGAGTCACCGACCTCGGTGACCAGCGTCGTCAGGTCGTCCAGGCCCCACGGGGAGTCCAGGCTGTTCACCCGGGCCCACAGCTGCGTCTGCCCGAAGTCGTTGTCCTTGGCCACCTGCACCAGCCCGGCGCGGGCGGCCTTCTTGTTCTCGGAGCGGACCGCGTCCTCGAGGTTGCCGAGCAGGATGTCGACCCCGGCCGCGATCTGCGGCGCCTTGGCGACCATCTTCGGGTTGCTGGGGTCGAAGAAGTGGATCATCCGCGACGGGCCGAACGGGATCTCGCGCAGCGGCGCGGGGGCGCCGACGGCGAGCGGGCGGTAGAAGTCCCTCGGGGAGTGCATGACGCTCCGTTCCTGGCTGCGGTGACAGGGTTGAGATCGCCTGCGACCCTACGACGCCGCGGCCACGAAACCCCGACCGTCGCGGGGCTTCGTGGCCCGCATCACCAGGAGGCGGGGGCGGTGTGACCAGGCCGCGGGGGCTGTGTGACCAGGCCGCGGGGGCTGTGTCACCAGGCCGCGGGGGCGTAGTCCTTGAGGAAGCAGCCGACGACGTCGACGCCGGACTCGCCCCGCACCACCGGGTCGTAGACCCGGGCCGCGCCGTCGACAAGGTCGAGCGGGGCGTGGAAGCCCTCCTGCGCCAGCCTGAGCTTCGTGGTGTGCGGCCGCTCGTCGGTGATCCAGCCGGTGTCGACGGCGTTCATCTGGATCCGGTCGGTCTCCCACATCTCGTCGGCGCTGGTGCGGGTCAGCATGTTCAGCGCCGCCTTGGCCATGTTCGTGTGCGGGTGACCGGCGCCCTTGTACTGCCGGGAGAACTGCCCCTCCATCGCCGAGACGTTCACCACGTGGGCGCGGCCCGAGCCGGCGCGCCGTGCGCCGGCCGCCAGGGCGGGACGCAGCCGGGAGATGAGCAGGAACGGGGCCACCGCGTTGCACAGCTGAACCTCCAGCAGCTCGAGCGGGTCCACCTCGTCCAGCGTCTGGGTCCACGAGTTCGCCGAGGCGGTGTCCGGCAGCAGCCCACCCGCGTCGACCGCGGTTCCGGCCAGGTGGGCGTGCAGCGAGGCGCTACCGGCCTTCAGGGCCAGCGCGGTCATCGCCGCCGCGGTGTGCGCGGCCCGGGCCTGCGCGCCCGACTCCCCGTCGTGCGCGGCCACCGGGGCCTTGGCGAGCGCGCCGGCGATCGCCGCCGGATGGGCCCCGGACACCCGGTCGAAGGTGAGGACCTCGGGCAGCGGCACCCCGGTGGGCAGGGCGGCGGCCTCGGCCTGCACCAGCGGTGCGTAGGCCCCGGGGGAGCGTCGTACGGTCTGGCAGGCGTTGTTGATCAGCACGTCGAGCGGTCCCGCGGCGGCCACGTCGTCGGCCAGCGCGGTGACCTGGGTCGGGTCGCGCAGGTCGATGCCGACGACGGTCAGCCGGTCGATCCACTCCGCGCTGTCGGCCACGGCGGTGAACCGGCGCACCGCGTCGTGCGGGAACCGGGTGGTGATGGTGGTGTGCGCGCCGTCGCGGAGCAGCCGCAGCGCGATGTACATGCCGATCTTGGCCCGCCCCCCGGTCAGCAGCGCCCGTCGACCGCGAAGGTCGGTCCGGGCGTCGCGGCGAGCCCGGTTCAGCGCCGCACAGGTGGGGCACAGCTGGTGGTAGAAGGCGTCGACCTGGGTGTACCGCTGCTTGCACTGGTAGCACGGGCGGGCCCGCAGTAGGGTCCCGGCGCTGGCGCCTTCCGCGGCGGAGACCAGCGGCAGACCCAGCGTCTCGTCGTCGATCCGCATCGCCGAGCCGGTGGCAGTGCTCGCGAGAACGGCGGCGTCGGCCTCCTGGTTGGGACGGAGCGCATCGGCGCGGCGGGTCTTGCGGATCCGCCGGTACATGCGGCCGGTGGCCCGCT
>JBDTDI010000110.1:0-5128 GCA_039923155.1 Mycobacteriaceae bacterium | reverse complement strand
CGGTGCTCACGAGGTCTCTGTGAAGGACATGCCCCAGTAGACCTGGGGGCGTCCGTCGCGCGCGACGGTGGTGAGGGTGCCCGCCCCCTTGGTGCCGGTGCTGGCGTGAAAGCGCAGGCGGCCGCCGGAGCGGGCGCGGGTGGTCCCGTCCTGGTCGAGCAGGTACAGGTCACGGGCAAACTCGGGACGGGTGTACTCGCGGGCCTGACCGGGCAGCAGGGTGAGCACTGACCACACGTCGACCAGGCGCAGCACCGCGCCGGGCGCCTTGTCACCCTGGGTGAGCAGCAGCTGGTAGGCGGCGGCGACGCTCTCCAGGAACGGCTCCGGACGGAAGCGGGGCGGGCGGTTCTGCGCGGCGGCGAGCCGGTCGACGAGAACCGAGGGGCGCAGCCGCTTCTCCCGCTTGCGGTCGATCTCCACCGCGGCGTCACCGGGGATCACCCGGATCAGCGAGGGGTAGCAGAGCAGGCGGTCGTCGGAGGACACGATGGAGACGTCACGCTGTTGGGCCAGCTGCTCGAGCTCGGTGGCGAACGCTCCGGAGGCCAGGTGCTCGGTCTCGTCCAGGGTGAAGGAGCCGACCGCCGCGCCCGTCGTCGCGGCGGCGTCTGTAGCCAGGGCCTCGGTGGCGGTCAGCGAGCGGCGCAGGTCCCGCAGCGAGCCGGTGGCCGCGGCCGCGCGCGCCTTCTTCAGCTCCCTGGTCAGGCCGGCGGCCGCCCGCAGCGCCGTGTCGATCTGCTGCTCGGTGTCGGCCAGGGCTGACTCGAGCCCGCCGGGGTGGGTCACGGGGTGGCCTTTCCGTCGTCGGTCAGTTCTGGTGCGGAACCGTACCGAAGGAGGCGGACGATTCTGCGGCGTGGCCCAGCCAGGGCACTAGCGACCGTGACCCAGGGTCAGGACGCGAGATAGTGCACGAGAGCCGTGCGGGCGAGCGCTGACAGGGAGACGCCCTCCCGCTCTGCCCGACGCTCGGCTTCGACACGGACGGAGTCGGGAACGCGAAACTGCACCCGGGGAGAGTGCCGTCCGTCGCCACCGAGGGACTTGCGCCCGGGCACCAGGTTGCGCCGACGCACCTCGGCAAGGGTGCTCGCGGCCAACTCCACTGCGTCCGTCTCGGTGAGCTCGCGCCCGTGGGCCAGCGCGGGCTCGGTATCGAGATCGGCGTCTTCGATGGTCGAACCCGGGGGGATTCGGTAGCTCTGAGGCTTCATCGTCGGACCCTCCAGATCGTCGGCATGGCGTGGATGACGGTCAGGTCGGCTCGGTCGGAGTCGTCCGGCACCGCGATCACCTCGAGCTCGACTCCACGATTGTCCACTCCTACGTAGAGCAGCTGGTCTCCGACTGCAACCGGTTCACCAGCGTCGAGCATGGCCTCGAGGATGTGTGCGTTGCCGATTCGGTGCTTGCGGCCCGACCGGGCTACCCGAACCTTCATCCACCGACAGTGTCACACGCATCCGACAGTTCTGTCGACGACGAATCACCCCGCCAGCAGCGCCGCCCGGCCCAGCGCGGCCGCGCCGACCACCCCGGCGTCGTCTCCCAGCGCGGAGACCACGAAGCGCAGGTCTGGTGAGGGCCGCAGCATCCAGAGTCGGGCGGCGGCGTCGATCCGGTCGGCGAGGTCCTGGCCGAGCTTCTCGGCGAGTCCGCCGCCGACGACCACCACGTCGAGGTCCAGGAGGTTGATCGCCGAGCCGACCGCGATGCCCAGGTTCTCGATCGCCGCGTCGAACAGCGTGGTGACGAGCTTGTCGCCGTCGGCGAGCGCCTTCGCCCACACCTTGGACGTGGGCCGCGTCTTGTCCTGCTCCTCCATGATGTCGAACAGCGACGTGTGCCAGCCGGCCTCGACCATGGAGGTGGCGGCCCCGCGCATGGACCGGCGCCCGGCGTAGGCCTCGGCGCAGCCGCGCCGCCCGCACGAGCACAACGCGCCCCCGGCCATCACCACCACGTGGCCGATCTCGCCGGCCGCCCCACGGGAGCCGGTGTACGGCCGCCCGTCCAGGATCAGCCCGCCGCCGACACCGGTGCCCATCCACAGCC
Source organism: Mycobacteriaceae bacterium (assembly GCA_039923155.1). GTDB lineage: Bacteria > Actinomycetota > Actinomycetes > Mycobacteriales > Mycobacteriaceae > Rhodococcus_D. Next base: position 3,070 of record JBDTDI010000110.1, on the reverse strand, counting down.
CGAGCACGTTGCGCGAGCCCGTCGCCGCCCCGTCGAGCCACTCCCCGAGCAGACCGACGTTGGCGTCGTTGCCCAGCGCGACGGGGAGGTCGTCGAGACGCTGGGTGAGGGCGGGGACGAGGTCGAAGCGCTCGTGCCAGTTCGCCAGGTTGGGCACGGTGAGCACCTCGCCCTCATGGACGACCCCGGGGATGCCGACGCCGACCGCGATCGGGTTCGCGCCGAGGGCGGCAATCAGCTCGGCGATGGTGTCCAGCACCGCGTCCGGGCCCTCGGTAGGGGTGGGGGCCTTGGCCCGTTCCTGCACCGTGTGGTCGGCGTCGACGAGGCCGACCACGATGTTGGTGCCGCCCACGTCGACACCGGCCACCAGGAGCTGATTCTTCTTCGCCATGGTCCCACCCAAGCACGGTCCGACTTCGCTGCAGGGTCAGAACTTCTCTCCGGTGCGCCACGCCATCTCCTGCATGGTCAGGGTGTTGCCATCGGGGTCGGCGAACCCGGCGTAGCGCACCCCGCCGCCGACGTCCTGCACCGGACCGACCTCCACACCCCTGCCCAGCAGCTCGGCGCGGGCCGCCTCGATGTCGTTGACCACCAGGTGCAGCGCCTTGGCCGAGCCCGCCGGCGCCTCGTCGTAGGCGGGCAGGCCCTCCCCGAAACCGACCGAGCACGCCGAGCCGGGCGGGGTCACCTGCACCACCCGGACACCGTCCACCGGGCGGACGTCGACGTCGGCGACGAAGCCGAGCTGCTCGACGTAGAACGCCTTCGCGCGGTCGACGTCGGCAACGGGGATCGGGACCAGCTCGAGCTTCATGTCCATGGGGGGCTCCTTCACGGCGTGCCTGCAGGTCTGCTCGTCATGATTGACCACGCGACGGGTGAGAAGTCATCGCTGCAGTGGGCGGTTCCTCGGGACCGCGCCGACGTCGCGGGTCAGCTGAACGCGGAACTGGGCAGCTCACGCTCGGTGCCGAGGAGGGCCGCCACGATCCGGTCGGCGACCGCGTCCGGGTCGGCCCCGGCGGGCATCGTTGGGGCGTCACCGGCGATGGCGCGGTCGGCCAGGCCCGTCTCGGTGTGCGGCGGGCGGATGTCCAGCACCCGGATCTTGCTCTTGCGGGCCTCCTTCGCCGCGGCGCGGAACAGCGCCGACGCGGCCGCCTTGACCGCCGAGTAGGTGGCCATCCCGGCCACCGGCTGCTCGGCGAGCACGGCGGATATCCCGGCGATCACGCCGCCCGGCTCGAGCACGGGCAGGGCTGCACGCAGCAGGCGCAGCGGGCCGAGGAAGTCGACGAGGACCAGGTCGTCGACGGTGTCGTCGTCAATCTCGGTGAGCGGGCCGAACGCGGCGATGCCGGACGCGATGACGACCCCGTCGAGGTGACCGTGCTGTTCCACCGCGGAGTCGACGATCCGCTGCGCGGCGTCGGGTTCGCGCAGGTCGGCGGTGACGGTGTGCGCACCGTCGGGCAGCGAGCTCGCCGAGCGGGCGGTGAGGGTGAGCGAGGCGCCGGCGTCGGCGAGGCGCTGGGCGACGCGGGAGCCCAGTGCCCCGGAGGCACCGACGACGACGAAGACCTTGCCCGTGAGATCAGCCATGAGCCCATCGTCCCGGGTTCGCCGGCATCGGCCACTCGGGACACCCGTGATGGACCGGGGGCAGGTCGGAACCGGGGCGTGAGCAGGAGTTCAGGTGGTGTTGCGAGCCGCTCTTCTCTGCGCGCACGTGTGCATCAGCGAGGTGGGGTCACACGGCCGCCCCGGGACCGGAATGTCCACGGGACCGCCCAGGCCCATCAGGCTAGAAGTCAGGCTTGAGTCGCATCATGACCGTGGTGCCCCTCAGCGAGGCCAAGGACACCCTGTCGGCGTTGGTCGAGGCCGCGCAGTCCACCCACGACATCGTGACCATCACCCGCCACGGCAAGCCGGCCGCCGTCCTCATGTCTGCCGACGATCTTGAGTCGCTGCAGGAGACGGTGTTCTGGCTGTCTCAGCCGGGCGTGCGTGACGACATCTCCGAGGCCGACCTCGCGCTTGCTCAGGGGGCGGCGATCTCCGGGTCAGAGCTGCGGGCGGAGCTTGGGCTGTCCGAGTGACCGAACCGTTCGCGGTGCGGACTGCCCCGGCTGCGCGGCGTCAGCTGCATCGTTTGCCCACCGGGGTCGCGTTGGCGATCGCGCAGTTCGTGACGGTCACCCTGCCCGAGAATCCGTTGCGGTTGACCAAGCCGTTGGTAGAGGAGCTTGACGGGCTCCGGAGCGCACGACGGGGCGACTACCGCGTGCTCGTTCGGGTGAACGAGGTCCGTCGGGTGGTGCTGGTCGTCCGCATCGCCCACCGCGCCCAGGCCTACCGACCTCCTGCACCCTGACGTGCCGGCGTCTCGACCACCCTGCTCGCCGTGCCCTCGCTGCGGCTACGGACGGCGCAGCCGCAGCCCGGTCAGTCCGCCGTCGACGGTGAGCCCAACACCGGTGGTGGACCCTGCTCGGGGGCTCGCGAGGTAGCAGACCGCGTCCGCGACCTCGGCCGCATCCACCAGCCGGCCGTGGGGTTGACGCGCCTCGAGAGCCAGGCGCTCCGCGGCCGGGTCGGCCGCCGTCGACAGCAGCCGGCCGATCCAGGGTGTGTCGGCCGTGCCGGGACTGACCCAGCAGACCCGAACGCCATCCGCGACGAGGTCCGCGGCCATCGCCCGCGAGGCGGACACGATGGCGCCCTTGGTGGCGCTGTAGAGCACCCGTTCGGGCAGGCCGACGTCGGCGGCCACCGAGGCGATGTTCACGATCGCTGCCGATGGTGAGCGGCGCAGGTGGGGCAGCGCGGCGCGGGTGACGCGGACCATGCCGAGCAGGTTCACGTCCAGCACGTGCTGCCACTCGGCGTCCTCGTTGGTCTCCACGGTGCCCTGGGCCCCGATGCCGGCGTTGTTGACCAGCACGTCGAGACCCCCGAGCTGCTCGACCGCCGACGCCACCGCGTCGACCACCGCGGCGTCCGACGTCACGTCGGCCTGAACCCGGATCACCGCACTGTCGGTCGGCTCCGGGAGCGACTG
>JBDTDI010000109.1:0-4983 GCA_039923155.1 Mycobacteriaceae bacterium | reverse complement strand
AGCGGATCAACCTGGGCGGGCAGCTCCATCATCAGCTGACCGGAGGGATCCCGGACCACCGGGATCAGCCTGTCGTAGGCCGCGGCCGCCCCCAGCACCTGCTGGTCGGTCGAGATCGGGACCAGCTGAGGCGGGGCGGCGCGAACCACGTCCGGGACCGGGGCGTGCAGTGCGACCGTCACCGCCAACCCGGCCCCCACCGCGCCCAGCACCAACAGCTGCGCGACGCGGTTCACGACAATGGATCCGGCAGGCCGAGGCGGACCGGCAGGGTCGCCCAGCCGCGCAGCACCCGGGTCGGCCGTCGCTGTGCTCCTGGTGCGGCAGCGAGGTCAGGAAAACGGTGGAACAACGAGCGCAGTCCAACCTCTCCCTCGATGCGGGCCAGCGCCGCGCCCAGGCAGAAGTGTCTGCCCGCGGAGAACGCCAGGTGCTCACGGGCGTTGTCCCGGCCGACGTCGAAACGGTGCGGGGCGGTGAAGACGGCCGGATCCCGGTTGGCCCCGGCCAGCAGGGTCGCCACACCGCTGCCCGCCGGCACCGCGTGGCCGCCGACGGTGGTGTCACGGACGGCGACCCGGCCCGTCATCTGCACGGGTGACTCGTGCCGCAGCACCTCCTCGACCGCGTTGGGCCACAGGTGGTCCTGGCGCTGCAGCAGCTCGAGCTGGTCGGGGTGGCGCAGCAGCAGGTCGGTACCGCTGCTGAGCAGGTTGACGGTGGTCTCGAATCCCGCGGCCAGCAGCAGGCCCGCCAGCGACCGCAACTCCGTCTCCGCCAGCCCCCGCCCCTCGTCGGTGACGGTCACCAGCTGGCTCAACAGGTCCGCACCTGGGTTCCTGCGCAGCCGGGCCAGGTGGTCACCCAACCACGCGTCGAAGGCCCGCAGCGAGGTGTCGACGTGGGCGAACTGGCGCCAGCTCAGGCCCGCGTCCAGCGCGAGCGCGGTGCCCTCGCCGAAGGCCAGCACGCGGGCCCGGTCGACGTCGTCGACACCGAGGATGTCGGAGATGACCATCAACGGCAGCAGGGTGCAGTACGGCCGGACGACGTCGATCTGACCCTCCTCCTGGCGGTCGCTGAGGTCGTCGAGCAGCTGGTCCGCGGTGTCCTGGACCCGCCCGCGCAGCGCCGCCACCGCCCGAGCGGTGAACACCTTGCCGACCAGGGCCCGGTAGCGGGTGTGGTCGGGGTCCTGCACCGCCAGCAACGACGGCGGTTCCAGCGGGTGCAGCACCTTCTCCCCGCGGGACCACTCGAACACCTGCCGTGCCCGGCCGCGGTACAGGCCTGCGGGGTCGCCGGTGCGGAAGTCGTCGCTGCGCAGCACCTCGCTGCAGACGGCGTGGGTGGCGCTGACGTAGGACAACCGACCGCGCACGAGCGGACCGACGGCCCGCAGCTCGTCGTGCAGCGGGTACGGGTTCTCCCGCGCCTGGGGGTCGGTCAACAGCCGCGCCTGCACGTCACCGGACCGGGCACTGCGCGCCAGCGCGAGCCGAGCCACCCCGTGCTGCATCGCCCAGTGGACGCCGCGCCGGGTGTTCACGACCGGGTCCGCGGCTCGAACGGCACCCACGAGACGACGCCGGGTTCCGCGCGGGACGGGGTGACCCCCACCTGCCGGGCCGGGGCGAATGCCGCTGCCACCCCCAGGGTCCCGCCCACGACCAGCAACCACGGCGCCGCGGAGGGGTGCAGGCTGACCTGGGCGGGGACCACCGCGTCGAGCACGTCACGCACCCGCTGGGCGCGAGAAGCGGTGTGCGCGAGGATGAGCGCGCCCGTGGCGAGCAGCCACGCGCCGGCCGCCACCGCCAGGACCGGAGAGGCGTTGCGCCGCCACCGGAGCAGGGTCGCGGCGGCCAGCGCCACCACACCAGCCACCACGGCCCACCCGAAGGCCGGGGTCGACCCCGTGCTGGTGAGGGCGCCGAACCAGCCCGAGGAGCTCGTCGAGATGACGGAGCGGATGCGGACGGTCGTCGTGGCCACCGGCTGGATGAGCGCCAGCACGGTCAGCACCATGGCGACCACGAGGGCCCCCGACCCCAGGTCGCGCCGGTCGTGGCCACCGGTGGGGACGCCATCGGCCGGGCTCCCGGCGTCCGCCTGCCCACCTGCACCCTCGGTCACCCGCGGCCTCCTCGGTGCTGCCCTGGGCGCCCAGGGTAACCGCGGTGGGGTCGTGTCGCGGCGGTGCGTTACGTTGCCGCCCACGGTCCACCCCCGCCCGCGGTGCAGCGTCGCGCCGCCGCGAAAGGAAGAGGTGCCCCCATGTTCGCGAAGGTGCTCGTCGCCAACCGTGGAGAGATCGCGATCCGCGCGTTCCGTGCCGCCTACGAGCTCGGCGCCGCCACGGTTGCCGTCTTCCCCTGGGAGGACCGCAACTCCGTGCACCGCCTCAAGGCCGACGAGAGCTACCAGATCGGCACCGAAGGGCACCCCGTGCGGGCCTACCTGTCGGTGGCGGAGATCATCGCCGCGGCGCAGCGGTCCGGGGCCGACGCCATCTACCCCGGCTACGGGTTCCTGTCGGAGAACCCCGAGCTGCCCGCCGCCTGCGCCGCGGCCGGAATCACCTTCGTGGGGCCGAGCACCGAGATCCTGGAGCTCACCGGGAACAAGGCCCGGGCGATCGCGGCGGCTCGAGAGGCGGGGTTGCCGGTGCTGGCCTCCAGCGCGCCCACCGACTCCGTCGAGCAGGTCATCGCCGACGCGGGGTCCATGACGTTCCCCGTGTTCGTCAAGGCCGTCGCCGGCGGCGGCGGGCGGGGCATGCGGCGCGTCGCCGACCCCGAGCAGCTGCGGGACAACGTCGAGGCAGCCATGCGCGAGGCCGAGTCCGCCTTCGGCGACGCCACCGTGTTCCTCGAGCAGGCCGTCATCGATCCCCGTCACATCGAGGTGCAGATCCTCGCCGACGGTGTCGGCGGGGTGGTGCACCTGTTCGAGCGGGACTGCTCGGTGCAGCGCCGCCACCAGAAGGTCATCGAGCTCGCGCCGGCGCCGAACCTGGACCCCGAGCTGCGGCAACGGATCTGCGCGGACGCCGTCGCGTTCGCCCGGAAGATCGGCTACACCTGCGCCGGAACGGTGGAGTTCCTGGTCGACGCGGCAGGGCGCCACGTGTTCATCGAGATGAACCCCAGGATCCAGGTGGAGCACACGGTCACCGAGGAGGTCACCGACGTCGACCTGGTGCAGGCGCAGCTGCGGATCGCGTCGGGGGAGACGCTGTCCGACCTCGGTCTGAGCCAGGACACCATCGTGCTGCACGGTGCTGCGCTGCAGCTGCGGATCACCACCGAGGATCCGGCGAACGACTTCCGCCCGGACACCGGCCGCATCACCGCCTACCGCTCACCCGGAGGTGCGGGGGTGCGCCTGGACGGCGGGACCACCCTCGGTGCCGAGGTCGGCGCGTACTTCGACTCGCTGATGGTGAAGCTGACCTGCCGGGGCCGTGACTTCCCCACGGCGGTGGCCCGAGCCCGCCGCGCCGTGACCGAGTTCCGCATCCGGGGCGTCTCGACGAACATCCCGTTCCTGCAGGCCGTGCTCGACGACCCGGACTTCCGCGCCGGTCGGGTCACCACCAGCTTCATCGCCGAGCGGCCCGAGCTGCTGACGGCGCGGACCTCGGCCGACCGCGGCACGCGCCTGCTGACCTACCTCGGAGACGTCACCGTCAACAAGCCGCACGGCGAGCGGCCGACGACGGTCGACCCCCGGGTAAAGCTGCCTGCGGTCAACCTGGCGACGGCGCCGCCGGACGGATCCCGGCAGCGGCTGATGCACCTGGGCCCGCAGCGCTGGGCCGGCGAGCTGCGCGCGCAGAGCGCGCTCGCGGTCACCGACACGACGTTCCGCGACGCGCACCAGTCGCTGCTCGCCACCCGGGTGCGCACCCGGGACCTGCTGGCCGTCGCCCCGCACCTCGCGCGCAGCGCGCCGCAGCTGCTCAGCGTGGAGGCCTGGGGCGGTGCCACCTACGACGTGGCGCTGCGGTTCCTGGCCGAGGACCCCTGGGACCGCCTCGCCCAGCTGCGCGACGCCGTGCCCAACGTGTGCCTGCAGATGCTGCTGCGAGGGCGCAACACCGTGGGCTACACGCCCTACCCGGAGCAGGTCAGCGATGCGTTCGTCAGCGAGGCCACCGCCACCGGGATCGACATCTTCCGCATCTTCGACGCGCTCAACGACGTGGAGCAGATGCGCCCCGCCATCCGGGCGGTGCGCGAGACCGGCACCGCCGTCGCCGAGGTGGCCCTGTGCTACACCGCGGACCTCTCGGACCCGCAGGAACGCCTCTACACCCTCGACTACTACCTCCGACTGGCTGAGCGGATCGTCGACGCCGGGGCGCACGTGCTGGCGATCAAGGACATGGCGGGTCTGCTCCGCCCGCCCGCGGCAGCCACCTTGGTCGCCGCGCTGCGGCAACGGTTCGACCTGCCGGTGCACCTGCACACCCACGACACCCCCGGGGGGCAGCTGGCCACCCTGATGGCCGCCTGGCAGGCCGGGGTCGACGCCGTCGACGGGGCCACCGCCTCGATGGCCGGGGCCACCAGCCAGCCGGCGCTGTCGGCGATCGTCGCCGCCACCGACCACACCGAGCGGGCCACCGGGCTGGACCTGCAGGCGGTGTGCGACCTGGAGCCGTACTGGGAGGCGGTGCGCAAGCTCTACGCGCCCTTCGAGTCGGGGCTGCCCTCACCGACGGGGCGGGTGTACCACCACGAGATCCCGGGCGGCCAGCTGTCCAACCTGCGTCAGCAGGCCATCGGCCTGGGCCTGGGGGAGCGCTTCGAGCAGGTCGAGGACCTCTACGCCGCCGCCGACGCCATGCTGGGCCGCCTCGTCAAGGTCACCCCGTCGTCGAAGGTGGTGGGAGACCTCGCCCTGCACCTGGTCGGCGCCGGCGCGGACCCGGCCGAGTTCGAGGCGGACCCGGCGCGCTTCGACCTGCCCGACTCG
>JBDTDI010000108.1:0-9895 GCA_039923155.1 Mycobacteriaceae bacterium | reverse complement strand
GGGTGGATCCTGGCGTGCACACGTCAACCAGGGCGACGTCGTCGCGGGCGAGCACCGCCCGCCAGTCGGTCTCGTGCGAGGCCCAGCCCAGGCGTTGCGCCGCGGCGGCCACCCCCTGCTGGTCACGACCACAGACCACCGTCATCTCGATCGTGCGGCCGACGTCGAAGAAGTGGTTCACCGAGCGCCAGGCCTGCGAGTGCGCGGCACCCATGAAGGAGTACCCGATCATCGCGACGCCCAGCCGCTCCCCGCGGTTCATGCCTGACGATCCTGGCCCTCGCGCGCTCCCAGCGCGCCGCCCGGCGCGCCGATACCCTTTGCGCAGTGATCACCTGGCAGCCCCGGCTCGTGGCCCTCGACGTCGACGGAACCCTGCTCGACTCCTCGGGGACCATCACCTCCACGGTCCGGCACGCCGTGGCCCGCGCCGCGGAGAGTGCGTACGTGGTGATCGCCACCGGCCGGACCGTGCTCGGCACCCTTGCCGTGCTCGACGCCCTGTCGCTGCGCACCGGCTCGGCGATCTGCTCCAACGGGGCGGTCCGGGTCGACGGTGCCAGCGGGGTGCCCACCGCGCTGGCCGCCTTCCACCCAGCGGCCGCGCTGTGCGTCCTCGACGACGCAGTGCCTGGGGCGCACTACGCGGTGGAGGACCTGGGCACCGGCCACCGGTTGAGCGCGGAGTTCCCGCTGGGCGTGCTCAGCGGGCCGGCCGAGGTCGTGCCGCGCGAGGAGCTCGTCCGAGGCGAGACCACCCGGGCCATCGCGTGGTGGCCGGAGCACGACGTCCACTCCGTGGGTGCGGCACTCGGCGGGGTGGCGCTGCCGAGCGCCACCGGGACGCTGGACCTGCTGGGCCATGCGTGGCTGACGATGGTCGCCGACGGGGTGAGCAAGGCCAGCGGGCTGGCCCTGCTGGCCGCCGAGCTGGGTGTGGCCCCGGAGGACGTGCTCGCAATCGGGGACGGCACGAACGACACCGAGATGCTCACCTGGGCCGGGCGCGGGGTGGCCATGGGGCAGGCATCGGTGGAGGTGCGAGCAGCCGCGAACGCGGTGACCGGTGCGGTCGCCGAGGACGGCGCCGCCACCGAGCTCGCCTGCTGGTTCTGAGTCGGCAGCCCGCACGCCGGACCTGTCGTGGGGGCGGGCTTCGGGGACACTGGTCGGGTGCACCCCGCCCCGCCGACGCTCGCTCGTGTCGTCAGCTACCGCCCCCGCCGTGAGGCGCTGAACGCCTCCCAGCAGCGCTCGTGGGACGAGTGCTGGTCGCGCTGGGGCGCCGACGTGCCCCGCTTCGACCACGGCCCGGGCGGGATCGCCGCTGCGACGCCCCCACCCGGCCAGCGCGTGCCGCCGCGCCTGGACACCCGGGCCTGGTTCGGGCGCGACGCGCCGCTGGTGCTGGAGATCGGGTTCGGCACCGGCAGCGCCACGGCGGCGATGGCCGCGGCCGAGCCGGAGGTCGACGTGCTCGGGGTCGAGGTGTACACCCCGGGCATCGCGCAGCTGTTCGGGTACTGCCGCCGCGCGGACGTGACCTGGGTGCGGGCGCTGCGCGGGGATGCCATCACCGTGCTCACCCACCTGCTCGCGCCCACCTCGCTGACCGGGGTGCGGGTGTTCTTCCCCGACCCGTGGCCCAAGCGACGCCACCACGAACGGCGGCTGCTCCAGCCGGCCACGCTCGCCCTGATCGCCTCACGGCTCGCGCCGGGCGGAGTGCTGCACGCGGCCACCGACATCGCCGACTACGCCGCCACCATCGCGCGGGCCGGCGACGGCGAACCCACCCTGGCGCGTCTGGACGGACCGGCCCCGATCTCCCTGCAGCGGCCCGTCACCAAGTTCGAGGGCCGTGCCGTGCGCGACGACGTGGCCATCACCGACCTGGTGTGGGGCAGACTCCCCTCATGAGCGACACCCAGACGCTGGAGGCGCCCCCCGCCCTGGAGCGTGTCCTGCTGGTCTGGGACGCACCGAACCTCGACATGGGCCTCGGCTCGATCCTCGGTGGGCGCCCCACCGCGGCGTTCCGGCCCCGCTTCGACGCCCTGGGGCGCTGGCTGCTGCAGCGCACCGGCGAGCTGGAGATCACCCACGGGGGCGGGCGGGCGCTGGAGCCCGAGGCCACGGTGTTCACCAACATCGCCCAGGGCAGCGCCGACACGGTGCGCCCGTGGGTGGAGGCGCTGCGCAACGTCGGGTTCGCCGTGTTCGCCAAGCCGAAGTCCCACGAGGACTCCGACGTCGACGACGACATGCTCGACCACATTGCGCTGCGCCAGCACACGTGCGGCCTGGCCGGGATCGTGGTCGCCTCCGCGGACGGGCAGGCGTTCCGGGAACCGTTGGAGGAGATGGCCTCCGACGGGATCCCGGTGCAGGTCATCGGGTTCCGGGAGCACGCGGCCTGGGCCGTGGCCTCGGAGCTGGTGAGCTTCCTCGACCTGGAGGACATCCCCGGGGTGTTCCGGGAACCGTTGCCGCGCATCAACCTGGACTCGCTGCCGGACGAGGGCGCTTGGCTCCCGCCGTTCCGGCCGCTGTCGGCGCTGCTCGGGAGGTAGGCGCTCAGCGCACCAGGGTGACCCCGCCGTCGACCACTATCGTCTGGCCGACGACGTAGTCCCCGGCGCGCGAGGCCAGGTACACCGCGACCCCGGCCATGTCCTCGGGCTCGCCGATGCGCCGGGCCGGGATCTGCGCGGCGGTCTCCTCGGCGTGGTCGCGGGCCTCGCGGTTCATGGCCGAGGCAATGGCACCCGGCGCGATCCCGTTGACCACGATGCCGTCGGCGATCAGACGCACGGCCATCCGCTTCGTCAGGTGGATCAGCCCCGCCTTGCTCGCGTGGTAGGAGTAGGTCTCCAGCGGGTTCACCGAGACCCCGTCGATCGACGCGACGTTCACGACCTTGGCCAGGTGCCCCGCAGCGGCGGCCGCCTTCAGCTCGGGGTGAAAGCGCTGGGTGAGGAAGAACGGCGCCTTGACGTTGAGGTCCATGACCTTGTCCCAGCCGGCCTGCGGGAACTCATCGAACGGGGCTCCCCAGGCGGCTCCCGCGTTGTTCACCAGGATGTCGAGGGACTGCTCGTGGGCGGTGTAGGCGGCGTGCAGCGCCTCGATCCCCTCGGCGGTCGACACGTCCGCCGGCAGGGACACGCACGGGCCCAACGCGTTCAGCTCAGCCGCGGCCGCGTCGCAGGCTTCGGCCTTGCGCGCGCTGATGTACACCTTGGCGCCCTGGCCGAGCAGCCCCTCGGCGATCATCCGGCCGATGCCCCGTGATCCTCCGGTGACCAGGGCACTGCGCCCGGAGAGGTCGAACAGCTGTGCCACGTCCATGTCGGTGTGCTCCTGAGGTTGTTGTGGTGGTCGGGTCAGACGGCCAGGACGAGCTTGCCGGTGTTGATGCCGCGGTACAGCCCCAGCAGGGTCTCGCCGAACGCGGCCACCCCGCCGGGGACCACCGTCTCCCGGGCGACCAGGCGGCCCTCGCGCATCCAGCCGAGGATGCGTTCCTGGGCCTCGGGGAAGCGATCGTCGTAGTCGAAGATCACGAAGCCGGTCATCGACGCGCGGAACACCAGCAGCGACATGTACCGCTTGGGGCCCGGCGGCAGCTCGGTGTCGTTGTAGGTCGACACGGCCCCGCTCAGCACGATGCGCGCACCGCGGCTCAGGTTGGCCAGGGCCGCGTCGAGCACGACGCCGCCGACGTTGTCGAAGAAGACGTCGACGCCGTCGGGGGCGAGCTCCCGCAGCCGACGGGACACGTTCTCGGACTTGTAGTCGATGGCGGCGTCGAATCCGATCTCGGTGAGCCAGGCGCACTTCTCCGCACCGCCGGCCACACCGATCACGGTCGCACCGAGCGCCTTTGCGATCTGACCGGCCACGCTGCCGACCGCACCGGCGGCCGCGGAGATCAGCACCGTGTCACCGGCCTTCACCCGCCCCACGTCGGTCAGCCCGAAGTAGGCGGTCATCCCCGGCATGCCGAGGGCGCCGAGCCAGGTGGCGATCGGGGCGGTGTCGGTGTCGACGAGCTCGACGCCGGTGCCGTCGGACAGGGCGTGCTCGGTGACCCCGAAGGTTCCTCGCACCGACGCCCCGACCGGGAAGTCAGGGTGCTGCGACGCGACCACGGTACCGACCGCTCCCGCGCGCATCACCTCGCCGATGGCCACCGGGGGGACGTAGGAGCGGACGTCGTTGAGCCAACCGCGCATGGCCGGGTCCAGCGAGATCAGCTCGACGCGAACGACGAGCTCACCGGGTCCCGGATCAGGGACGTCGGCGCTGACGAGGGAGAAGGTGTCGCCGTCGGGCAGGCCGACGGGGCGGTTCTTGAGCAGCACCTGCTGACTGGTGAAGGTCATCGCGTCATCCTGGCACCCGCGCGGTTCCACTCATGCAGGGGGCAGCAGAGCGGCCATCCGCTCGCGCAGCGCCGTTGCCGCCGAGTAGGGGCGCACCATCACGGTGAGCTCGGTGAGCACCCCGTCGACGGCACGGAGCATGTCGATTCCCTGCAGCTCTCGGCCCCCCACCATCGCGGCGAACCCGAGCACGCACCCCCCGTCGCCCGGGAAGGTGTCGGTGTAGCGGAAGTCTTCGAAAACTTCTGCGACGGCAGTGAGGATGGACCGCAGCTGCTCTCGGCCGACGTAGGGCTTGTGCACGACCGGTGAGAAGAAGCGGGCGTCGTCGGCGAACAGGGCAACGGCGGCGTCGGTGTCGTGGTTCTCGATGGCGGCGCGGAAGGCGGCGAAGGGGTCGCTCATCGCTGCACCGTGCTACGTGGACGGCCTCAGCGTCAACGGGCAGCGTGAGACACAGCGGTCACCGGCGCGCCGTTCTTAGCGGGACCCCCGGTTACATTTCGATCATGAGTTCGCCCCTTCGACCACCACCTCATCACCCACGACGGCGACACCGTCACGTTGGGTGAACACGGGCGGATCACCTGGACCGCCCCCGCCTGGCTCGACCCCACCCAAACCCCCAGAGTCAACGGAACCCACAAAGCTGCGCCCCTCAGGCCCGGTGAACCCGTCCTGACCGGCGGCGAACCACTCTGAGGCGCGCCGGAACAACCCGTGGCGGGCTTCTCCTGACGTGTGAGCTCAGCCCGCCCGCACCACCGGCGCCACCTCGGTGCCCAACAGCTCGATGGCGTGCAGCAGGTTGTCGTGGCCCAGGCGCCAGTTGGTCATCTGCAGGGAGATCCGGTCCACCCCGCCGAGCGCGTCCGAGACAGAGAGCACCTTGGCCGCCACCGTGTCCGGTGCTCCGATGAAGTACGCCCCCGTCGGTCCGCAGGTCGCGTCGTAGCCAGCCCGGGTAGGTCGTGGCCCGCCCCGCTCGGCCGCGATCTGGGTGAACATCTCCGCCCAGCCGGGGTAGAAGTCGTCGGCGGCCTGGGCGTCGGAATCCCCGACGAAGCCGAACACGTGCAGGCCCACCTGCAGCTGCTCCGGCGGGTGCCCGGCGCGGCGCCCCGCCTCCCGGTACAGGTCGATGAGCGCTCCGAAGCGGTGCGGCTCACCCCCGATGATCGCCACCATCAACGGCAGACCCAACACCCCGGCGCGCACGAAGCTCTCCGGGGTGCCCCCGACGCCCAGCCAGATCGGCAGCGGCGACTGCACCGGCCGGGGGTACACACCCTGCCCGGTCAGGGCGGGGCGGTGCGCACCCGACCAGGTGACCTCCACCGAGTCCCGAATCTTCAGCAGCAGGTCCAGCTTCTCGGCGAACAGGGAGTCGTAGTCGCGCAGGCTGAGCCCGAACAGCGGAAAGGCTTCGGTGAACGAACCTCGTCCGACGACCAGGTCCGTGCGCCCGCCGGAGACCAGGTCCAGGGTCGCGAACTCTTGGAACAGGCGCACCGGGTCGGCGGCGCTGAGCACGGCGACGGCGCTGTTCAACCGTATCGTCTGCGTCCGGGCGGCGGCGGCAGCCAGCAGCACCACCGGCGCAGCGTCGTAGTACTCGCTGCGGTGGTGCTCACCGATGCCGTAGTGGTCCAGACCCACCTCGTCGGCACGGCCTACCTCCTCCAACAGGTGGGCCACCCGCTGGACCGGGGTGATCACCTCGCCGGTTCCGGGGTCGGTGACACGGGAGACGAAGCTGTCGACGCCGATACGCATGGCCCTAGTGTGCCAGGTCGTCAAGTGTTCAACAATACCTAGGGTGAGCCAACTCCCTCGTCAGGTCGGATCGCCGCCCGTCGCGCACCATGGAGCGGTGCTCTCACCGTTGCGTGCCGTGTCCGACCGGGCCCGGGCCTCCTTCCGGGACCGCGTGTCCGGCGACCCGACCGGAGCCCCGGACTGGGTGCGCGACATCGCCCGCGTGGGCGAGGGCCCCGGCTGGTTCGACCCCGACGGCGTCGTGTGGCGGGTGCACGGCGACCTGTCCACGCTGGTCGGCGGAATCACGGCGCTCACCGGGCAGGCGGCGCACCCGCTGGCCGTGCTCGGAGTGCTGCGGCACTCCACCTACCGCGAAGACCCGTGGGCCCGCCTGGCCGGCACCGCCCGCTGGTTGGTGGTGTGCACGTTCGGCTCCGCCGAGCTGGCCGAGCGGGAGTCGGCGCGGGTGCGCGGCATGCACCGCAAGGTCAAGGGCACCGCACCCGACGGGCGGCCGTACGCGGCGGGCGACCCGGACCTGCTGCGCTGGGTGCACCTGGCCTTCACCGACGCCTTCCTCGCCGCCCAGCTCGAGCTGGGCCGGGACATGAGCCGCTTCGGGGTCCACTGGCCCGACGACTACGTGCGGGAGTGGTCGCGCAGCGCCCGTGAGCTCGGGGCCACGGACCTGCCGGAGAGCCAGGACGAGCTCGCCGAGGCCATCGCCGCCTACGCCGACGTGCTGGAGCCGATGCCCGACGAGCTCAAGGCGTTCCTGTCCGCCCCGCCGGGGCTGAGCCGGGCGGAGTCGGTGTTCTACAACGGCCTCGCCGGGGGGGCCGCGTTGCTGGTGTCCCCGACGATCGCCCCGCTGGCCGAGGTGCGCGGCCGGGGTGGGTACGGCGTGCGCGAACGTGCCCGTCTCGGCGTGACCCGTGCCCAGCTGCGCCTGTTCCAGCTTGCTATCGGCCCCCGCAGCCCGTCGGAGGACGCCGCGCGGTGGCGGCTCGGGCTGGGGGCGGCCCCGTCCTGGGCCCAGGAAGGCTGAGTCAGGGTCGGACCAGCCGCCGCAGCGCCCACCGGGCGACGGGGGCGTAGCCGAGAACCACGGGTGCGGGACCGTCCAGGCGCAGCCACGTCCGTGACCCCAGCGGATCCGCCTGCACCCCGTGCTGCAGGCGCAGGTGCACGCCGACCATCAGCATCCGCACCTCCCAGGCCCACGTCATCGCGGTGGGGTCGAACGCGGTCACGGTGAAGTCGACGGCGACGCCGGGCGGGCCGTGGACCCGACCACGGCTGCCCGAGTGGAGCTCGGCGTCGTCGCAGTCGACCCGACGGATCTGCGGCGACCACGTCGACCACAGCGCGGGGTGGGCGTAGCGGCGCCAGACGAGCTCGGGCGGGGCCGGGCCGGTGGCCGAGAGCAGCTGCTGCACCCATGGATCCTCACCCAGCCGTGTGCCTGCCGCTCAGCTCGGCGGTCCACCCCGTCGACCAACGGGCTGCTGCGGGGGGGCGGCGTCCTGCCCCGCCGCTGCGCCATCGGCCGTCCCCTTCGACCGCGCAACCCGCGAGCCCTGCTGCAGCAGCAGCAGCCCGGTGATCAGGAAGGCCGCCACCCGGGCGAACCCGCTGAGCGCCGCCAGGTCGAACAGCACCAGCTTGCCGACGGCGGCCGCGACGAGCAGCAAGCCCGCCACCCGCACCTCCAGCGCACCGTGGCCGGCCCGCAGTCCCCGGGCCACCAGCACCAACCCCGCCGCGACCGCCGTCACCGTGGCCGCGGAGTGCCCGACGACGAACCCGTCGTCGCCGAGCAGCAGCACCGCCCCGGTCACCACTGCCGCCACCACCCCGTACAGGCCGGACGCGCCCGCCACCCAGAACGCCACCTGCGGCCGGCGCAGCAGCTGTGCGTGCCGCACCTCGAACGCAACGGCCAGAGCCGCCACGACCAGCATCACCCCGCCCAACGCCAGCGCCAGCGTTGCCGTGTCCACCATCGCCGAGGAGCTGCTGAGGACGCTGACCGGCAGGGTCGACAGCAGCGCGAGCAGCCCCAGCAGCGCGTAGCCGACGCCAGTGATCAGCGTGACCCGCGAGCCCACCCGGTGGGCGAGCGCGGTCAGCGCCACCGCCTCGACCAGGAGCACCGCCGCGACCGAGCGGGCATCCAGTGCAGTGACCGTGGCCTGGAACAACGCGACCGCGGTGAGCGCGACCAGGGCGGCACGGGCCCGCGGGCCGAAGTGGGCCCCATCGCCGAGACCACCGAGGCCGACGACGGTGCCCAGGACCAGCACCGTGGCGCCGGCGACGCCGGCGGCCGGCCAGCGATCCAGCTGCGCGGCCACGACCAGGAGTGGGCCGACAGCCACCGCGAGGGCGGCGAGGGAGACCAGGTCGTCGGCGGTGCGGCCCAGCTGGTCCAGGGCCAGACCCACCCCGAGCACAGCACCCGCGGCGGCCACGGCCACCAGCAGACCGAGCTGCGACCGATCCACGAGAGCGGCGGCCACGAGGGTCGCCAGGGCCGGTGGAAGCGACCGCACCACCACGAGCACCGGCCAGGAGCGGGGGCCGGGCCGCAGGGTGAGCGCCGCGCTGCCCAGCTGCAGGACGAGCAGGTAACCCACCAGGGCGGGGGTTCCGAGATCGACCAGCACGGGTGCCAGCACAGCGGCGCCGCCGACGGCGAGGACCCCCAGCAGCTCGCTGTCCCAGCGTTGCGCAAGGAGCAACCCACCGGCGGCGACGACGCCGCCGAGGGCAAGCCCCGCCCAGCTCGGCAGCCAGTGGTAGAGGGCGGTCGCGGCCATGACGTCGAGGTACAACCCGGCCACACCGGTCCCGGCCAGGACCACGGCGCCGGTCTGCCCGCCTTCGCGCTGACGCAACCGCATCGCGGCGCCGAGCAGCATCAGGCACAGCACCCCACCGCCGACGACACGGGCGGCCGGACCGAAGTACCCGCCCTGGGCGGCCAGCACGAGCAGCAGCACCACCCCGAGCAGAGTCACGGCGGAGCCGGCCAGGGCCACCACCTTGTTGACCGCACCCTCGCGGCGCCACCACGGTTCCCGGGCGGTGGGTGGGGGGAAACCCGCGGTGGGCGGGGGGTAACCCGCGGTAGGAGGCGTTAAGCCCGCGCCGGGCCCCCATCCCCGTGCGGGCTGCGGACCCGAAGCGCCCGCACCCTGAGCAACCCAGGACCCAGGAGCAACCCTGGGCCCAGACGTCGGCGGCGGCGCAACCGGACCCCGGGGAGGCTGACTCCCACCGGGCGGCGTCGGCTGCGGCTGAGGCCCGGGGCTCGGGCTCGTTGAACGGGGGGGCATCGGTCCTCGTGGCACCGGGCCATGAGGTGCTGTGGCCCCAGACGGCGACTGGGCCAGCGGGCCCTGCGGGACCGGCGCCGGCACGGTCCGGGGTTGACGCTGCGCCGAAGCCTCAAACAGCTCGATGCGGATGTCGTGCAACCGGGCGCCGAGCAGGCCTACCTCGTCGGCCAGGCGCGCGACCGCCTCGTCCCGTTGTCCAACGTTCGTCGTCATGGCGCAACTCTGGGCCATTTGCGCTGGAACGACCATGAGCAGAACTACCCGACCGCGAACCCGCCCGTGACCCTGGTCCTGAGGATCGTCGCTCTCAGTCCAACCCGTGCTCGATGGCGTAACGGGCCAGCTCCACCCGGTTCGCCAGCTGTAGCTTGCGCAGCGTCGACTGCACGTGGTTCTCCACCG
>JBDTDI010000107.1:0-5082 GCA_039923155.1 Mycobacteriaceae bacterium | reverse complement strand
GGTGGCGCTCAGCGCCCACCCGCGTCGGTTCGCCGGGTGGGCGTGCACGGTGTCGACCGCGGTCCGCGCCGACGCGGCCGCCTCGCTCACACCGGGCAGCGTCAGGAGCGGGGCGAGCGGGTCGTGGTCCACGAGCACGAACGGTAGCCATCCGCGAGGTGAACCGCTCCCGCCCGTCGCACCGCCCACGTGGCCACAAAGCGGGAGTGGGGCGCAAACCCGACTTGATTGCTTAAAAGCCTTAAGCACGTGCATGTTTCGATACGGGGGCCTAGCCTGCGCCCACGCGTTCCGCATCCGCGCGACCGCTCGAGAGAAGAGGCTGTCATGGCTGTGCACGAACCCCTCCGAACCCGCCCCGCCCCGGTTGAACCCGCCGAGGCCGCGACCAGGGGGGCCGCCCTGGAGATCGCCGACCCGGGCCCCCTGGGACTGGCCGCCTTCGCGATGACCACCTTCGTGCTGTCGGTGTTCAACGCCGGGATCATCTCCGACGGCAAGCTCGAAGCCGTCGTGCTGCCGCTCGCGCTGTTCTACGGCGGTCTCGCGCAGCTGCTCGCCGGCATGTGGGAGTTCCGCAAGGGCAACACGTTCGGGGCGCTGGCCTTCACGTCCTACGGGGCCTTCTGGCTCTCCTTCGCCGCGCTGGTGAAGTACGTCGCCCCCGGCCTGCCGGCGGGTGATGCCTACGAGGCGGTCGGGCTGTTCCTGCTGGCGTGGACGATCTTCACGGTCCTGATGCTGGTGGCAGCGGTCCGGGTGAACGGCGCGGTGCTGGCGGTGTTCGCCGCGCTGACGCTCACGTTCATCTTCCTGACCTGGGGCGAGCTGTCGCAGACCAAGGGGCTGACCCACGTGGGTGGCTACCTGGGCCTGCTCACGGCCGTGTTCGCCTGGTACGGGGCGTTCGCCGGGGTCGTGAACTCCACCTGGAGGCGCACCGTCCTTCCGGTGTTCCCCGCCGAGGACTGAGCCCATCCCGGCCCGGCGAATCGGTCGAATCGGGCGCACAGGTCAGCGCGCACCCGCTACGCTGAGCCCCGGAGTGCCGGGAAGTCTGGTCGGCCCAGGTCAGCACGGCCTGGTTCATCCCCGACCGGAAGGTGACCGTGAGCTCGAGCGACACCCCACCTCTGCGCAAGCTCCGCGACGCCACGCCGACCAGCGGAGCCGATCTGGCCCGCTTCCTGCGCACCGAGACCGTGGGCGGGGCGATCTTGCTCGCGGCCGCCGCCATCGCCCTGATCTGGGTCAACTCGCCCATCGCCGGGTCCTACCTCTCGCTGCGCGACTTCCGCATCGGCCCCTCGGCGCTGCACCTGGACCTCACCGTGAACACCTGGGCGCAGGACGGTCTGCTCGCGGTGTTCTTCTTCATCGCGGGCATCGAGGTCAAGCGGGAGATGGTGGTGGGCGAGCTCGCCAGCCGCCGCAGCGCCACCCTGCCGGTGGTGGCGGCGCTCGGGGGCGTCGTCGTGCCCGCCCTCATCGCGCTCGCCGTCGGCTGGGGCACCCCGGGCATCGAACAGGCCTGGGCCATCCCCGTGGCCACCGACATCGCCTTTGCGCTCGGAGTGCTGGCGCTGACCGGGTCACGGCTGCCCAGCAGCGCCCGCGTGTTCCTGCTCAGCCTGGCCGTGGTCGACGACCTGGTCGCCATCGCGATCATCGCCGTGCTGTTCACCTCGGGTCTGGCTCTGGGGTGGACGGGGATCGCCCTGGCCTGCCTGGCCCTCTACGCCTTGGCGCAGCACCGCAGGATCACCACCCCGCTGCTGTACGTCCCGCTCGCGCTGGTCACCTGGTACGCGATCCACGAGATGGGCGTGCACGCCACCCTCGCCGGGGTAGCGCTCGGGCTGCTCACCCGGGTCCGGACCGACGAGGGGGAGGCCGAGTCGCCGGCGAGCCGTCTCGAGCACCGCATCCAGCCGTTCTCGGCCGGGGTCTGCGTGCCGCTGTTCGCGCTGTTCGCGGCCGGGATCCCGCTCTCGGGCAACGTGCTGGGGCAGCTTGGCCACGACCGGATCGCCCTGGGGATCATCGCGGGGCTGCTGGTGGGCAAGACGGTGGGCATCTTCGGGGTGTCCTGGTTGGCGATCCGCACGGGCATCGCGGTGCGGCCCCGGCTGCTGGGCAACCGGGACATGTTCGCGCTCTCGGTCCTGGGGGGCATCGGGTTCACGGTCAGCCTGCTCATCGCCGAGCTGGGGCTGTCCGGGGTCAGCGAGGAGGAGGTGGAGGTGGCCAAGGCGGCGATTTTGGCCGCCTCGGCCACCGCATCCGTGCTCGGCGCCGCACTGCTGGTCCGTCGCGGACGTCAGCACGAGCGACGGCGGGTAGCCGAGGACGCCAAGGACACCGACACCCTGCGTCGCCGGCGCTTCGACGTCTTCGACCCCGACGACCCCGACGAGTTCAAAGATCCAGAGTTCAAAGATCCAGAGCTCAAAGATCCCGAGCACAGAGGTCCTGCGCTCACGGAGTCCGAGTGCTACGACCCGAGCGGACCGGCACCGGCGTCGGGGCACTCCGCAGAGACCCCCGGACCAGGCTGAGGCCGTCGGGACGCGCGAGCCGTGGCACCATGGGCGCCGACGTGACCGCAGCAGCACCCGAGAAGGAGCCGAGTTGAGCTCAGCTGAGAAGACCACCCGAGACGGCGTGCCGACCACGGTGGCATCGATCCCGCTGACCGACGTCGACGTGCACGCACCGGGCACCGCCAGCATCGGGGCACTGGTCAAGGACGCCACCGCCCAGGTTTCCACCCTGGTGCGCGCGGAGGTCGCTCTGGCCAAGGCCGAGGTCACCGGAGAGGTGAAGAAGGCCGTCTTCGGGGGAATCTTCTTCATCGTCGCCGCCGTCATCGGGCTCTACAGCACGTTCTTCCTCTTCTTCGCCGCCGCGGAAGCCCTGGACCTGGTGCTCTACCGCTGGTTGGCCTTCCTCGTGGTGTTCGCGGTGATGATCGTCATCGCCGGGCTCGCGGCGTTCCTCGGGCTGCGCAAGGTCAAGAAGGTGCAGAAGCCGGAGAAGACCATCGACGCGGTGAAGGGCAACGCCAAGGTTCTGCCCCGCTCCAGCTAGCCGTGGCGGCCCTGGAGCCGTCCTCGGTGCACGTGCCCGGGCCGTGGACGCACCGCGACGTGCACGCCAACGGCATCCGCTTCCACGTGGTCGAGGCGGACGGCGGCGCACCCGGAGCCCCCCTCGTGCTGCTGCTGCACGGCTTCCCCGAGTTCTGGTGGAGCTGGCGTCACCAGCTGGTTGCCCTGGCCGAGTCCGGGGCCCGGGTCGTGGCGGTCGACCTGCGCGGCTACGGCGACACCGACAAGCCCCCTCGCGGCTACGACGGCTGGACCCTTGCCGGCGACGTGGCCGGGTTGGTGCGGGCCCTCGGCGCGCCCCGCGCGGTGCTCGTCGGCCACGACTGGGGTGGGTTGATCGCGTGGGCCGCCGCCGCCCTGCACCCGCGGCTGGTCAGCGGCCTGGGGGTGCTCGGCGCCCCGCACCCGGTCGCGCTGCGTCGGGCCGTGCGCCGCCATCCGTTGACCCAGGGCCGCGCGTCGAGCTACGCCGTCGGGTTCCAGCTGCCGTGGCGGCCCGAGCGGGTGCTGGTGAGTCAGGACGGCGCTGCGATCGAGGACATCCTGCGGCGCTGGTCCGGTCCCGCCTGGCCCGACACGGACGACTTCGTCGAGGTGTGCACGCGCAACCGCAGCGCCATGCTCATCCCGGGCGTGGTGCACTCGGCGATGGAGTACTACCGGTGGGCGCTGCGCAGCCAGGTCCGCTCGGAGGGGCGTCGGTTCGCCGCCGACCTGGCAGCGCCGGTTGCGGTGCCGGTGCTGGCGCTGCACGGTGCGCTCGACGTGTGCCTGCTGCCCGCCACGGCGCGAGCATCCGCAGGCTGGGCGCCGGCGGGCGAGCTGCGAGTGCTCGAGGGGGTGGGCCACTTTCCACACCAGGAGGCGCCCGACATCACCAACGCGGCGCTGGCCGAGCTGCTGGGCCGGGTGTGAGGGGCAACACCCGGAGCAAACCTAGGCCGTGCACGCGCCCGTGCTGACGGGCGCGGCCAGGGTCGGGGCCGAGGCCACCTCGTCGGCGACCTCGGTGGCGGTCAGCACGAAGCCGGTGTCCGGGCTGTCGATCGCGGCCCCGAAGACGACCCCGAGCACCCGGCCCTCGCTGTCGACCATCGGCCCGCCGGAGTTCCCGCTGCGCACCTGGCCCCGAATCGTGTACACGTCGCGGCTCACCGTCCGCGAGTCGTAGATGTCGGGCCCGCGCAGCGTGAAGTCGTCCCGGATCCGGGCCGGTGACGCCGTGTAGGGGCCGTCGAGGGGGTAGCCGAGCACCACCGCCGACGTTCCCGAACGGGCGACGTCCGGGGCCAGGGCGAGGGTGGGCGCGCTCAACCCGGGCACGTCCAGCACCGCGAGGTCGGTCTCGGGGTCGTAGAGCACCACGCTCGCCCGCAGCAGGCCGGCCCCGGTCTGCACGCCCACCTCGTCGGTGCCCGCGACCACGTGCGCGTTGGTCATCACCCGCTGCGGGGCCACCACGAAGCCGGAACCTTCCAGCCCCCGTGAGCACGACGGCGCCAGAGCGCGGATCTTCAGCACGCTGGCCCGCAACCCGGTGACGGGGCCGGCGCCGGCCAGGGCGGGATCCGGCGGGGCCACCGCCGCGACGGGAGTGCGGGCGAAGGGACCGAGGACGGCCGGCAGCCCGGTGGTGTCCAGCAGCGCGCCGAACTCGGCGGGCAGCTGCTGGGCCTGCACCGGGAGCACGTCGTTGACCCCGGCCAGCACCTTCGACGAGCGCACCGCCGACGCCAGCGGGGTTCCCGCCGCCGACGCGAGCGGCACCGCCAGCAGCCATGCCACCACGAGAACCCCCGCCGCCTGCACGACGGCTCCGAGGACGCTGTCCACCGAGCGCACGCTGCGGCTCCGCAGGCTTGCCCGCACCGCCCGCCCGAGCAGCACCCCCGCCGTCTCCCCGACCGCCACCAGGACGATGACGACGGCGATCCCGAGCACCGCACGCTCGGTGGTGCCGGTGACCGAACCG